>CAZQCA010000069.1:0-14039 GCA_964591845.1 uncultured Nocardioides sp.
TCGGCATCGACGTCACCCTCGAGCGCGCGCTGACCGTGCTCGGCGCGGTGTTCGGCTTCGGCAGTCTGCTCGTCGCCTACGTCGTGCTGTGGGCGGTGGTCCCCGAGGAGTGAGGACCCCCGCCCTCCCCCAGGAGGGGCCGCGTTTCGGGGGAAGCGCGGCCCCTCCGTCCATGTCCGGCGGCGGGGGCACCCTCGAGGTGGCAGAATCCTGCGTCGATGTCCCTGACCCTCGGCACCCTCACCTCCGTGCCCGCGCTCGACCGGCTCGACCTCGTCGCGCCGCCGGTCGCCGACGCCCTGCGCGGCCTCACCGACGCCGATCGCGTCGGCGTGGTCGAGATCGACCCCGACCTGGCCGACACGGCCGCGCTGTGCGAGGCCGCCGACCTGCCGCTCGCCGCCAGCGCCAACTGCGTGGTCGTGATGGGCCGGCGCGACGGAGAGGAGCGGATCGCCGCGTGCGTGGTCTCCGCGGACACCCGGGCCGACGTCAACACGACCGTCCGCAAGCTGCTCGACGTGCGCAAGTGCTCCTTCCTCCCCATGGATCGCGCCGTCGAGGAGTCGGGCATGGAGTACGGCGGGATCACCCCGCTCGGGCTGCCCACCGGCTGGCGGCTCCTGGTGGACGCCCGGCTGGAGACCGAGCCCGTCGCGATCATCGGGTCCGGCGTACGCCGCTCCAAGCTGCTGCTCCCCGGCGACCTGCTCGTCAGACTGCCCGGCGCCGAGGTCGTCGCGGGCCTCGGGCGCTGACGGGGTGGGCCCCCGCCCGCGGGGTACCACCCGACCATGAGCGACCAACCTGCACGCGAGCATCGGGTCCCCGACGGGGTCACGCCCGCCACCGTCGACGCGGTGGGCGAGCTCACCAAGGCGCTCGAGGTCACCGAGTGGGCTCGAGGGCACCTCTACGCCTTCCACCAGCTCACGGGCGAGGGCAACCGGCACGTCGAGAATGCCCTGCCGATGCTCCGCGACGCCGGACACGCGGAGTGGGCCGACCGGCTCGAGCGTGAGCTGTTCGGCCGCAACGTGCTGGAGGGTCGTTGGACCTTCCAGATCGTCGAGGAGTACGACGAGGGCTACTGGAGCCTGTTCCGCGAGCTCGAGGCCGCGGTGCGCGACGACCTCACGGGTGGGCGCCGCCATCTCCGCGAGGCGGGGATGAAGGAGGACCAGCGCACCCGAGGCGAGCCCGGGCACTCTGCCCGACCGTGACGGTCCGGCAGCTCAGCCGGCGTAGCACTCCCGCGGGAGCTCGAACCACCGCAGGTGGTCGAAGTTGTCGGAGACGTGGGCGTCCGCCAGGTCTGGGGGTGTGGCATCGGCCAGGATCCGCCTGCCCAGGTCGAGGTAGCCGGCGAGCGCGGCCACCGGCGCGGTGGTGCCGTGGCGCGGGTAGGTCATCGACCCCGTGTCGTCGTAGGACACGTCGGTGAGGCGCAACGGCGGCTCCACGGCGCCCCGGTGGTGGTGCCACAGGCCGGTTGCCGGGTCGAAGCGGTAGTCGCCGAGCAGCCGCCAGCCGTCCCGCGCGACGAGGCGCACGGCCTCGACGAGATAGGTGAAGACCTCCTCGTCGATGAAGTAGTTGAAGTTGACGCGCACCCAACCGGGCTTGATGCCCTCGCAACCGACCGCGATCTCGGACTCGAACTCGTGGGAGCGCTCGATGTCGATGCCGAGCAGACGGTGCCCGTAGGGCCCGGCGCAGGAGCAGCCTCCTCGCGTCTGGATGCCGCAGAGGTCGTTGAGCAGCGCGACCACGAAGTTGTGGTGCAGCCGTCTGCCCGACGGCCCCCGCACCATGAACGACACGATCGAGAGCCGTCGCGCGGCGAGGTTGCCGAGCACCTCCAGCGACGGCTCCTCGGCCCAGGCGGCGAGGGCCCTCGCCAGCATCTCCTCCTCGCGGCGCTGGATCTCCTCGACTCCGACCGCCGCCTTGAGCTGGAAGACGAGTCCGGCCCGGATCGACTCCACGATGGCCGGGGTGCCGCCCTCCTCGCGGTGGGCGGGGTCGTCGAGGTAGCGGTGCTCGGACGGGTTGACGTAGGCCACGGTGCCGCCGCCCGCCACGACCGGCACCCGGTTGGCCAGCAGCTCCCGTCGTACGACGAGCACGCCGGGCGTGCCCGGCCCGCCGATCAGCTTGTGCGGGGACAGGAAGACCGCGTCCTTGTGGGCTCCCGGCCGGCCGACTGGCGACATCTCGACGTCGACGTACGGCGCCGCGGCCGCGAAGTCCCAGAACGACAGGGCGCCGTGCTCGTGCAGGAGCGCGGCGATGCCGTAGGTGTCCGACACGATGCCGGTGACGTTGCTCGCGGCGGAGAAGGACCCGATCAGCAGCGGCCGGCCGGCGTGCCGCTCGAGCTCGGCACGGAGCACCGCCTGGTCGATGTGCCCGTCGGCGTCCTCGGGGATCGTGACGACGTCGGCGATGGACTCCCGCCAGGGCAGCTCGTTGGAGTGGTGCTCGAACGGCCCGACGAAGACCACCGGGCGCTCGTCGGCCGGGATGGCCTTGGTCAGGTGGTAGCGGTCCTCCAGTGCCGACGGCACCCGCAGGCCCAGGATGCCCACCAGCTTGTCGATCGCCCCGGTGCAGCCCGAGCCGGTGAAGATCACGACGGTGTCGTCGTCGCCGCCGACCGCGGCGTGCACCAACCGCCGGGCATCCTCGCGCAGCCGCGTGGTCTGCAGGCCGGTGCCGCTGGCCTCGGTGTGCGTGTTGGCATAGCGCGGAAGCACCTCGTGGCGGAGGAAGTCCTCGAGGAACGTCAGCGACCGACCCGAGGCGGTGTAGTCGGCGTAGGTCACGCGCCGCGGACCGTAGGGACCGTCCATCACCTCGTCGTCGCCGATCACGGCCTCACGGATCCGGGCCACCAGGGCGGCGCTGCTGCTCACCTCGCCACTCTAGGGCCGGGCATGGCGCGCGCCGCAGGGGGAACCACACCCCCATGCCGGACGATCACGAGGAGATGGACCGCCGCTGGGACGAGCAGCTCCAGGAGCTGCGGGTCATGCAGACCGGTGCCCAGCTGACCGCCGGGTTCCTGCTCACGCTGCCGTTCCAGAGCTCCTTCGCCGACCTCGACGACCTCCAGCGGACGTTCTACCTGGTCCTGGTGGTGCTGGCCGGTCTCACGATCCTGATCGTCATGACGCCGGTCGCGGTGCACCGCAGACTGTCGGGCGACGGCGAGAAGGAACGCACGGTGGGCGCAGCGCACGTCGCGCTCATCTCGGCGGCCGTGACGGTCTCTTCCCTCGTCGGCGGCGTGGTGACCCTGATCGTCGACGTGGTCGTCGGGCGGACCGCGGGGCTGGTGACCGCGGCCTGCGCCGCTGCCCTCGCCCTCACCCTCCTGGCGGTGCTCCCGTTCCTCATCGGGAGGGCCGCCCGGGCCGACTCCTGACCGTCGCACGGACCCCCGCGACGTTGCCGAGGAATCCGAAAATCCACGGACGGTCCGATATCGTGAACGGGCCAGCCTGCGGCCACCGTCGTCCGCTGCCCTCTGCGCGCGAAGGCTGTGCCGCACCACCGTCCAGCTGATCGATCCGCACCATCCGGCACTCGACCCACGGGGAGACTCGCACATGCGTCTGGGGACGTTCGTCCGCACCGGCGTGGGGCTGCTCACCGCAGCCTGCCTGATCGCGCTGGCGGCACCCCAGACCCGGACCGAGGCCCGCGGGACCCCGCCGGACGACCGGCCCAACATCATCCTCATCAGCACCGACGACCAGACGACCTACGACATGCAGTGGATGCCCATCGTCCGCGAGCTGGTCAACGGTCACGGCTTCGAGTTCACCGACGGCCAGTCGCCGCACTCGCTGTGCTGCCCCGCCCGCGCCGAGATGCTGACCGGGCAGTACGGCCAGAACAACGGCGTCCACCACAACTCGGGCGTCAACGGCGGCTACCACGCGCTGATCGACCCCGACAACACGATCGGTCGCTGGCTGCAGGACGCCGGCTACCAGACCGCGCTCGCGGGCAAGTTCCTCAACGGCTACACCGAGAAGTACGGGCAGCCGGAGGGCTGGGACCACTGGAACCCCTACGTCGGCGGCACCGACTTCATGACCACGCGCTACTACAACGACGGCCAGCCACTGGTCCGCCACGGCTACGTCGACGACATCACCAACGCCTACGCCCGGTCCTACGTCGACGAGTTCGCCGGGCCCAAGCCGTTCTTCGTGTGGATCTCCAACTACGCCCCCCACCGGGCCAAGAAGCGCACCGGCGAGACGGAGTACTCCTACGCGGCCCCACGCTTCCAGGGGACGCTGTCCAACGTCACCCTGCCGGTGCTGAGGAAGAAGTCGTTCAACGAGCGCAACGTCTCCGATCAGCCCAAGGAGACCCACGTCCCCAAGGTCTCCGCGTTCGAGATGCAGAAGCGCTTCACCTCGCGGATCGAGGCGCTGCAGGCGGCCGACCAGAACGTCCAGGAGCTCGTCGACCAGCTCGACGCGCTCGGCGAGCTCGACAACACCTACATCTTCTTCGTCTCCGACAACGGCTACCTGCTCGGCGAGCACCGTCTCTCCCACAAGAACTACATCTTCCGCGAGTCGATGGCGATCCCGTTCTCGGTGCGGGTGCCGAGCGCCGCGGGCACGACCCGCTCCGACCTCCCGGTGACCCTGGCCGATCTCGCACCGACGATCGCGGAGCTCGCCCAGGCGACCCCCGAGCGGCTCGTCGACGGGGCGTCGTTCGCCTCGCTGCTGCGCGGCGACGCGCTCCCGTGGCGCGACACCCAGCTGATCCAGACCGGCCGCGAGCCGACCACGTTCGACAGCTGGCGCATCCGCGGCGCCCGCACCGACCGCTACACCTACGGTCGCGACGTGACCAACGGGTTCGAGCAGCTCTACGACCGGGTCAAGGACCCCTACGAGATCCACAACCGCGCCAAGGACCCGCGCTACAAGCCGGTGCTGCGCGAGATGCGCAAGCGCGCCGCGGCCCTCCGCACCTGCGCGGGAGCCTCGTGCTCGCGCAGCTTCGGCCCGGTGCCGCCTCCGCTCTGAGCCGCTTCCGTCCGGGAGGCTCCTCCGCCGGCTCGCCCTGCTAGCGTCGCGGCCGTGAAGGTCTCGCTGCCGCTGATGTACGCCGGCAACCCCCGGGAGGCGGCCGACCAGGTGGCCGCCCTGGAGAAGGCGGGGCTCGACGGGGTCTGGGTGGCCGAGGCCTACGGCTTCGACGCACCCACGCTGATGGGCTACCTGGCGGCCCGGACCGAGCGGGTCGAGATCGGGTCCGCGATCCTCAACATCTACTCCCGCACCCCCGGCGCGCTCCTCCAGACCGCAGCCGGCCTCGACAACGTGTCCGAGGGGCGGGCCATCCTCGGACTGGGCGCCTCGGGGCCCCAGGTGATCGAGGGCTGGCACGGCGTGCCCTACGACCAGCCGCTGGCGCGCACCCGGGAGATCGTCGACCTGGTCAGGCGCGGGCTGCGGCGCGAGGTGCTCACCTCCGACGGCCTCTACCCGCTCCCGCTCACCCGGGAGCGGGGCGGCGTGACCGGGCTGGGCAAGCCGTTGAAGATCCTGACCCATCCCGAGCGCGACAGCATCCCCATCTACCTCGCCGCGCTGGGCCAGAGGAGCGTCGAGCAGACCGCCCGCATCGCCGACGGGTGGATCCCCCACCTGTTCCACCCGGAGCGGGCAGGCGCCGTCTGGGGCGGGTCCCTGGCGGCGGGGGCAGCGCAGCGCTCCCCGGACCTGGCGCCGCTGGAGATCTGCGCCGGCGGCATGGTGGCGATCGGCGAGGGCCCTGAGACCAAGGCGCTCCTCGACTTCGTGCGCCCCTACTTCGCGCTCTACGTCGGCGGGATGGGCGCGAAGGGCCGCAACTTCTACAACGACACCGCCCGCGCCTTCGGCTACGAGGCGGAGGCCGAGCAGATCCAGGACCTCTACCTCGCCGGCAAGAAGCGCGAGGCCGAGGCACTCATCCCGACGGACTGGCTCGAGGCGGCCAACCTCGTCGGCGCACCGTCCTACGTCGCCGAGCGCATCGCCGCCTTCCGCGAGGCGGGCGTCACCAACCTGTCGGTCACGCCCGTGGGCGCCGACCCGGCAGCGATCGTCGAGCAGGTGAAGGAGATGGTGTCGTGAGCGCCAGCCGGCCGGTCTTCGAGCCCGAGCACGACGCCTTCCGCGAGTCGGTGGCCGCCTTCCTCGACCGCGAGGTCGTGCCCCATCACCAGGCGTGGGAGGCCGCCGGCGTCGTCGACCGGGCCGTGTGGGCCAAGGCCGGCGAGCACGGGCTGCTGGGGCTCCAGCTGCCGGAGAAGTACGGCGGCGGCGGCGTCGACGACTTCCGCTTCAACGCGGTGATCGCGGAGGAGATGGTGCCGCGCGGCGTCCATGGCTGCGCGTTCCCGCTGTTCAACGACATGATCGCGCCGTACTTCGCGCAGAGCGCCACCGAGGAGCAGGCGCAGCGGTGGCTGCCGGGGCTGTGCTCGGGCGAGCTGATCGCCGCCATCGCGATGACCGAGCCGGGAGCCGGCTCGGACCTCCAGGGCATCCGCACGACCGCGGTCGACAAGGGCGACCACTACCTGCTCAACGGGCAGAAGACGTTCATCTCCAACGGCATCCTCGCCGACCTGGTCGTGGTCGTCGCGCGCACCGACCCCGACGCCGGCCATGCCGGCATCTCCCTGATCGTCGTCGAGCGCGGCATGGAGGGCTTCGAGCGCGGCCGCAACCTCGACAAGATCGGCCAGCACGCCCAGGACACCGCCGAGCTGTCCTTCACCGACGTGCGCGTGCCGAAGGACAATCTGCTGGGTCGCGAGGGCACCGGCTTCGCCCAGCTGATGACCAACCTGTCGCAGGAGCGGATGTCGATGGCGGTCTCGGCCGCGGCGGCGTGCGAGTGGGTGCTCCAGGAGTCGGTCTCCTACGCCCGCGACCGGCAGGCGTTCGGCCGTCCGATCGGGCGCTTCCAGCACAACCGCTTCATGCTGGCCGAGATGGCCACCGAGACCCGGATCGCACGCGTCTTCGTCGACGACTGCCTGGCCAAGCACGTGCGCGGAGAGCTCGACGCCGCGACCGCGTCGATGGCCAAGTGGTGGACCACCGAGCTCCAGGTCAAGCTGGTCGACCGCGGGCTGCAGCTGCACGGCGGCTACGGCTACATGACGGAGTACCCCATCGCCCGCGCCTTCCTCGACTCGCGCGTCCAGACGATCTACGGCGGCACCACCGAGATCCAGAAGGAGATCATCGGCCGCTCCCTCGGGTTGTGACCGACGGGACGGGTCATTTCGACCTGCAGGCCCACCGCGGTGGTGCCGGACTCCGGCCCGAGAACACGCTGGCGGCCTTCTCCGGGGCGCTCGCGCTCGGGGTCTCGACGCTGGAGTGCGACGTGCACGTGAGCCTCGACGGGGTCCCCGTCGTAGTCCACGACCGCCGCCTCGGCGCCGAGAAGTACGCCGACACGGGACCGGCCTCCGAGGAGGACCCCTTCTTCCCCTACGTCGGAGGGCTCGTGACCGACCTGGGCCTGGCTCAGCTCGAGACCGTCGACGCGGGCTCGCGGATCCTGGCGGCGTTCCCCGACCGGCCCCCGGTGCCGTCGGCGCGGATCCCCACGCTCGACGCCCTGTTCGCCCTCGTGGCCGACCGTGGCGCCGACGTGCGCTTCAACATCGAGACCAAGTTCGACGCCCTGGCACCTCACGAGACGGCTCCCCGCGAGCGGTTCGCGGAGGTCGTCGTCGACCACGTGCGCCGCGCCGGCCTGGTCGACCGGGTGGCCGTGCAGTGCTTCGACTGGGCGTGCCTGCGTCTGGTGCGCGAGGCCGAGCCCCGGCTCCGGCTCACCGTCCTCGCGGCCCCCAAGTACCTCGCCGCCGGGCGCCCCGATCCCTCCCCGTGGCTGGGCGGCGTCCGGCTCGCGCGCGTCGACGACCTGGCGGCGGCGGTCGCCGACGAGGGCTTCCACGCGATCTCGCCGGCCCACGGCTACCCGTTCGCGTCCGGCGTCGACGACCCGGCCTACCGGCCGTTCACGACGTCCGCGCTGGTCGAGACGGCCCACGACGCCGGTCTACTCGTGGTGCCGTACACCGTGGACGACGTGGCCACGATGCGCTCGCTGGTGGACGTCGGGGTCGACGGGTTGATCACCAACTACCCCGACCGGGCGCGAGCGGTGCTCTCCGAGCGAGGGATGCCCCTCCCTCCGGCGTACCCCGAGAGCGGTGAGGGGGTCTCGGGGTAATCCCGGATGCACACTGTCGGTGACTTCTGGTGAACTGGAGCACATGCATCGACAGATCGCCGGCAAGCTCACCGGCACCGTGACCAAGTGGATCGTCCTCGCCTTCTGGCTGATCGCCGTCGGTGGCGCTTCCATGTACTCCCAGAAGCTGGCCGATGTGCAGAACAACGAGGCCTCGTCGTGGCTGCCCGCCAGCGCGGAGTCGACCAAGGCGCTCGACAAGCTGTCGGCCTTCCAGAGCCCCAACGCCATCCCTACTGTCGTCGCCTACGAGCGCACCGAGGGCCTGACCGAGGACGACATGGCCGCAGCCGCCGAGGACGCTCAGGCGCTCGCCGGGCTCGACGGCGTCGTCGGCGAGGTCCAGGGCCCCTTCCCGTCCGAGGACGGTCAGGCGATGCAGACCGTCGTCACCTTCGACCTGGGCAAGAACGGCTGGAACTTCATGCCCGACAAGGTCGACGAGATCAAGGAGATCGCCGAGTCGGACGGCGGCCCGAAGGTCTACGTCACCGGGCCCGGCGGCCAGGCGGCCGACCAGGCCGAGGTCTTCGGTGACATCGACTCGACCCTGCTCCTCAGCACCGTCGGGGTCGTGATCATCATCCTGCTGGTCACCTACCGCAGCCCCCTGTTGTGGATCCTCCCGATCTTCTCCGCCGGCACGGCACTGACCGTCGCGCAGGCCGTGATCTACTTCCTCGCCAGGGACGCCGGGCTCACCGTCAACGGCCAGAGCCAGGGCATCCTCACCGTGCTGGTCTTCGGCGCCGGCACCGACTACGCCCTCCTGCTGGTGGCCCGCTACCGCGAGGAGCTGCGCCGTCACGAGGACCGCCACGAGGCGATGGCGTTCGCGCTGCACCGAGCCTCGCCGGCCCTGATCGCCAGTGCGTCGACCGTCGTGGTCGGCATGCTCTGCCTGCTGTTCGCCGAGATGAACTCCACCGCGGGCCTGGGGCCGGTGCTCGCGATCGGCGTGGCGGTGGCCCTGCTCGTGATGATCACCCTGCTGCCCGCTCTCCTGGTCATCTTCGGGCGCTGGATCTTCTGGCCCAAGAGGCCGCACTTCGGCTCGAGCGAGCCGACCGCCACCGGCCTGTGGGCGCGCGTCGGTCACTGGATCAACGGCAAGCCCCGCAAGGTCTGGGTCGGCACCACCGTCATCCTGGCCATCGCCTGCCTGGGCCTGTTCAAGCTCGACGCCAACGGGCTCACGACCGAGGAGTCCTACACCAAGGACTTCGACTCGGTCATCGGGCAGCAGATGCTCACCGACCACGGCTTCCCGGACCAGGGCAACCCGGTGCAGGTGGTGGCCAACGCCGACCAGGGCGCGGCCGTGGCCGAAGCACTCGGCACCGTCGACGGGCTCGGCCCCGCGAGCGATCCCGTGGTCCAGGGCGACGTGTCCCTGGTGACGGCCCCGGTCGAGGGCGACGCCACCTCCGACGCCGCGTTCGCGACGGTCGACGCCGCGCGTGACGCCGTCCATGGTGTGCCCGACGCGGATGCGCTGGTCACCGGCACCACCGCGATCTTCGACGACATCGAGAAGGCGTCGGCGCGAGACAACACGGTGGTCATCCCGGCGGTGCTGCTCGCCGTGCTGGTGATCCTGATCCTGCTCCTGCGGGCACTGGTCTCGCCGATCCTGCTGGTCGCGACGGTGCTGCTCAGCTTCGCCGCGGCCCTGGGGCTCTCGGCGCTCCTGTTCCACTACGCCTTCGGGTTCGCCGGCGCGGACGCGTCGCTGCCGCTGTTCGTCTTCGTGTTCCTGGTCGCGCTCGGCATCGACTACAACATCTTCTTGATGACGAGGGTGCGCGAGGAGACCGCCGAGCGCGGCACCCGCCAGGGCTCGTTGGTCGCCCTCGCCGCCACCGGTGGGGTGATCACCTCGGCAGGCATCGTGCTCGCAGGCACGTTCCTGGTCCTCGGCACGCTCCCGTTGGTGGCGTTCGCCGAGATCGGCGTCGCCGTGGCACTCGGCGTGCTGCTCGACACCCTGGTCGTGCGGTCGGTGCTGGTGACGGCGCTCAACCTCGACCTGGGGCGTCGCATCTGGTGGCCGAGCCGGCTGGACAGCACGCCGCCGACCGGACTCCCGGTGGAGCCTCCCGTGGAGGCGTCCAGGCTGGGCTGATCCTGGCGCTCACCCGCGCAGGGCCGCCACCGTGGCCGCGAGGCCCTGCTCCCACGGGGTCGCCCGGAAGCCGAAGGTCTGCTCGGCCGCAGAGCCGTCGAGCACGAACGGGCGCTCGAACTGGTGGGCGGTCTCGTCGAGCTCGCGCATGACGGGGGCCACCCGCAGGGCGCGCCTGACGAGGCGGGGCAGCGGCGTCACGGCCGGTGCGTCGTGGCCGGTCACCGCCGCGGCGTCCCGGGCCAGCTCACGAGCCGTGCGGGGAGCTTCGGTCGGGACGTGCCAGACCCGGCCCCAGGACCGGTCGTCGGTGGCCAGCGTGGCCGCGAAGCGCCCGATGTCGGGCAGGTAGGTCCACGAGTGAGGCACGTCGGGGCCACCCTCGACCAGCCAGACCCGCTTGCCGTTCATCGCGCGCTTGATGACGAACTCGTTCGCGACGCTCGTGCGCGAGCCCGCGCCCGGCCCGTAGTAGTCCGAGGCACGTAGCTCGGTCGCCCGGACGCGTCCGGCCCGGTGTGCGACCAGCGCGTCGTCCCACATCTGCGCCCGGATCCTCCCCTTGGCCCCCTCGGGGCGCACCGGCGTGCTCTCGGTCATCGGCGCATCCACCCGCCCGTAGAGGTAGAGGTTGGACACGGTCACCAGGCCCGCGCCCGTGCGCTCCGCGGCGGCGAGCAGCGCAGCCGCGACGGGCGGCCAGTCGCGAGCCCACGTGTGGTACTGGCGGGGGTTCATCGCGTTGAGGATCGCCGCCGCGTCGGTCGCCGTCTCCGTCAGCCCGGCGGCGTCGCCGGCGTCGCCGGCCACGGCACGCACCCCCTCCAGGCCGGGGTCGGTGCCGCTGCGGGTCACCATGACGACCTCGTGACCCTGTCCGGCCAGCGCTGCGGCCGCCCCGCGACCGATCCCACCCGCTCCGACGACGACGTACCTGCCCATGACCCGCTCCTTGTGTGAGCACTGCTCTCGATTGCTACCACTCAACACCTTCGCGAACCGAAAAGCAAGAGCATTGCTCTCTTTTTAGTCTCGTGCTCGCATCATGTGGCACGATGGCGCCATGACAGATGCCCCCGGGATCCGCGCACGCAACCGCGCCGCCATCGAGGCGGAGATCCTCGCGGTCGCGGGCCGCCACCTCGCGGAGTACGGCGCCGCCGCCCTCTCGCTGCGGGCGATCGCTCGCGAGCTCGGCATGGTCTCCTCCGCGGTCTACCGCTACGTCGAGAGCCGCGACGAGCTGCTGACCCGCCTGATCGTGGCGGCGTACGACGACCTCGCCGACCGGTGCGAGGAGGCCCTGGCCGCCGCCGACGTCGAGGGGCTGCAGCGCTTCCGGGTCATCGCCCGGACGACCCACGCGTGGGCACGCGACCATCCCCACGACTACGCACTCATCTACGGCTCGCCCGTGCCCGGCTACCACGCCCCCGCCGACCGCACCAACACCGCGGGCACGAGGGTCCCGGGGCTGCTCGTGGAGGCGCTGGTCGGCCGACCTGAGCAGCCACCCGCGGGCCGCCGGGAGGCGGAGGCCTTCGACGCGATGCTCGCCGACCCGATGTTCGCGTCATCGGGTCTGACCGCCGGGTCGCTCCGCCGCGGCCTGGCGGCGTGGACGCTCGTGCTGGGTGCCATCACCACCGAGCTGTTCGAGCAGTTCGGTCCCCAGGCGTTCGGCGAGGGCGACGCCTGGTTCGAGCTGATGCTGGAGGACGCGGTGAGGCTCGCGGAGCGCGCGTGAGACCGGCACGGTCTCAGCGCAGGCCCAGCTCCTCGCAGCGCGCCAACAGCTGTCCGGAGCACAGCCGCTCGGTGCTCACGACACCGTCGCGGACCACGGTGTCGGCGAGGTTGGCCAGGGTGACGACCACGGGCTCGAACACGAAGCTCGGCACCCCCTCGACCTGCTCGGCGCCCGACACCGTGCCCCCGGTGACGATCGTGACGGCGATGTCGGCGGCCTGCTCGGCCTCGCGCGGGAACGACTTGTACACGGTCAGCGCCTGCTGGCCCGCGACGATGCGACGCAGTGCCTCGAGGTCGGCGTCCTGGCCGGTCACCAGTGGCCAGCCGGCGGGGGTCACCCGGGCCGCGGTCAGTGCCTGCGCCGCGCCGCCCGCCTGGGTGTCGTTGGCGACGACGATCGCGTCCAGGGTCCGGGCCGGGTGCCGGCGCAGCTCGGCCGCCACCCAGGTGCGGGCCTCGTCGGCGGACCAGGTCGCGGGATCCTTCTCGGCGAGGATCCGGACCTCCGCCTCGCCGAAGACCTCGTGCATCGCGGTCTTGATCGCCACCCCGTTGGCGTCGGTCTGGGCACCGTTGAGCAGCAGCACCGACGCGCCCGAGCCGACCCGGCGTACGACGGCGCGCGCGAGCAGCGTCCCGATCGCCGAGGCGTCGTAGGACACGAAGTAGTCGGCTCCCGCGACGAAGCGGTCGTAGGCCACCACCGGCACCTTCCCCGCCCGCACGACGAGCTCCTCGCCGACCTCGCCGGTGACGGCGTTGAGCACGACCACGTCGGCTCCCTGCTCGAGCACCTCGCGGAGCTGGCGGCGCTGGACGTCCGGGTCGCCGTCGGCGTTGCGGGTGACGTACTCGCAGTCGGGGCAGGTCCGGGCCAGGTAGGAGCGGAACGCCGGCTCGTCGGCCTCGCTCCACCGCGGCGAGGTGCTGCTGCCCAGCAGGAACGCCACGAGCGTCGGGTCGGGCGCCTCGGTGCAGGACGTCAGAGTCGCCGCGCCCAGCGTCGCCGCCACGACAGCAGCAGCCAGGCGACGCATGCTCCTCACCCTAGCCACCCGCGACGCCCACCCACCCGAGGCGCCCACCGACCCGAGGCGCCCACCGACCCGAGGCGATGGTCAGCGGAAGGCGGCGTGGCCGGTGAGCGCCTCACCCAGCACCAGCGTGTGCATCTCGACGGTGCCCTCGTAGGTGAGCACCGACTCCAGGTTGTTGGCGTGGCGGATCACCGGGTACTCCAGCGAGATCCCGTTGGCGCCCAGGATCGTGCGCGCGGTGCGGCAGATCTCCAGCGCCTCGCGGACGTTGTTGAGCTTGCCGATGCTGACCTGCTCCGGCCGCAGCCGGCCGGCGTCCTTGCGGCGGCCGAGGTGCAGCGCGAGGAGCTGGCCCTTGACCAGCTCGAGCGTCATGTCGGCCAGCTTGGCCTGAGTGAGCTGGTAGGCGGAGATCGGCTTGCCGAACTGCTCCCGCTCGCCGGCGTACGACAGCGCGCACTCGAGCGAGGACCGAGCCGCCCCCAGCGCGCCCCAGACGATGCCGTAGCGAGCCTCGTTGAGGCACGACAGCGGTCCCTTCAGGCCGTGCACCTCCGGCAGCACCGCATCGCCGGGCAGGCGTACGCCGTCCAGGACCAGCTCGCTGGTCACCGAGGCGCGCAGCGACATCTTGTGCTTGATCTCCGGGGCGGAGAAGCCGGGCGTGGCCGTCGGCACGACGAACCCGCGGATGCCCTCGTCGGTCTGCGCCCACACCACGGCGACGTCGGCGATCGAGCCGTTCGTGATCCACATCTTGCGTCCGTCGAGCACCCAGTCGTCGCCGTCGCGGACCGCCCGGGTGCGCAGGGCGCCCGGGT
>CAZQCA010000070.1:0-13726 GCA_964591845.1 uncultured Nocardioides sp.
TCCCGAGGATCAGATTGGACTTCGTCACCAGCCCGTACTCGCGGGCCGCGGTCAGCACGTCGAGGCTGCGCCGGTAGCGGAACGCCGGGCGGATCCGCTTGAAGATGCGCGGCACCGTTTCGACGTTGTGCGCCAACACTTCCGGCCGCGAATCGAAAACCTCGCGCAGTTGGTCGGCGTCGCCGTTGAAGTCGGGGATGAGCAACTCGACGCCGGTGCCCGGGTTGAGCTCCTTGATGGCGCGCACCGTCTCGGCGTACAGCCAGGCGCCGCCGTCGGGCAGGTCGTCGCGCGCGACGCCGGTGACGGTCGCATATTTCAGGCCCATCGCGGCGACGCTCTCGGCGACCCGGCGCGGTTCGTCGCGGTCGAGGTCGGCCGGCTTGCCGGTGTCGATCTGGCAGAAGTCGCAGCGCCGCGTGCACTGTTCGCCGCCGATGAGGAAGGTGGCCTCGCGGTCCTCCCAGCATTCGTAGATGTTGGGGCAGCCGGCCTCCTCGCACACGGTGTGCAGGCCTTCGCGCTTCACCAGGGCCTTGAGCTCGGTGTACTCCGGGCCCATCCGGGCGCGGGTCTTGATCCAGGGCGGCTTGCGCTCGATCGGGGTCTGCGCGTTGCGCACCTCCAGCCGCAACAGTTTCCGGCCCTCGGGAACGACGCTCACCGGTGCGATCCTACCGCCAGCCGCCCGTCCAGCGCGTCGGCGACGGCACGGGCGACGGGCCCGACGACGTCCTCTACCCCGATGGGGCGGCCCAATTCGGCCGTCAGTGAGGTCACCCCGGCGTCGCTGATCCCGCACGGGATGATCCCGCCGAACGCGGTCAGGTCGCAGTCGCAGTTCAGGGCGAACCCGTGCAGCGTGACGCCGCGGGCCACCCGGACGCCGATCGCGGCGACCTTGCGCTCCGGCCGGGATCCGTCGGCGGGCAGCCAGACCCCGGACCGTCCGTCGACCCGGCCGGCCCGCAGACCCAACCCGGCGCACACGCCGATCAACGACTCCTCAAGGCGCCGAACGAAATTCACCACATCCAGCGGCTCGGCCAGCCGGATGATCGGGTACCCGACCAACTGCCCGGGCCCGTGCCAGGTGATCTTGCCGCCACGATCGGTGTCGACGACGGGCACGCCGTCCGCGGGCCGTTCCTGCGGCTCGGTGCGCCGCCCGGCCGTGTACACCGGCGGGTGTTCGAGCAGCAGCAGGGTGTCCGGGCCGCCGGCCAGCCGCGCCTCCGCCAGTTCCCGCTGCCGATCCCAGGCCGCCCGGTAGTCGACGAGGCCAAGCCGTTGCACGTCGATCGGGCCGGTGCCGGATCGGACGGAGGCGCTCATGACCGTGCCGTCGCGTACCGCAGCGCCTCACCAATGGTGTTGTGGTGGAAGGTGAATCCCGCGTTCTCCAACGCCGTGGGAATGGCCCGCTGTCCGGCGAGCAGGCCCTCGGCGGCGAACTCGCCGACCACGGCGCGCAACGCGATGCCGGGTACCAGCATCGGCGTCGGCCGGTTGACCGCGCGGCCCAGCGCGCCGGTGAACTCGGCATTGGTGACCGGCGCCGGGCCGGTCAGGTTCACCGGACCGGACAGCGCGTCGTCGCCCAGCGCGAAAATCAACGCCCGGACCTCGTCCTCCAGGCTGATCCACGGCATGTACTGCCGGCCGCTGCCCAGTCGCGCCCCCAGCCCCAGGCTGAACAGCGGCCGCAACCGGGCCAGCACCCCGCCGGACGGCGCGAGCACCAGGCCGGAGCGGGCCAGCACCACCCGCGCGCCGGCATCGCGGGCCGCGGCGGTGGCGGCCTCCCAGTCGACGCACAACCGGGCCAGGAAACCCGCACCGGGCGGGGCGGTCTCGTCGACCGTGCGGCCGCGGGTGTCGCCGTAGTACCCGACCGCGCTGGCGTTGACCAGGGTCGGCACGCCGGCCTCGGCGACGGCCGCGGCGAGCACCTCGGTGGGGTCGATGCGGCTGTCGCGCAGGCTCTGCTTGAACGACCCCGACCACCGCGACCCGCCGATGTTCACCCCGCACAGATTGACCACCGCGTCGACCCCGGACAGCACACCGGGGTCCAGCTGGCCGGCGTCGGGATTCCAGTGCAGCTCATCGGAATTCGACGGAGCGCGCCGTACGATGCGCACGACGCGGTGGTCGGCGGAGCGCAGGGCGGAAACCAGCGCGGTGCCGATCAGGCCCGAGGAGCCGGCGATCGCGACGGTGGCGGGTGCCACGGGACTCACAGCCCCAGGTCGGCCTCGAAGGCGCCTTCTTCGAGGCGCTTGCGCACCGTGGTGAGAAAGCGTCCCGCGTCGGCGCCGTCGATGAGCCGGTGGTCGTAGGTCAGTGGTAGGTAGCAGATCGAGCGCACGCCGATCGACTCGTTGCCGTTCTCGTCGACGACGACCCGCGGCCGCTTGACGATGGCACCGGTCCCCAGCATCGCCGCCTGCGGCGGAACCAGGATCGGGGTGTCGAACAGCGCGCCCTGGCTGCCGATGTTGGTGATGGTGAAGGTGCCGCCGGACAGCTCGTCGGGCTTGAGGTTGCCCGACCGCGCCCGCTCGGCGATGTCGTTGATCGCGCGCGCCAGCCCGGCCAGGGACAGATCGCCGGCGTTGTGCACGACGGGGGACAGCAGGCCCTGTTCGGTGTCCACCGCGAAGCCGAGGTTCTCGGCGTCGTAGTAGGTGATCTCCTTGCTGTCCTCGTTGTAGCTGGCGTTGATGTTCGGGTGCGCCTTGAGGGCGTCGATGACGGCGCGCGCGATGAACGGCAGGTAGGTCAGATTGACGCCCTCGCGTTCGGCGAAAGACGCCTTGGCCCTGGCCCGCAGCGCCACGATCCTGGTCATGTCGACCTCGTGGGTCTGGGTGAGCTGCGCGGTGGTCTGCAGCGATTCGCGGGTCTTCTTGGCGGTCAGTTGACGGATCCGGTTGGCCTTCTGCGTGGTGCCCCGCAGATGCGCCAGCGGTCCCGGGGTGACCGCCGCGGGGGCCGGAGCGGACGTGGCCACGGCGGCGGGGGCGGCGGCGGGGGCGGGGGCGGCAGCCGGAGCGGGCGCCTTCTTGGCCTCCGCTGCGGCGAGCACATCCTGCTTCCGGATGCGGCCGCCGACCCCGGTGCCCTTGACCGCGCCGAGGTCAACGCCGTTCTCGGAGGCCAACTTTCGCACCAGGGGTGTCACATAGGGGCTGCCGTCGGACGACGCATCCGGCGCTGCCGCCACCGCGGGGCCCGGTTCGGGCTTCGGTGTGGGCGTGGGCGTGGGTGCCGGTGCCGGTGCCGGTGCCGGTGCGGCGGCCACCGGTTCGGGCTCGGGCGCCGGTTTCGGCTCGGGTGCCGGTTCGGGCTTGGGCTGCGGTTTCGGCTCGGCAGCGGGAGCGGCCTGCGCGTCGCCGATCTTGGCCAGCTCGCCGCCCACGGCGACCGTTGCGTCCTCCTCGGCGGTGATCGACAGCAAGGTGCCGGCGACGGGCGAGGGGATCTCGGTGTCGACCTTGTCGGTGGACACCTCGAGCAGGGGCTCGTCGACCGCGACCTGGTCGCCGACCTGCTTGAGCCAGCGGGTGACGGTGCCCTCGGTGACCGACTCGCCGAGGGCCGGCAGCGTGACCGAGGTCGTCGCGCCCCCCTGGGCGGCGGCCGGCGCGGCGGGCTGCTCGGGCGCGGCGGGCTGCTCGGGGGCGGACTCTTCAGCGGCGGGCTCTTCGGCGGCGGGCTCGGGCTCCGCGGGCTCTTCGTCCTGCTCGGGCTGCTCGGGCTGCTCGGGCTGCTCGGCCTGCTCGGGCTGCTCCGCGGGAGCCGAGTCGCCGCCTTCGGCGGCGTCGCCGACCAGCGCCAGCACCGCGCCCACCTCGATCGTGTCGTCCTCCTGGGCCTTGATCTCCAGCAGAGTCCCGGCCACCGGTGAGGGGATCTCGGTGTCGACCTTGTCGGTGGACACCTCGAGCAGGGGCTCGTCGACCGCGACCTGTTCGCCGACCTGCTTGAGCCAGCGGGTGACGGTGCCTTCGGTGACGGACTCGCCGAGTGCGGGGAGGGTGACTTCGGTCGCCATGGGGATCGTTGGTCCTTCGGTCAGCGGGTGGTCGGGTCAGTGGTGGGCGTGCAGGGGCTTGCCGGCGAGGGCCAGGTGGGCCTCGCCGAGCGCCTCGCTCTGGGTCGGGTGCGCGTGGACGAGCGGCGCGACGTCGTCGGCGTGGGCCTCCCAGCCGTAGATGACCTGGGCCTCGCCGATCAGCTCGCCGACCCGGTCGCCGACGAGGTGGAGACCCACGACGGGCCCGTCCTCGAGCGCGACCAGCTTGACGAAGCCCGGCGTGCCCAGGATCTGGCTCTTGCCGTTGCCGCCGAGGTCGTAGGTGAGGGTGCGGACGACGTCGCCGTGGGCCTCGCGCGCCTCGGCCTCGGTGAGGCCGACGGAGGCCAGCTCGGGATGGGAGTAGGTGACGCGGGGGATGCCCGCCTCGTCGATCGGACGGGGATCGAGCCCTGCGATCTCCTCGGCGACGAAGATGCCGTGCTGGAATCCGCGGTGCGCGAGCTGGAGGCCGGCGACCAGGTCGCCGACGGCGTACACGCCCGGGAGGTTGGTGCGCAGCCGCTCGTCGGTCACGACGAAGCCGCGCTCGAGGGCGACCCCCTGCTCGTCGTAGCCGAGCCCCTCGGTGCGTGGACCCCGGCCCACCGCGACCAGCAGCAGCTCGGCCTCGTGGACGCTGCCGTCCTCGACGGTCACGGCGACGCCGTCGTCGGTCACCTTGACGCCCTCGAAGCGGGTGCCGGTGTGGAACGCGATGCCGCGCTTGCGGAAGGCGCGCTCGAGGACCTTCGCGGAGGCCTCGTCCTCGGCCGGCACCAGATGGGGGAGCGCCTCGAGGATGGTGACCTCGGCGCCGAACGAGCGCCAGACGCTCGCGAACTCACAGCCGATGACCCCGCCACCGAGGACGATGACCGACGCCGGCACACGGTCGAGCGCGAGCGCGTGCTCGGAGGTCAGCACCCGCACGCCGTCGACGTCGAGGCCGGGCAGGCTACGGGAGTAGGAGCCCGAGGCCAGCACCAGGTGCTCGCCGGTGTAGATCGTGTCGCCGACGGCCACCGACAGCGGGCCGGTCATCCGCCCCTCGCCCTCGATCATGGTGATGCCGCGGGCGGCGACCAGGCCGCTGAGCCCCTTGAACAGCCGACGCACGACGCCGTCCTTGTAGGCGTTGACGCCCGCCATGTCGACGCCGTCGAAGCTGGCGCGGACGCCGACCGCGGCGGCGTCGCGGGCGCTGTCGGCCACCTCGGCGGCGTGGAGGAGGGCCTTGGTCGGGATGCAGCCGACGTGGAGACAGGTGCCACCGAGTCGGTCTCGCTCGACGAGTCCGACGGTGAGGCCGAGCTGGGCGGCCCGGAGCGCACAGGCGTAGCCACCCGAGCCCGCACCGAGGACGAGCACGTCGAAGTCGGCCACACTGCTCCTTCCGTCGTCCGGGTGGTACCCAACCGGACCATCCTGGCCGGGCTCCTCCGGGTCATCTTTGCACTCATCCCGTCGGGTCGTGGCCCCGGGCCGTGGAGCGACCGGGCACACTGTGCCCATGGGCCTGTTCGACCGCTTCCGCTCCGGTTCGGGGCCGCGGATGCGGCGCCCGTCCGGTGACCGGTGGCGCACCGGGTCGACCACCGTGCGCGCTGCGAGCCGGGAGGACGAGGTCCACCTGCACGACTTCGTCGCCTCGCGTCGAGGGGTCGAGGGCTTCGTCGAGCCGCGGACCGCCGTCAGCGACGTGACCCTCCTCCTGGTCGCCCACGACGGCGAGTGGACCAGGCGTCGGGTGCCCTCGGTGTCGTGGGCCCACGAGTTCTGCAACCGCAGCCAGGTGCCATCGTACGACGCCGCCGTGGTGGGCGTGCCGCAGCGGATGCGGGACTACAACCGGCGCAAGAAGGCCGGGGAGGCCTGAGCGTCGACGCGGCTAGGCCGTCGCCAGCGCGCGGGCATAGTCGACCAGCGTCGCCACGGCGAAGCCGGTGCCGCCCGGGGTGACGTGACCGTAGGCGCCGCCGGAGTTGAACGCCGGCCCGGCGATGTCGAGGTGGGCCCAGGGACGCTCCCCGGTGAACTCGCGGAGGAAGGCGCCGGCGAAGAGCCCACCGCCCCAGCGCACCCAGTCGTGCTGGAGCAGGTCGGCGACCTTGCTGGCGTTGACCCGCTCGACCATGTCGTCGGGGATGGGCATCGCCCAGTGCCCCTCGCCCGCCACCCGGCCTGCGGCCAGCACGTCGGCGACGACGTCGTCGGAGCCCATCACCCCGGACACCCGGTCGCCGAGCGCGACGACCATGTGGCCGGTCAGCGTCGCGACGTCGAGGATGACGTCGGGCTCCGACTCGACGGCGCGCACCAGCGCGTCGGCCAGCACCAGCCTCCCCTCGGCGTCGGTGTTGGTGACCTCGACGGTGCGCCCGCCATAGATGGTGAGCACGTCGCCCGGGCGCATCGCGCGACCACCCAGCATGTTCTCCGCCATCGGGGCGAACGCCGAGATCCGGACCGGGAGGCCCAGCCGGGCCACGGCGTAGGTGGCCTGGACGACGGCCGCGGCGCCGGCCATGTCGCACTTCATGGTGGTGAGGCCGGACGCGGGCTTGATGGTCAGGCCACCGGAGTCGAACGTGATGCCCTTGCCGACCAGGGCCAGATGGGCCACGGCGTCGCGAGGGCGGTAGGAGATCTCGACGAGCCGGGGCGGCGCCGCCGATGCCCCGCCGACGCCGAGGAGACCGCCGCAGCCGAGCTCGGCGAGCGCCTGCTCGTCGTGCACGGTCAGGGTCAGCTTGGGGGCGCCGCGGCCCTTGAGCTCCTTGCCGACGGCAGCGTGCAGCGCGCTGACGGCGTCGGCGAAGAGCGGTGGGGTGAAGTCGCCCGGCGGCATGTTGACCCAGTCACGGGTGGCGGCGACCGCGGCGGCCACCACCTGCGCCTCGTCGAACGCGGTGACCGCGTCTGCCTGGCGGGCGATCGGGGACAGCACGCTCACCGAGCCGGGCGGATCGGCCTCGGTGGCGGTGTCGTGCTTGTAGCGGTCGAAGGTGTAGGCGCCGAGGAGCCAGCCCTCGGTGACCGCGCGCAGCAGCTCGGGCGAGTCGGCCGGCAGCGCCAGCGCCACCGACGCGGCATTGGTGACCGACCGGGCGGCGACGCCCGCGGCACGGCGTACGGCGCCCGCGTCGACGTCGTCGGCCTTGCCCAGGCCGACCAGCACCAGCAGGCCCGCCGAGACCGTGCGCTGTCCAGGAAGCCGCGTCACCTCCCCGGCGGATCCCTTGACGCCGAGCCCTGCGAGCAGGGGTCGCAGCTGGCGCCCAAAGGCGGCGGACACGTCCTCGGCGCCGGGGGCGAGTGCCACGCCCTTGCCCTGCTGGACGACCCCGACGACGACGACGTCGGCCCTGGTCTTGGCGGGGCTGGCGCTGCGGAGGAGGTAGCTCGTCACCGGGGCAGGATAGCCGCCGGGTCGGGGGCGGCTGCGGGGTGCGTCTGGGGTACGTTCGGCCCATGACGGACCTGCTCACCTCCCCGCTGCACGACCGCCACCAGGCGCTCGGCGCCAAGTTCGCCGAGTTCGGCGGCTGGTCGATGCCGCTGGAGTACCCGACGGGCATCGTCAAGGAGCACACCGTCGTGCGCGAGTCGGTCGGCGTCTTCGACGTCAGCCACCTCGGCAAGGTGCTGGTCTCCGGGCCCGGCGCCGCCGCCTACGTCAACGCCACCCTGACCAACGACCTCGGCCGGATCCAGCACGGCAAGGCGCAGTACACCCTGTGCTGCGACGAGGAGACCGGCGGCATCGTCGACGACCTCATCGCCTACTTCCACAACGACTCCCACGTGCTGCTGGTCCCCAACGCCGCCAACACCGCCGAGGTCGTACGCCGGCTGGTCGCCCAGGCGCCGCCCGAGGTGAAGATCCGCGACCACCACACGGAGTACGCCGTGCTGGCGGTCCAGGGCACCCGCTCCGACGAGGTGCTGGCCCGGCTCGGCCTGCCCGTGGGGCACGACTACATGTCCTTCGTCGAGGCGGAGTTCCGCCAGGACGAGACCGACATCGGAGGCGTGGTGGTCTGCCGCACCGGCTACACCGGCGAGCGCGGCTACGAGCTGATCGCGAAGAACGACATCGCCGTCCGCCTCTGGGACGCGCTGCTCGCGGCCGGCGAGGAGTTCGGCATCCTGCCCTGCGGCCTGGGCGCCCGCGACACGCTGCGCACCGAGATGGGCTACCCGCTGCACGGCCAGGACATCTCCCTCGACACGACGCCCAACCAGGGCGGACTCGGCTGGGCGGTCGGCTGGGGCAAGGAGACGTTCTGGGGCAAGGCTGCGATCGTCGCCGAGAAGGAGGCCGGGGTGAAGCGGCGGCTGCGTGGCCTGCTCGCCGTCGGCCGGGGCATCCCGCGGCCCGGCATGGGCGTCACCCTCGTGCCCGACGTCCCGCTCTGCGACATCACCTCCGGCACGTTCTCGCCGACCCTCAAGAAGGGCATCGGGCTGGCGCTGGTGCCGACGTTCGTCAACGCCGAGGCCGAGCTCGGCGTCGACGTACGCGGCCGGCGCGAGATCTTCCAGTCGGTCAAGCCGCCGTTCGTCGACACCTCGGTCCGCGAGTCGTGATCCTCCCCGACCAGCCGCCCACGTTCCGCCCACCCAGCGTGGAGGAGCGGCCGTGGTGGTGGCGGCTCGAGTCGGAGGCCGGCGTCGAGGTCGCCGTCGCGGAGGAGCTGTCGGGGCAGCGCTTCCCCACGCAGTCCGAGGCCGAGTCGTGGGTCGGCGAGGTCTGGGCCGAGCTGGCCGCGGTCGGGGTCGATGCCGTCACGCTGTTCGAGCTGGAGCGTCGGGTCTACGGGCCGATGTCGCTGCACCCCTGACCTGGTCGACGCTTTCCCCCTCCTGCCGCCGGGCATCGTCCCCCTCGGTCGGGGTACTGCCCTGACCGGAGTGGCCGGCACGCGGCCGCCGGCAGAAGGGGTGCGGACATGGCATCGGGGCTGTGGGCAACCAAGGATCCGACCACCGTCGTGGACGACACGGCCCACGGCGGGTTCCAGCTCACACGCTCGGTGGGGCCGCTGTCCCTGACCGCGCTCGGGGTCGGCGCGATCATCGGCACCGGCATCTTCGTGGTCATCGGCGAGGGCGCGTCGTACGCCGGGCCGGCGGTGATCCTGTCGTTCGTGCTGGCGGCCGTGACCTGCCTCTTCTCGGCCCTGTCCTACGCCGAGCTCGCCTCGAGCGTCCCGATCTCGGGCAGCGCCTACACCTATGCCTACGCCACGCTGGGCGAGCTTGTCGCCTTCATCATCGGGTGGGACCTGATCCTGGAGTACGGCGTCTCGGTCGCCGCTGTGGCCGTCGGCTGGGGCGCGAACTTCAACGCCTTCCTCGACAGCGCCTTCGGGGTGGACATCCCCACCGACTGGGCCACCTCCCCGGAGAACGGCGGCATCGTCAACGTACCGGCGGTCGTGGTCGTGCTGGCGATCACCTTCCTGCTCGCCCGCGGGACCAGTGAGAGCGCCCGGGTCAACCTGGTGATGGTGGTCATCAAGCTGGTGACGCTCACCTTCTTCATCGTGGCCGCGGCGACGGCGTTCACGCGTGGCCACTTCGACAACTTCGCGCCGCAGGGTTTCGACGGCGTGGTGACCGCGGCGGGGGTGATCTTCTTCGCCTACATCGGGTTCGACGCGGTCTCCACGGCCTCCGAGGAGTCGCACAACCCGAGCCGCGACCTGCCGATCGCGATCATCGGCTCCCTGGTCGTGTCCACGGTCTTCTACATCCTGGTGGCCGTCGGCGCGATCGGGCTGGTGCCGGCCGACGAGCTCGCCGAGAGCGAGGCCCCGCTGGCCGACGCCCTCCAGAACGGTGCCGGACTCGACTGGGCCGCGGCGATCCTGGCCTTCGGGGCCGTCGTCGCGATCACCAGCGTGATCCTGGTGATCCTCTATGGCCAGACGCGGATCTTCTTCGCCATGTGCCGCGACGGCCTGATGCCCCGACGGCTCGCGACCGTCCACCCGCGCTACGGCACGCCGGCCCGGCTCACCTGGGTCTTCGGGATCCTGATCGCGGTGCTCGCCGCGCTCGTGCCGCTCGCGGAGATCGTCAAGCTCGTCAACATCGGCACGCTGTTCGCCTTCGTCCTGGTCAACGCGGGTGTGATCATCCTGAGACGCACGCGCCCCGAGATGGAGCGGCCGTTCCGGGTGCCGCTGTCGCCGGTCTTCCCGCTGATCGGCATCGGGCTCTGCCTCTACCTGATGACCGACCTCCCGCTGACGACCTGGGTCCGCTTCCTGGTCTGGCTCGCCGTCGGGCTGCTCATCTACGGCTTCTACGGCCGCCGCCACTCGGTGCTGCGGACCGGCGCCCAGGAAGCGACGCGGAGCTCGCCGTGAGCGAGGCGGCGACGCGGCCGCACGGGCCGCCCGACGCCGTAGGTCACGTCGTCGTGGGCTTCGACGACGGCCCCTCGGGACGTGACGCGCTCACGCTCGGCGTGCGGTGGAGCCGGGCGAGCGGCGACCGGCTGCTCGTGGTGAACGTGCACCCCACACCCCCTGCGGCGGGCATCTCGCGGGTCGACGCCGAGTGGGCGGCCTACGAGCGCGAGCAGGCGGCGGGTCTGCTCGACCAGGCGCGGTCGCTGGTGCCGGCCGACGTAGACGCCCGCTTCGAGCGCCTCGACTCGACCTCGGCCGCCCATGCCCTGCACGACCTGAGCGAGAGCGGAGCGCTGATGGTCGTGGTGGGCGGTCGTGGGAGCGACGGCCACCGCCGCACCCGACCGGGCAGCACCGCGCGCCGGCTGCTCCAGGGCGCCGGTGCGGCGGTGACGCTGGCGCCCTGCGGCTATGCGGAGACCGGCGCCGAGCCCCTCCGGCGACTGGCCGTGGCGTTCGTCGACACCGCCGACGGCCGGACGGCGCTCGAGGCCGCCGCGCGGATGGCGGCCCGGGTCCACGGCACCCTCGACGTCGTGACCGTGGTGCCCGAGACCCGGGTGTCCCCGGCGATGGGCGAGCCGGTGCGGTTCGCGGCACACCAGGAGGCGGACTTCGTGGCCGGCCTGCAGCGCGCCCTGGAGGCGGTACCCGAGGAGGTGCGCGGCGAGGCTCGCACGCTGGAGGGGCCGGTCGTCGAGGCGCTCACCGAGCTGGGGCCGGCCGACGCCGACCTGCTCGTGTGCGGCTCGCGTGGATACGGTCCGGTGCGCCGGGTCTTCCTCGGTGGCGTCTCGCACGGGGTGGTCCGCCGGTCCCGGCTCCCGGTCACGGTGGTGCCTCGCGGCGCCTCCTGACCGGCGTACGCGGTCGCCGTCAGAGACGCATGAGGCGCCCCAGCGCCCACCTGGCGACCGGGAGGTACGCCGTCACGACGGGCGCGGGCCCGTCGATGCTCAGCGAGGTCCAGCCGTCGCCGACATGATGGTCGAGGGTCAGCGTCACCGGGCCCGAGCGGACCACCCACGACCAGCTGCCCGCGGTCTCGTCGACGTCGGTGACCTCGAAGGACGCCCGCGTGCCCAGCAGGCCGCGCACCCGGCCCCGCAGCCCGACCGCGAGCTCGGCCTCGGGCTCGACGCGGGTCAGGTGGGGTGCCCACGTGGGCCAGCGGGAGGTGTGCGCGTAGGCCTCCCACTGGGCGCGCCGCCCCGCAGGACCCTCGACCCTGATCGTGCGCCGCACGCAGACGACGCTAGTCGTCGTAGGGTCGGAGGATGCGTCCCTTCCGTCAGGTCGACGTCTTCACCGACACCCCGCACCGGGGCAACCCGGTGGCGGTCGTCCACGACGCCGACGAGGTGACCACGGAGCAGATGCAGCGCTTCGCGCACTGGACCAACCTCTCGGAGACCACCTTCCTGCTGCCGCCCACCGACCCCGCCGCCGACTACCGGCTGCGGATCTTCACGCCGTCCGAGGAGCTCCCCTTCGCCGGACACCCGACGATCGGGGCGGCCCACGCCTGGCTCGAGGCCGGCGGTCGCGCCCACGTCGAGGGCACGGTGGTCCAGGAGTGCGGGGCCGGCTTGGTGCGGCTGCGCGCCGGAGGACGCCTCGCCTTCGCCGCCCCACCGATGGTGCGCTCGGGTCCGGCGTCGCCGGCGGAGCGCGCGGCGGTGCTCGCGGGCCTCCGGCTGGCCGAGGACGACCTGGTCGACCTGGCCTGGGTCGACAACGGGCCCGGGTGGATCGGCGCGGTGCTGCCGGACGCCGCGACGGTGCTCGCCCTCGAGCCCGACTGGGCGGCGTTCGGGTCGCTCGAGGTCGGCGTGATCGGCCGCCATCCCGACCCGGCGCCGGGGGAGCCGCTGGTCGAGGTGCGCGCGTTCTGCCCGGGGCTCGGCGTGGTCGAGGACCCGGTCACCGGGAGCCTCAACGCCTCGCTGGCGCAGTGGCTGACCGGCAGCGGCATGCTCCCGCCGTCGTACGTCGCCGCGCAGGGGACGGTGCTCGGCCGGGCGGGCCGAGTGCACATCGACCGCGAGGACGACACGGTCTGGGTGGGCGGCGACGCGGTCACCGTGGTGCAGGGACAGGTCGCGATCTGAGAAGCCGAGGACACGGGCGAGGAGGCACGATGGTCGACGAGACGACCGACGAGATCGAGGCGCTGCAGCGCCTGCTCGACGCATCACACGAGCGGTCCACCGAGCACCTGCGCGAGATCATCGACGACGACCGCCTGCTGTCGGCGCGACACGTCGTCGGCCTGCTGACGGGCATGAAGGTGATCAGCGTGGCCACGGTCACGGCGACCGGGGAGCCGAGGATCAGCGCGCTGGACGGCCACTTCCGCCACGGGACCTGGACCTTCAGCACCAGCCGCACCTCCGCCAAGGCCCACCACCTCGCGGCTCGGCCTGCCGTCTCGGTCGCCCACATCGACCACGAGGAGATGGCCGTGTTCGCCCACGGGCGGGCGGTCGAGCTGCAGGGTGAGGAGCTGGCCGAGGCCGACGAGCACTGGACCGCCCACTACGGGTCGTCCCCGTCGTCCTGGGGACCTCCCGGGACGATCGTGCTCTATCGGCTCGAGGCGACCTGGATGGTCGGCTACGCGTTCCAGCGCGAGCGGCTCCTGCGCGGGCGGGGCCTCGCCCCGTGAGCCTCGCCGCGAGGGTCGCCGGCGCGGCGTAGGGTCGTCCCATGCAGCAGTACCTCGACCTCCTCCGGCGCGTCCTCGACCAGGGAGTCGAGAAGGGTGACCGCACCGGCACCGGCACGCTGAGCGTCTTCGGACACCAGATGCGCTTCGACCTCTCCGAGGGCTTTCCCCTGCTCACGACCAAGAAGATCCACACCCGCTCGGTCTTCGGCGAGCTGTTGTGGTTCCTGCGTGGCGACACCAACGTCAAGTGGCTCCAGGACCGCGGCATCACGATCTGGGACGAGTGGGCCGACGCCGACGGCGACCTCGGCCCGGTCTACGGCTACCAGTGGCGGTCGTGGCCCGCACCCGACGGCCGGCACGTCGACCAGATCGCCCAGGTCGTCGAGCAGCTCACCACCGACCCCGACTCCCGCCGCCACATCGTGTCGGCCTGGAACGTCGCCGACATCCCCCAGATGGCGCTGGCTCCCTGTCACGCGTTCTTCCAGTTCTACGTCGCCGACGGGCGCCTCAGCTGTCAGCTCTACCAGCGCTCGGCCGACGTGT
>CAZQCA010000071.1:0-13650 GCA_964591845.1 uncultured Nocardioides sp.
TGGACCACCTCGGCGCCCTGGCTCTGCAGGATGCGCCGCATGATGTTGATCGCCGCGTCGTGCCCGTCGAAGAGGCTCGCGGCGGTGACGAACCGCACCGGGTGGGTCGGGACGTGGAGCTCCGAGGTCTGCGCCATCGGACAATACTAGGACGTCCTAGTAATTCCGCGCCAATTCGACGCCTGAGCCGACTCTCACTCCGTCAGCAGCGCCACGGCCGCCCGTGCCATCACCCGCTCCTCGTCGGTGGGCACCACGCGGACCGTCACGGTCCCGTCGACCGAGATGCGCCCGTCGGACGACTCGCCGTGCACCGCGTTGAGCTGCGCGTCGAGCAGGACCCCGAGGTGCCCGAGGCGCGCGGCCACGCCCGTGCGCACCCGCGCGGAGTGCTCCCCCACCCCACCGGTGAGGACCAGGCCGTCCAGCCCACCCAGTGGCACGGTCAGCGCGGCGACCGCCTTGGCGGCGCGATAGCAGTAGAGGTCGAGGGCCAGGCCGGCCTCCGCCGAGCCCTCCGCCTCCGCGCGCGTGAGGTCCCGCACGTCGCTCGACAGCCCCGAGAGGCCGAGCAGGCCGGACTCGTGGTTGAGCGCGGTCACGATCCCCTCGAGGTCGAGGCCGGTCCGCTCGGCCACGAAGGCGAGCGCCCCGGGGTCGACGTCGCCGGATCGCGACCCCATCACCAGCCCCTCGAGAGGGGTGAAGCCCATCGTGGTGTCGACCGAACGGCCGCCGAGCACCGCGGCGCCGCTGCAGCCGTTGCCGAGGTGCAGCGACACCAGGCGCAGCGCCTCCGGCGGCCGGCCCGCCAGCTCCGCCGCCCGCGTCGTCACCCACTCGTGCGACAGGCCGTGGAAGCCGTAGCGGCGGACGCCGAGCGACGTCCACTCCCGGGGCACGGCGTAGCGCCAGGCGACCTCCGGGAGATGGCGGTGGAAGGCGGTGTCGAGCGCCACGACGTGCGGCAGGTCGGGCAGCGCCTCGCGGGCGACGTCGAGCGCGGCGAGTGCCGACGGCACGTGGAGCGGAGCCAGCTCGGCGGCGGCCTCCAGCTGCCGACGTACGTCGTCGCTCACGACCGCGTGGTCGCGCAGCACCGGGCCGCCGTGCACGAGCCGGTGGGCCACGGCCATCAGCGAGGCCCGCTCGTCCGCGCGCAGTGCCGCGACCAGCGCCGGCACCATCGCGCCGTGGCCGCCTCCCTCCACCTCGATCCGCTCCACGACCGAGCCGCGTGTCGTCGTCAGCCCGGTCGCCTCCTCGGAGCCGATCTCGGCCGACGCCGTCAGTCGCCGCTCCCCGGAGCGCGGGTCCACCAGCGCGGCCTTCAGCGTCGAGCTGCCGCAGTTGACCGCGAGGACGAGCTCCGGGCCCACCGCAGGTACGCTCACGCGTCGCCGATCGGCGACCCGATCGTCCAGTCGCGCACCTCCGGCAGGTCCTCGAGATGCTCCACGACGTAGGCCTCGTGCGCGGCCAGCCGCTCCCGGCACCAGGCCATCAGCTCCGACGAGCCCGGCGGCGTGCGAGCGGCGTTGTTGATGGCGTCCATCACCAGGTGGTAGCGAGACACGCGGTTGCGCACCACCATGTCGAACGGCGTCGTGGTCGTGCCCTCCTCGACGAAGCCGCGCGCCCGGAAGCGGTCGGCGTCGGGTCGCCCGTGGACCAGCTGGTGGACCGCGCCCGGGTAGCCGTGGAAGGCGAAGATCACGTCGACGGTGTCGGTGAAGAGCTCGTTGAAGAGCGTCTCGCTCATGCCGTGGGGATGGTCCCTCGGGCGCGTCAGCGCCATCAGGTCGACCACGTTGACCACGCGGGTGCGCAGCTGCGGGAGCCGCTCGCGCAGGATCTCGGCGGCGGCGACCGTCTCCTGGGTGACCACGTCGCCGGCGCAGGCCAGGACGATGTCGGGGTCGGCCGTCCCGTCGTCGGTGCCCGCCCACTCCCAGATGCCGGCCCCGCGCGCACAGTGCCGCTCGGCCTCCTCGATGCCGAGCCACTGGGGCTGCGGCTGCTTGTCGATCACGACGAGGTTGACGTAGGAGCGTGACCGCAGGCAGTGGTCGGCGACGGACAGCAGGCAGTTGGCGTCGGGCGGGAGATAGATCCGGCCGATCGTGCCGCGGATGTTGAGCACGTTCTGGATCAGGCCGGGTCCCTGGTGGCTGAACCCGTTGTGGTCGTTGCGCCAGGCGGTGGAGGTGAGCAGCACGTTGAGGCTGGGCACCTTGGCCCGCCACTCGAGTCGCTCGGCCTCCTGCAGCCACTTGGCGTGCTGGATCGTCATCGAGGCGCTGACCATCGCGAACGCCTCGTAGGTCGCGAACCAGCCGTGCCGCCCGGTCAGGGTGTAGCCCTCGAGCCAGCCGTGGCAGTTGTGCTCGGACAGCACCTCCATCACCCGGCCGTCATGTGAGATCGCGACGTCGTCGTCGGTCAGCTGCTCGGCGAACGCGCGGTCGCTGACCTCGAAGACGGCGCCCAGCCGGTTGGAGTTGGTCTCATCGGGACAGAACAGCCGGAACCGGTCGGGGTTGGCTGTGTAGAGGTCGCGCATCAGCTCGCCGAGCTGGCGCGTCGACTCGGCGCGGACCGTGGCGGGTGCGGGCACGTCGACGGCGTAGTGCCGGAAGTCGGGCAGGTCGAGGTCGCGCGTGAGCAGGCCGCCGTTCGCATGCGGGTTGGCAGTCATGCGCAGGTCGCCCGCTGGGTTGGCGGCCAGCACCAGGTCGACCGGGCTTCCGTCGGCGTCGAACAGCTCCTCGGGCCGGTAGGACCGCAGCCAGGCCTCGAGCAGGGCAAGGTGCTCGGGGTTGTCGCGCACGCCGGACAGCGGCACCTGGTGGGAGCGCCAGCTGCCCTCGGTGACCACGCCGTCCACCTCGTGTGGACCGGTCCAGCCCTTGGGGGAGCGGAGCACGATCAAGGGCCAGCGCGGCCGGCTGCCGTCCCAGCCGCCCTCGCGCGCGGCCGTCTGGATCGCTCGGATCCTGTCGTACGCCGTCGCGAGCGCGGCCGCGAAGCGGTGGTGCATCCCCGGGAGGTCGGAGCCCTCGACCTCGAGCACGTCGTAGCCGTGACCGGACAGCAGCGCACGCACCTCGGCGGGGTCCTTGCGACCCAGCACCGTCGGGCCGGCGATCTTGGCGCCGTTGAGGTGCAGGATCGGCAGCACGGCGCCGTCGCGCGCGGGGTTGAGGAAGGAGATGCCCTTCCACGAGCCCTCCAGCGGCCCGGTCTCGGCCTCGCCGTCGCCGACGACGGCCAGCGCCACCAGGTCGGGGTTGTCGAAGACCGCGCCGAACGCATGGGTGAGCACGTAGCCCAGCTCGCCCCCCTCGTGGATCGAGCCGGGCGTGGTCACGGACACGTGGGACGGGATGCCGCCGGGCGCGGAGAACCGCCGGAACAGTCGGTGGACGCCGGCGGCGTCGGCGGTCACCTCGGGGAAGCGCTCGGTGTAGCTGCCCTCGAGGTAGCTGGCGGCCACCAGCGCCGGACCGCCGTGGCCGGGGCCGGCGAGGTAGATCATCTGCTGGCCGGTGTGCTGGATGAGCCGCGACGCGTGGGTGTAGACGAACGACAGGCCCGGGCTCGTGCCCCAGTGGCCGAGCAAGCGCGGCTTGATGTGCTCGGGTCGCAGCGGCTCGCTGAGCAACGCGTTGTCCTGCAGGTAGATCTGCCCGACCGTGAGGTAGTTGTTGGCACGCCACCAGGCGTCCATCTGCGACAGCTCCGCGGCGCTGGGCGTGGCGAGGTCGACGGTGCGGGTGGGGGCGGTCATGTTTCCTCCTGTGTGGGGGCCGCGCCTGCTGCTGCCTCCACCGTAGGCCCGCCCGGACTACTCGTGGAGGACGGGGTCCCCCGCGGCTGCGCGGAAGGACGCGAGCTGCTCGGTGAGCGAGCGGACGCCCGCGGCGTCGAGCCCGAGGTCCGCGAACACCTCGGCGTTGAGCCGGGCGGTCGCCCGCGCCGCCGCCTGGCGACCGGCGTCCGTGAGGACCGCCAGCACCACCCGGCCGTCGTCGGCGGAGCGCCGCCGCTCCACGAGCCCCTGGTCCACGAGGCGGGTCACCGCACTCGTCACGCTCGTCGGGTGCACCTGGAGCAGGGAGCCGAGCCGGGTCATCGGCAGCTGCCCGGACCGGGTGAACGAGAGGAGCTGCAGCACCTCGTAGCGCGCGAACGAGAGGCCGTGCGGCCGGAGGACCTCGTCGATCCGCTCCATGAGCAGCTGGTGGACGCGCACCACCGAGGTGACCATGGCCATGCCGTCGGCCGCGTCGCCCCAGCCGTGCGCCCGCCACTGGCGTTGGGCCTCGGCGATCGGGTCGCTGGGGGCGGGGCTCATGGGCGCAAGGCTACGGCGCCTCGCCCGTGAGCTCGGCGGTGAGCCGGGCCAGCTCGCGCCTGGCCGGCGCGAGTGACGGGCCGTACCACGTGAGCAGCCGGCCGCTCACCAGCCGCGTCGGCGTCCTCGCGAACGCCTCCGGCCCGTCGGCGGCGGAGAAGGGGTAGGGCTCGTCAGGCAGCAGCACCAGATCCAGCCCTGCGCCGTCGAGCTCGACCAGCTCGACGGTCGGGTAGCGGTCGGCAGAGTCCGCCCACGCGGAGGCCAGGCCCAGCCGGGCCAGCAGGTCGCCGGTGAAGGTGTCGCGTCCGACGACCAGCCACGGGTCGCGCCAGACCGCGACGCCGACGCGGGCCACTGCGGCCGTCCGCGGGCCCGCCCAGAGCCGCGCGGCCTCGTCCAGCCACCCCGGCTCGGCGACCCCGAAGGCGTCGGCGAAGAGCCGGCGCATCGACGCCAGCGCCTCCGGCACGGACTCGATCCGGGTCACCCACACCGATGTGCCCGCCTCGCGAAGCCGACGCACGTCCAGCTCGCGGTTCTCCTCCTGGTTCGCGACGACCAGGTCCGGCTCGAGGCGCCGGATCGCGCCGAGGTCGGGGTTCTTGGTCCCGCGCACCCGTGGCACCTCGAGCCCCGGCGGGTGGGAGCACCAGTCCGTGGCGCCCACCAGCGTCCGGGGCGCGGTCGCGGCGATCGCCTCGGTCAGCGACGGCACCAGCGAGACCACGCGCGTCGCCGGACCCGCCAGAGGTACGGCGGCCCCGAGGTCGTCGTGGAGCACGGCCCGGTGGTGGCCGGTCAGGTCGGGACGCCCAGGCGATAGACGGTGCCGTCGCCGTAGCCGGCGTACAGCTCGCCGTCGCCGGCCTGGGACAAGGTGAGCAGGCTGCTCCCGGGATCGATCCGGAAGGCGGTGGCCGGGTTGGCGATGTCGAAGCCGGCGATCCAGCCGTCGAGGTCGCCGTAGACGTAGTAGCCCTGGAGCGGCGGCGAGGCGTCGCCCCGGTAGACGGCCCCGCCGATGATGCTCACGCCCGAGGAGTGGCGGTACGTCGACACCGGCCTGACCAGCTTGCCGCCCCGTAGCCGCTCGCCGGAGTCGTAGACGCGGTTGCCCTCGAAGCGCGACCAGCCGCCGTTGAGCAGCCGCTTGACCGTGGTGCTCATCTTGTCGACCTCCTCCACCTGGTCCTGGCCGACGTCGCCGATCCAGACGGCGCGGGTGGGGCCGTCGAACTGCATCCGCCACGGGTTGCGCATCCCGATCGCCCAGATCTCGGGCCGCCCGCGCTTGCCGCCGAGCGGGTTGCCCTGCGGGATCGTGTAGGGCAGGCCGTGCGACACGTCGATCCGCAGGATCTTGCCGAGCAGGGACCGGCGGTCCTGGGCGTGGCCGAACTGGTTGCCGCCGCCCCCGCCGTCGCCGGTGGAGAGGAACAGCCGGGCCTTGTTGTCGAAGGTCAGGTCGCCGCCGTTGTGGTTGCTGGCCTGACGGTGGCGGATGCGCAGGACCTTGCGGAACGAGCCGGCCACGATCTTCTTGTTGCGGATCTGGATCCGGGCGACCTGGATGTCGCCGGTGTCCTTGCGCGTGAAGTAGACGAACGCCCAGTGGTTGCTGGAGAAGCCGGGGTGGAAGGCGATGGAGAGCAGCCCCCGCTCGCCGTCGCAGTCGATGCGCGAGCCGAGGTTGCCCACCCGGCGCAGCTGACCGCCCGTGAAGACCCTGATCGCGCCGCACTTCTGCGCGATGTAGAGGTCGGAGGAGCCGGGAGGCCCCGCGATGTCGATCGGCTGGTTGAGCCCGCTGGTGACGACGGTGGCGACCACCGAGGGTGGGGCCGCGCCGACCGACTCGTCGGCCGGGGCGGCCGTGGCCGACGGCTCGGCGGAGAGGCCCGCCATCAGCAGGGCCAGGGTGGTCGTCAGGGGCAGCAGCATCCGAGCGCGCATGGCCCGACGCTACTGGTCGGCCTCGCACGCGGCCACCGGCACGCGTCGGCCTAGGCTGGTCGCCGTGCCCGCCGAGCAGATCCACGACATCGGCCGGCGCCGGGCCTGGGTGATCTGGGTGGTGGCCCTGTCGGTCTACGTGCTCGCGGTCTTCCACCGCAGCTCGCTAGGGGTTGCCGGGCTGCTGGCCGCGCAGCGCTTCCACATCACCGCCACCGAGCTGGCCTTCTTCACCGTGCTCCAGCTGCTGGTCTATGCCGGCATGCAGATCCCGGTCGGGCTGCTGCTCGACCGGTACGGCGCGCGCCGGATGCTGCTGGTCGGGCTGGTGCTGATGACGGCCGGGCAACTGGCGTTCGCGTTCGCCACCTCCTTCCTCGCCGCTGTCGGCGCCCGTGCGGTGCTGGGGGCCGGCGACGCCATGGTCTTCGTGAGCGTGCTGCGCCTGGTCACCGCGTGGTTCCTGGTGCGGCAGGCGCCGCTGGTCACCCAGCTGACCGGGCAGATCGGCCAGCTGGGCGCGATCGCGGCGGCGGGCCCGCTCGCCTTCGCGCTGGACGCGTTCGGCTGGACCAGGACGTTCGCCGCCGCCTCGAGTCTGGGACTGCTGCTGGTCGTGGCCGTGGCGTTGGTGGTGAAGGACTCCCCCTACCGGACGGGCGCGGCGGTGCGGGTCAAGATGCGAGCCCTGACACGCACGCTGCGGTCGGTCTGGGGCAACCCCGGCACCCGCCTGGGCATGTGGTCGCACTTCACGTCGCAGTTCTCGGTGACCGTCTTCGGCATGCTCTGGGGCTTCCCGTTCCTCGTGCGCGGCGAGGGGCTGAGCGAGCGGGCCGCGGGGGGCCTGCTGATGGTGATGACGGGCTGGGTGGTGGTGTCGGGGCTGGCGATGGGCTCCCTGGTGTCCCGCTTCCCCTTCTACCGCTCGCGCATCGTGCTGGGCGTGGTCGCCGTGATCGCGGCGGCGTGGACAGCGGTCCTGGCGTGGCCCGGCGCCGCGCCGATCTGGTTGCTGGTGGTCCTCGTCTGCGCGATGGCGGTCGGCGGCCCCGCCTCGATGGTCGGCTTCGACCTGGCCCGCACGTTCACTCCCGCGGAGGCGACCGGCCGGGCCAACGGGGTGGTCAACATCGGTGGCTTCCTGGCCAGCCTGCTCACGATGGGCCTCGTGGGGCTGGTCCTGGACCTGCGGGAGCCGGGTGGGGTGTCGGCGTACGACCTCGGCGACTTCAAGGTCGCGCTCGCGACGCAGTACGTCTTCTGGGTCCTCGGCTCCGCGCAGATCGTGCGCTACCGCCGCAAGGCGCTCGAGCACCTCCGCAGGGTGCACCCGGGCGCCATCGAGACCATGCAGCGCGGGGAGCCCTTCGTGCACCCAGGCTTCGCCGACCGCGAGGGCGTCTAGGGGCTGCGATGGACCGCGTGGAGGTGAGGTTCTCCGCCGGGCTTTGGGAGCACTCCGGCGAGGGCGGGTGGCACTTCGTCACGGTGCCGCCCGAGGCCGGGGAGGAGATCCGGCTCCACGCGGGGGAGCCCCGCGGGTTCGGGTCCGTCCGGGTCTCCGTGACGGTGGGGTCGAGCCACTGGTCCACCTCGGTCTTCCCGGACGCTGCCAGCGGCAGCTTCGTGTTGCCGGTCAAGAAGGCGGTGCGTGCCGCCGAGGGGGTGGCGGCGGGCGACCGGATCGCCGTCGTCCTGCAGCTGGTGGATGGCTGACCGCGGTCGTTGACGGGGGGCCCATGATGGAGACATGAGCCCGGTGGAGGTGATCAAGCCCCGTGAGGTGCCGCTGGGTGGGGTGCGGGCGATGCGGGTGCGACGCACGCTGCCGGCGCGGGGCCGCGCGCTGGTCGGCGCGTGGTGCTTCCTGGACCACTACGGACCCGACGACGTGGGCGAGACGGGCGGCATGGTGGTGGCGCCCCACCCGCACACCGGCCTGCAGACGGTCAGCTGGCTCTTCGCCGGCGAGATCGAGCACCGCGACAGCGCCGGCAACGTCGCGATGGTCCGGCCCGGTGAGCTCAACCTGATGACGGCCGGCCACGGGATCAGCCACACCGAGGTCTCCACCCCGCGCACCCGGCTGTTGCACGGCGTGCAGCTCTGGGTCGCGCTGCCCGACGCCGCCCGCGACGTCTCGCCCCGGCTGGACCACTACGTACCCCCTCGTCTGTCTCGTGGTGGAGCGACCATCCGGGTCTTCCTCGGCTCGCTCGCGGGGCAGACGTCCCAGGTGCGCACCAGCACGCCGCTCCTCGGCGCGGAGATCGTGATCGAGCCGGGAGCGACGGTCGAGCTCGACGTCGAGCCCGCCCACGAGCACGCCGTGCTCGTCGACACCGGGGAGGTCCGGCTCGGTGACGAGCTGCTCGGCGCTCACGACCTGGGTTACCTCGAGCCCGGCGCCTGGACGGTGAGGCTCACCGCGGGCGCGGAGCGGGCACGGCTCGTGCTGCTGGGCGGAGAGCCCTTCGGCGAGGAGATCGTCATGTGGTGGAACTTCGTGGGGCGCAGCCACGAGGAGATCGTGGAGTTCCGCGAGGCCTGGCAGGCGCAGATCATGCGGGGCGACACCCTGGTGGCCGACGGACGCGAGGTCGCCGAGGGGCGCTTCGGCAACACCGGGCACGAGCTCGCGCCGATCCCCGCCCCGGACCTGCCGCACGTCAGGCTGAAGGGCCGGCGGTGAGCGGGGGGCCGCTGGAGGGCCTGACCGTCGTCGAGCTCGCCGGCATCGGGCCGGGTCCGTTCGCGGCCACGCTGCTGGCCGAGCTGGGTGCGCGCGTGGTCCGCGTCGAGCGTCCCGGGGGTGCGGAGGCCGGGCTCGCTCCGGTGCCCGGCCTGCGCCGCAGCCGCGAGAACCTCGCCGTCGACCTCAAGCAGCCGGCCGGGCTCGACGTGGTCCTGAGGCTGGTCGACCGCGCCGACGTACTCCTCGAGGGGATGCGGCCCGGAGCGGCCGAGCGGCTGGGCATCGGCCCCGAGGCGTGCACGCGGCGCAACCCGCGGCTGGTCTACGCCCGGATCACCGGCTGGGGGCAGGAGGGTCCGCGCGCGTCCACCGCCGGCCACGACATCAACTACGCAGCTCTCTCCGGAGCGCTGCATGCCGTAGGTGGGGCCGACAAGCCGCGGCAGCCGGTCAACCTCGTGGCCGACTTCGGGGGTGGGTCGCTCTATCTCCTGGTGGGGGTGCTGGCCGCGCTTCTCGAGCGTGGTCGCAGCGGGCGGGGGCAGGTGGTCGACGCGGCGATGGTCGACGGGGCGGCGTCCCTGATGACCATGGTCTACAGCCTGCACGCCCAGGGCCTCTGGCAGGACCGACGCGAGGCCAACGTCCTCGACGGTGCCGCGCCCTTCTATGACACCTACCCGTGTGCCGACGGACGTTTCGTCGCCGTCGGGGCGCTCGAGCCGCAGTTCTACGCCGCGCTGCTGGAGGGCCTCGGCCTCTCCCTGCCGGAGGGTCAGTACGCCGTCGCCGCCTGGCCCCTGCACCGCCGCCTGATCGCGGAGCGGCTGGCCTCGCGACCCCGCGACGAGTGGGTCGAGGTCTTCGCCGGGACGGACGCCTGCGTGACCCCCGTGCTGAGCCTGGCCGAGGCCCCCGCGGATGCCCACATGACGGCGCGCCAGGTCTTCGCCGAGGTGCCGGGAGGGCACGAGCCGCGGGTGGCGCCGCGGTTCTCACGGACCCCGGGACTGGCGCCCGTCGCCCCGCGCGAGGTCGGTGCCGACACGACGGCGGTGCTGCGCGACTGCGGCTTCACCGCCGAGGAGGTCGAGGCGCTGCTGGCTGTCGGCGCCGTGGTGCAGGCTCCGGGGTCATGAGCGAGTCGGCAAGGGCGGGCCCGGAGGGACCGGGCGACCTGGTGATCGGCGACGACGGGCTCGCCCGTTGCCGGTGGGGCGCGAGCAGCGCCGACTACGTCGCCTACCACGACGACGAGTGGGGTGTGCCCGTGCACGGCGAGGCGGCCTATCTCGAGCGGCTCACCCTCGAGGCCTTCCAGTCCGGCCTCTCGTGGCTGACGATCCTGCGCAAGCGGCCGGCGTTCCGCACCGCCTTCGACGGCTTCGACCCCGACCTGGTCGCGGGCTTCGACGACGCCGACCGGGCGCGGCTGCTCGCCGATGTCGGCATCGTCCGCAACCGCGCCAAGATCGACGCCGCCATCACCAATGCACGCGCCACCGTCGCCCTGCGGAGCGACGGAGGCCTGGAGGCCCTGGTGCTGTCGTTCGCGCCCTCGCCCGGCCCCGCGCCCGAGTCGTTCCGCGACGTGCCGGCCACGACGCCCGAGTCGACGGCACTGTCCAAGGCGCTCAAGAAGCGCGGCTTCGCGTTCGTCGGCCCGACGACGATCTATGCCCTGATGCAGGCGATCGGGATCGTCGACGACCACCTCGCCGGCTGCCACCGGCGCGGCTCGGCCGGGCGCTGACACCCGGCCTCCGGGCGCGTAGCCTGACCGCCATGACGCGCGTGCACGCCTTCTCCGACGACGCCCTGGGCGACCACGACGCAGTGGCGCTGGTCGAGGCCCTGCATGCGGGGCAGGTCTCCATCCCCGAGCTCGTCGAGGCGTCCATCGCGCGTGCCGAGCTCGTCAACGACCGGCTCAACGCGATCGCCCACCGCTCCTACGAGCGTGCCCGGGCCGAGGCCGCCGAGCCCCGCGGCGGCTTCTTCGCCGGCGTCCCGACGTTCATCAAGGACAACGTCGACGTCGCGGGCATGCCCAGCCAGCACGGCTCCGACGCCTTCGTCTGCCCTCCGCGTCCGGCGGACGGCGAGTTCGCGCGGATGTACCTCGCCACCGGGCTGATCCCGCTCGGCAAGACCCAGCTGTCGGAGTTCGGCTTCTCCGCGGCGGCCGAGCACCCGCGACTGGGCGCCGTGCGCAACCCCTGGCACGTCGAGCACACCGCCGGGGCCTCGTCGTCGGGATCGGCCGCACTCGTCGCGGCGGGCGTCGTCCCGTTCGCGCACGCCAACGACGGGGGTGGGTCGATCCGGATCCCCGCGGCGGTCAACGGCCTGGTCGGCCTCAAGCCGTCGCGCGACCGCCTGGCACTCGACAAGGCGCTCGGGCAGATGCCGATCCGGATCATCGCCGACGGCGTGGTGAGCCGCTCGGTGCGCGACACGGCCGCCTTCCTCCGCGAGTCCGAGAGGGTCTTCCGCAACGTGTCGCTGCCGCCGATCGGCGACATCACCCGTCCCGCCCGACGGCGGCTCCGGGTCGCGGTCTACCCGCAGGCGCCCTTCACCCCGACCGATCCCGGAGTGGTCGAGCAGACCATGAAGACGGCGGCGCTGCTCGAGGAGCTCGGACATCAGGTCGAGGAGCTCGCTCCGCCGGTGCCGACGACGTTCGACGACGACTTCCTCGTCTACTGGTCGATGCTGGCCCTCTATCTCCTGCGCACCGGGCGGCTCACGTTCGGCCGGTCCTGGGACCGGACCAAGGTGGACAACCTGTCCTCGGGTCTCGCCCGGCACTGCGCGACGCACCTGCGGCACTACCCGGGCGCCGTACGCCGGCTGCGTCGGCTGGCCGGCCAGTCCGCGGAGTTCTTCCGCGACGTCGACGTCGTGCTCTCGCCCACGCTCGCGACGCCCACCCCGCGCGTGGGGCACCTCGACCCGATGCAGGACTACGAGACCGTGATGGAGCGGCTGCTCGAGTGGGTGGCGTTCACGCCCTACCAGAACGCCACGGGCGAGCCCGCCGTCTCGCTCCCCCTGGGGGTGGATGCGGCCGGGCTGCCGCTGGGCATGATGTTCAGCGCGGGGATCGGCCAGGAGGCGACGCTGCTGGAGCTGGCCTTCGAGCTGGAGCAGGCGCGCCCCTGGGCGCGCATCCAGGACTGAGCCCACCACCTCCCGCGAGGGCCGCTCGGGGCGGCCGCCACGCGGTGCCACCTCGCCGAAAAGCCGATTTCTCACCGGCCCGCGCGCGTGTGTATCCTTGCGAGTCGTTTGCCCCTTTAGCTCAGTCGGCAGAGCGACTCCATGGTAAGGAGTAGGTCTACGGTTCGATTCCGTAAAGGGGCTCTGGGCCGAGACGCCACCGCAGGTGGGGGACCGGGCCGATGGCGGGGTAGCTCAGGTGGTTAGAGCACACGGCTCATAATCGTGGTGTCGCGGGTTCGAATCCCGCCCCCGCTACGACGCACGACTTGCAGCAGCGGGCTCGCACCGGCCGGGCCCTGCTCCGTACGACGACTGAAGGAACTCCCGTGGCCAGCAAGACCTCCGACGTTCGCCCCAAGATCACGCTCGCCTGCACCGAGTGCAAGGAGCGCAACTACATCACCAAGAAGAACCGCCGCAACGACCCCGACCGCATCGAGCTGTCCAAGTTCTGCCGTCGCTGCCGCAAGCACACCCCGCACCGCGAGACCCGCTGACGGGTCCCGACAGACTCCCGACGGCCCGCCCCGGATCCTCCGGCGCGGGCCGTCGCCTTGCGCGGAGGGTGGACCCGCGGGGCGCTGCTAGCGTTCCGACCATGCCGATCGACGAGTCACTCGTGGGGCGGGAGTTCCCGCCGACGCGCCCCTACGCCGTCTCGGAGGAGAAGATCCGCGAGTTCGCCACGGCGACCGGCGCGTCGTACGACGGCGGCCCGGTGCCGGCCACCCTCCCGATCGTGTTGGCGTTCGACGCGATGAACGCCTTCCTCGAGGCCGAGGAGATCGACCTCTTCCGCATCGTCCACGGCGAGCAGCGGTTCGCCTACGAGCGTCCCGTGGTGCCGGGTGACGTGCTCGCCGCGACGCTCACGGTCGCCTCGCTGCGCCAGATCGGCGGCAACGACATCATCGGCACCCGCAGTGAGATCACCGACGCCGACGGGTCGCTGGTCTGCACGACCACCGCGACCCTGGTCCACCGGGGGGCCGACGCGTGAGCGGGCTCGCCGCGGGCCAGGCGCTGGCCGCCCGGACGTTCGCCGTACGCCGCTCCGACCTGGTCCGCTACGCCGGTGCCAGCGGCGACTTCAACCCGATCCACTGGTCGGACCGGGTGGCCACGTCCGTCGGGCTGCCGGGCGTCATCGCGCACGGCATGTTCACGATGGCACTGGCGGCCCGTGCCGTGTCGGACTGGACCGAGGGGGCCGAGGTGGTCGAGCTCGGCTGCAAGTTCACCAACCCGGTCGTGGTGCCCGACGACGACACCGGGGTCGAGGTGGTCGTGGCGGGCACCGTCAAGAGCGTCGAGGACGGTCTGGCGACGATCGCGCTCGAGGTGACCTCGGGTGGCCAGAAGGTGCTCGGCATGCCCAAGGCCGTGGTGCGCGAGGCCACCGTCCGTGCCT
>CAZQCA010000072.1:0-13622 GCA_964591845.1 uncultured Nocardioides sp.
GGTGTTCAAGCACATCCCGGAGTACTTCCCCGACAACGTGGGCTCGGTCGGCGGGCTGGTCGGGATGCTGGGCGGGCTGGGCGGGGTCTTCCTGCCGCCGATGTTCGCCTACACCAAGGCCTGGTCGGGCTTCCCCTCCAGCACCTTCTTCGTCCTGTTCCTGCTCTCCGTCATCTGCGCGGTGTGGATGCACTGGACGGTCGTCCACATGCTCCACCGCGAGGCCCCCGACCTGGCCCGCCACATCGAGAACCCCACCGAAGCCCCTGAGGAGGCCCTGGTATGAGTGACACCGTCCCCGCTCGCTCGAGCGAATGGCTCGAGTCGTGGGACCCGGAGGACCAGGCCACCTGGGACTCGGGTCTCGCCTGGCGCACCCTGTGGATCACGACCTTCTGCCTGACCCTCGCGTTCGTCGCGTGGTTCCTGCCGAGCGCGATCATCCCCAAGCTCAACGCCCTGGGCTACACCTTCACCACCACTCAGCTCTACTGGATGGCCGCCATGCCGGGTCTGTCGGCGGGCCTCTTTCGACTGGTGTGGATGACCCTCCCGCCGATCCTCGGCACTCGCAAAATGGTCTCGCTCACCTCACTGCTCCTCATCGCCTCCACCCTCGGCTGGGGGGTGCGGGTGCAGTCCCCCACCGCGCCCTACTGGGAGCTGATGGTGCTGGCCTTCCTCGCCGGCATCGGCGGCGGAGCCTTCTCCGGTTTCATGCCCAGCACCTCCTACTTCTTCCCCCGCGCCAAGCAGGGCACGGCCTTGGGCATCCAGGCGGGACTGGGGAACTTCGGCGTCTCGCTGGTCCAGCTGCTCACGCCGTACCTGATCGCAGTCTCCTTCTTCGCCTTCCTCGGCGACAGCCAAGAGCTCGCAGTTCCTGGCAAGCCGGCCAAGGAGGTGTGGTTCCAGAACGCGGCGTTCGTGTGGATCCCGCTCATGGTCATCGGCGCCGCCTTCGCATGGGCGATGCTCAAGTCGGTGCCCGTGAAGGCCAACATCCGCCAGCAGTTCGACATCTTCAACAACACCGACACCTGGCTCATGACCCTGCTCTACATCATGACGTTCGGCACCTTCTCCGGCCTGGCCGCGCAGTTCGGTCTGCTGATGAGCAACCTCTATGGCTCCGGCAACACGAAGATCGTGGAAGGCGTCGGCGCCACCGCCCAGGTGCTGGTTGACGGCTACGCCGTCCCCGATCCGGTCAAGTTCGTCTTCCTGGGTCCCCTCATCGGCGCCGGCGCCCGCGTGCTCTTCTCGCCGCTGACCGACCGGATGGGTGGCGCGATCTGGACGCTGATCTCCGGTCTCGGGCTCATCGTCTCCATCGCCTACACCATCCCAGCCCTGACCCCGGACCTCAGCTCCGCATCAGCCCTCGAGTCGGACTTCCACCAGTTCCTCTGGGGCATGCTCGCGATCTTCCTGTTCTCGGGCATCGGCAACGCGTCGACGTTCAAGCAGATGCCGATGATCTTCGAACGCCGCCAGGCCGGAGGTGTCATCGGCTGGACCGCCGCGATCGCCGCCTTCGGCCCGTTCTTCTTCGGGGTTGGCATCACCACCATCGGCGCCACCGCGTTCTACGCCGTCGGCATCGCCTGGGCCGTCATGTGCGTCGCCATCACCTGGACCCGCTACGCCCGCAAGAACGCACCCCGACCCAGCTGACCGACCAGGCGCCGGATCTTGGCCGCGGACCCTGCCCCCGAGAGTTCGAAGGAGCACGAACACCCATGACCGATCACGACGTACGCATGGTGGTGCTGAGCACCACCGACCTGGACCAGTCCATCGCGTTCTACACTGACGCCCTGGGGATGCCCCTGAAGTTTCGGGACGGAACGCACTTCGCCGCCATCGACGGCGGGTCGATCACGATAGCGCTGGCCACGCCCCTGGACCATCCCATGCCCGGACAGGTGGTTGCAGGGATCAAGACCGCGGACGTCGATGACGCGGTCAGGAGACTCGAGGCGGCCGGCGGGGCCGTGCTCACACCCCCCTACGACGATGCTCACGAACGTCGCGCCGTGGTCTACGACAACCAAGGCAACGGACTGGTCCTCTACTCACCGCATCTGCGCGTGACGCACGAGGACGACGGCTCGTGACCGACACGTCTCCACTCGGAGGCGCACCATTGCATAGGGAGCCTCGTCCCGTGCCCAACGAGCGGCAGAGCCAGTACCCGGTGGTCAAGGACGGGAGCGTCTGGCAGATCCTCGGACACCCGGAGGTGGTCGCAGTAGCCACCGACCCGGTCTTGTTCTCCAACGCCACCTCGTCACGACGCGCCATCCCCAACAGCCTGGACGGCGAAGAGCACCGAACCTACCGGGCCATCGTGGACCGCTACCTGTCGCCGGCCCGTGTGGCGGAGCTCGAGCCGCGTGCCGTCGAGATCGCCCAGCGGATTGTCGACCGGCTGCCCCGGGGAGCCGAGGTCGAGGCCATGGGCCAGATCGGCGTTCCGTTTGCGATCCGCAGCCAGTGCGCCTGGCTCGGCTGGCCGCAGGATCTGGAAGAAACGCTGGTCTCCTGGATGCACGAGAACCGCTCGGCGACCCGGTCCGGGAACCGCGACGACGCAGCGGCTGTCGCAAGAGCGTTCGACGCGATCATCAGTCGCCAGCTCGACGCGCGCCGAGACGGGCCACCAGACGACGTGACCGGCCGACTCATGCGCGAAACCGTGCGTGGGCGCCCCCTGAGTGAGGTTGAGATCGTTTCGATCCTTCGCAACTGGACTGCTGGTGACCTGGGCTCGTTGGCCGACTCGGTCGGGAACATCGTGCGGTACCTGGCGTCCCAGCCGCGCGTGCAGGAAGCGGTCCGAGGCCAGGTGAGGGCTGGTGATGAGGACGGTGTCGAGGCGGCCTTGGAGGAGATCCTGCGCATCGATGATCCGTTCGCGGCCAATCGGCGGAGGGCCACACGGGCGACCGACATAGCCGGTCAAGGGGTCGAGGCGGGGGCGCGGGTGATGCTCAGCTGGGCCTCGGCCAACCGGGACCCGCGAGTCTTCGGCGACCCTGATCGGTTCGATCCTGTCGGCAACGCCTCCGACAACGTGGTCTTCGGGGCTGGTCCGCACCGGTGCCCTGGCCGCGCGCTGACGTTGATGGAGCTGCGCGTCGTTGTCGACGAGCTTTTGACCCGAACAAGCTGGGTCGCTCCTCTCCCGGGACAGCCGGCTGTTCGTCAAGCGCCTCCCGGCGGTGGCTGGGCACGGGTCCCCGTCGTCCTGCGCTGATCCGCGGGTGTCTAGGGGCGCGACAAGCTCGGTCCGCCGCCCGCCAGGTCATCGCTGCGTGACCGCCCGGCGAGGAACGCCGCCAGGACGGCGGTGCGCGCCGCTGTCACACGAGTCATCTCCTCCCCACCATCGCAGGAGAGCAGGCCGAACGTGATCCACGTGTCTGTGGCGTCGACGACGACCCACAGACCACCCGACAGCTCCCAGCGCGAGAGCACGCGCACCGCCCCTCCGGGGGGATCTACCTCGGGTCGGCTGTGACCCTCTCCTTGTCCGGCCATGCGTCAACACCCTTCGGTTTCCTGGGCGCCGGGGATCGTCCGACGGATCGGCGCCATGCGGTGAACGACGTCGTCATCCCGGTCCCGGGGTTGTCTCGGACGTCTGAACCGATGATGCCCGGAGGTCACGATGCGATCCTCAAGGCCGCGCGACAGATCCCGTCGACGTCGATGGCGAAGTGCCTACGGAGGTCCTCGCGTGAGTCCGATGGACCATATCCGTCGGTCCCCAGGCTCACGTACGGGGCCTTGATGAAGCGGGCGAGCTGGTCGGGGAGAGCGGTGACGTAGTCGGTGACCGCGACGACCGGCACCGGGAGCCGACCGAGGGCTCGGTCCAGATGACTCTGGCGGCGTGTGGGGGCACGATGTCGTGCGTTCCAGCGCGCGACCGAGAGCGAGTCCTCTCGCAGCTGCTTCCAACTCGTCACCGACCAGACCTCCGCGGTCAGCCCGTGCTGTGAGGCCAGCTCCTCCGCCGCCTGCTCGGCGAGCCTGACTGCGGGGCCGGAGGCGAGCATCCTGACGTCCAGTGGCCCATCGACAGACGTGGGGCGGACTCGGTGCATGCCGGCGAGGATGGCGTCGTCCACGCTGACGTCGGGTACGCCTGAGGTCGGCGGCTTTGCCGGCTGAGCGTAGTCCTCGTTGTAGGTCGTCAGGTAGTAGAAGCTCTCCTCGCCATCGCGGTACATGCGTCGGGTTCCATCGCGGATGATGGTCGCCATCTCGTAGGCGAACGCGGGGTCGTAGGCACGGCAGGCGGGGACGGCGAGAGCGTGCAGGTGCGAGGATCCGTCGGCATGCTGGAGGCCTTCCCCGGCCAAGGTCGTCCGTCCGGCGGTGGCTCCGATCAGGAACCCGCGACCTCGAGCATCGGCGAGCGCCCAGATCAGGTCTCCTACACGTTGGAACCCGAACATCGAGTAGAAGGTGAAGAATGGCACCACCGCGGTGTCCCAGGTGTGTCCTGCGGTGGCTGCCGCTGTGAGTTCAGCCAGTCCGCCGGCCTCGGTGATGCCCTCCTGGAGTACCTGGCCGGTCTTGCTTTCGTTGTAGAACAGTGGAAGGCCTGCGTCGACGGGCGAGTACTGCTGACCGTCCGGCGCATAGATCCCGAACTCGCTGTACAGCGGCTCGTATCCGAACGTTCGCCCTTCGTCGGGCACCATCGGCACCACTCGGTCACCCATGTCGGGGTCGCGCAGGAGGGCCCGCAGGAGGCGGGTGAGTGCCACGGTTGTTGATACCTGGTGGGCTCCCGACCCCTTGTCGAAGTCCGCGAACAGGCTCGCCGCGGGTTGAGCAGGAAGGTTGGCAGGGTGGTGGGCGCGACGCGGTAGGTAGCCTCCCAGCGTCCGGCGTCGCTGCCGGAGGTAGTCGCTCTCACGGGATCCGGTCGGCAGTGGGAGATAGGGAGGGAGCCCGTCGGCCAGCGCATCGTCGGCGACCGGAAGACCGAGGATGTCTCGGAAGACGCAGAGTTGATGGGGTGTCATCTTCTTCATCTGGTGCGTCGCGTTGCGACCCTCGAAGTTCGGACCCAACGAGTAGCCCTTCACCGTCTGCGCGAGGACGACGGTCGGGCGCCCCCGGGTGGCGACGGCCTCGGCGTAAGCGGCGTGCACCACGGCTGGATCGTGACCACCGCGTCGTAGCCCGAGAAGCTGGGCGTCGGTCAGTGACTGGCCGAGGGCGGCCAGGGCAGGTCCCCCATCACCGAACAGCGCCTCGCGCAGCTCTGGACCTTCCAGCACCGTGAGGCGCTGGAGAGCGCCGTCGTTCATGCGGTCCAACCGGTCGGCCAGTGTGGGTCCGCCGGGAGCGTGGAGAAGCGCTTCCCATTCGGTGCCCCACAGGGCCTTGAGCACGTGCCAGCCGGCGCCCATGAAGATGCCCTCGAGCTCGTCGAGGATGCGGCTGTTGCCGCGCACAGGGCCGTCCAGCCGCTGGAGGTTCCCGTTGACGACGAAGATCAGGTTGTCCAGGTGCTCTCGGGCGGCCAGGCGGATCGCCGCCAGCGTCTCTGGCTCGTCGACCTCGCCGTCGCCGACGAAGCACCAGACTCGCGCAGCGCTCGTGTCAACGATCCCGCGAGCGGACAGGTAGCGGTTGAATCGCGCCTGCCGGATCGCGTGGAGGGGACCGATGCCCAAACTGACCGTGGGGAACTCCCAGAAACCCGGCATGCTCCGGGGGTGCGGGTAGGACGGGAGCCCGCGTCCAGCGCCCGCCACCTCACGTCGAAAGAGGTCCAGCTGCTCGGACTCCAGCCTGCCTTCGAGGAAGGCGCGCGCATAGATTCCCGGGCTGGCGTGGCCCTGGAAGTACACCTGGTCTCCGGGGACGACGGGTTCGTCGTCCATGCCGCGACCGCGGAAGAAGTGCTGAAACCCCACCTCCCACAGCGTCAGGGTCGATGCGTACGTGGACAGGTGACCTCCGATGCCGGGCGTCCGCTTGTTGGCCCGGACCACGATCGCCATCGCGTTCCACCGCAGGTAGTCGTTGATCCGCTCCTCGACCTCGAGGTCACCGGGGTACCCGGGCTGTCGGGATGCCTCGATGGTGTTGCGGTACGGCGTCGGGCCACCGAGGCCGGTGCCCGACGCATGAGCGAACGCGCCTTCGACCTCTTTCAGGCCAGCTCGTCTCGCCATCTGGTTGAGGATCTCCGCGCCCCGCTCGGGTCCGCGAGCCGCGATCAGTCCGTCCAGGGACTCGAGCCACTCGGCCCGCTCCTCTCTCCACTCCTGGTCGAGCCGGTCCTGGTCGAGCCGGTCCTGGGCGGGGTTCGTGGCGATATCGGAAGTCACGTGTCCAATCTCCCACCTTTGTGTAGTAAAAACAAAGGTGCCGTGGTTTATGATGGCCGCGGTGGACCTGAGACCTGGTTCCCAGAGAGGAAATCCCATGGCTGAACTCCCGCTGACCGAGGTGCAGTCCGGCTGCGCGTGCGGCGACGAACACGGTGCCCCCGAGCTGGACGCCCGGACGATTCCGCACGCGATCCGGCATGCGGCTGTCTTGGGGTCGCTCGCAGCGATCCGATCCGGCGAGGCGCTCATCCTTGTCGCCCCCCACGACCCCCAGCCCCTTCTGGCCCAGATCGCTGACCGCGAGGGTGGGGCGATCGAGGTCTCCTACCTGGAGCGGGGGCCGGAAGCCTGGCGGCTTCGTCTGCTGCGTCGCTGAGCCGGGAGGAGCTACATGTGTGGGGTCGCCGAGCCGTGCAGTTGGCCGCCGTCGACCGGCGGCACTGTGGATGTCGACCACGTGCCCGGGGCGGTCGTCGGTGAACAGTCGACGCCCGGCTGAGCGGGCGCTCCTGGCTCTTCCGGCCGGGTTGTGTCTGGTGGCTGGTATCGATGCGGGCCTTGGTCTGCTGCGGGCGTGGCCACCAGTCCCGTCCGCCCGCCTCGGCGAGGTCCACGGGATCTTGATGGTGGCGGGATTCATCGGCACCCTCATCGCTCTCGAGCGCGCTGTGGCGTGGGGCCGGCGAGCGGGATACCTGGCACCCGCCCTGCTGGGCCTGGGGGGACTGCTCCTGATACTGCACGGCAGCGCGACAGCACAAGCAGCGGGAACACTGCTGCCGGCGGGGGCGTTGGCGTTGTGCCTGCTGTACGTGCCGCTGTGGCGGCGGCAGCGGGACGACGCAGTCCTGGTCTCCTCCCTCGGCGCGGTGAGCCTCCTCGGTGGCCTGGTGCTGTGGCGAGGCGGTGTGGACACAGCGCTTGCTGTCCCCTGGCTGGTCGGGTTCGTCGTTCTCACCATTGCAGGAGAACGGCTGGAGCTCGCCCGGTTTGGGATGACTCCCGCTGCCGCCCGCGTTCTGGTGTTGCTCGGCTTCAGCATGGCCTGGGCCGTGGTGGTGGTGACCTTGTGGCCGCGGGTGGGCGCCGCGCTGCTGGGATGGACGCTGCTGGGGTTGGCTGGGTGGATGTTGGCGCACGACGTGGCCCGGCGCACCGCCCGATCCTCCGGGCTGCCGCGCTTCGCCGGGTGGTGCATGCTCTCGGGGCAGGCGTGGCTGGCGGTCGCCGGCGCCGCCTGGCTCGCGGTAGGCCCGGTCGCCGCCGGACCGGCATACGACGTGGTCGTCCACGCGGTCTTCCTCGGCTTCGCGATGTCGATGATTCTGGCGCACGCCCCGACCATCCTGCCGGCGGTGGCCCGAGTGGACCTTCCCTATCGGACCGCGATGTGGGCGCCGTGGGTGTTGCTGCAGGCGTCCCTGCTGCTGCGGCTGTGGGTCGGCGACGCTCTCGACGCGGAGTGGGCTCGACGAGTCGGCGGGCTCGGCAACGCCCTGGCTGTGGCGCTGTTCCTAATCGTGACTGTGGGGTCGGTGGTCATGGAGGCACGGACGGGTCGCAGGCAGCGCCGAGTCCAGGCGGGTGCCCGATGACGTCGGCCGTGCACACGTCACCGGTTGCGGGCGGGAACTCGGTGTCCGGGACCCGGGGCTTCTGGCCGCTACGCGACCTTCCGGTGGTCGGTTGGCTGGTGGCGGCAGTCCTGGTGAGTCTGGTGCATCCTTTCGTCCCTGCACCGCGGTGGTTGATGATCCACCTGTTGGTCCTCGGTGCCGCCGGACACGCGATTTTGGTGTGGAGCCGCTACTTCGCCGACACCCTGATTCGGTTGCCGCCGACTCCACGCCGCGAGCAGTCGCAACGTCTGGCCCTATTCAACCTCGGGGTTCTTGTGGTGATCGTCGGCGTCCCCGCTGGCCTGTGGTGGCCCGTGGTCGGAGGTGCGGTGCTGACCATCGTGGCGGTGGGGTGGCATGTGGCGTCCCTGGCACGCGGCCTGCGGACCGGGTTCGCCTCCCGGTTCGTGGGAACGTTGCGCTTCTACCTCGTGGCCGGGGCGATCCTGCCCGTCGGCGTGACGCTCGGGGTCTGGATGTTGCGCGAGCCGGGCGAGCCTCTCGAGACACGACTCCGGGTGGCCCATGTCGCGGTCAACCTGCTGGGATGGATCGGGCTGACGGTGCTCGGGACCGTGGTCACCCTCGGTCCCACCATGCTGCGCACGCGCATCCTCCCCGGCGCCGAGCATCGCGCGCGTCAGGCATTGACGCCCCTGTGCCTCGGGATCGGAGTGATCGTCGTCGCCTCGATGACCGACCGCCCACTCCTCGCGGCCCTCGGGCTGCTCCTCTACGCCACGGGGGTCGTGATGGTGGGATGGCCGTTGGTCCGGGCCGCGAGGCACAAGCCGCCGTCCTCGTTTCCCACCTGGTCGATGACCGCGGGCCTGGCCTGGTTCGCCGGTCTTCTCGTGACGTTGGCGGGAAGCCTCACCGCGACGACCGCGGACGTCGACGACAGCGCTCGCGCCTGGGCATCGGCCGGCGAGGCCGTCGAGGTGGTCACTCCGCTGCTCGCAGTCGGTTTCGTCGCCCAGGTTCTCTTGGGAGCCTTGTCCTACCTGGTGCCTGTGGTCCTGGGTGGCGGACCCGCAGCCGTCCGGAGGATGAACCAGGACCTGGACGCCGGCGGCGCGCTGCGAGTGGTGCTGGTGAACCTCGGCCTCCTCGTATGCGCGCTGCCGGTGCCGAGCTTGGTCCGGGTGCTGACCTCGTTCCTGGTGCTAGGCGCCCTCGTGGCTTTCATCCCCATCCTGGTCTTCGCCATCCGGCGGCGACACCTAGACGCCTCACAGCGCCGGTCCATCCATGCTGGTGCCCTCCGGCCTCGTGGTCAGAACGCCGGCCTGGCGGCGCTCGGCGTCGCTGCGGTGATGATCGCCGTCGCCCTCGGTGGGGCCCTGGACCCGCCGGCGTTGGACGGGGCGGTCGAGTCCGCCGGCGCAGGTGTCTCCCCGACCGGTCGCACGGTCTCAGTCACGATCGAGGCTGCCAACATGCGCTTCACCCCCTCCCGCATCGAGTTGAACGCGGGCGACCGGCTCATGGTCACCGTCCGCAACTCCGACGACTCCGACGTCCATGACCTGGTGCTGGAGACCGGCCACGACTCCGGTCGCCTGGCGCCCGGTGAGTCCGCCATCATCGACGTCGGCGTCGTGGGCCGCGACCTCGACGGCTGGTGCTCGGTGGTGGGGCACCGCCAGATGGGCATGACGCTCACGATCGTCGCCACCGGCGCTCCGAGAGACGCTGAGACGGCCTCGACGGAAGCGGACGACCGAACGGACCACACCACACACGACCCCAGATCCGCCGGGTCCGAGGCCGAGCCGGCATCCAGCACCGAGATCCTCGAACCGGCGCTGCCGCCCATCGGGCCCGGGCAGGTTCACCGATACACCTTCACCGTCACCGAGCAGACGATGGAGGTCGCCCCCGGGGTCACCCAGGAGGTGTGGACCTACAACGGCACCTCCCCCGGGCCTGTCCTGCACGGGCGGCTGGGGGACACCTTCGTGATCACGCTGATCAACAAGGGCACGATCGGACACTCCATCGACTTCCATGCCGGGCAACGAGCCCCCGACCAGGTGATGCGGACGGTTCCGCCTGGAGGTTCCCTCACCTACCGGTTCACCGCCGGTCGGTCCGGGATCTGGATGTATCACTGCTCGACGATGCCGATGAGCGCCCACATCGCCAACGGACTGTTCGGTGCGGTCGTGATCGACCCCCCAGGGTTGCCTGAGGTCGACCGGTCGTACGTGCTGATCCAGTCCGAGCACTACTACGGGCCGCAGGGTGAGCCCGTCGACGTCGACAAGCTGCTCGCCGAGCAGCCTGACGCTGTCGTCTTCAACGGCTACCGGGACGCCTATGGTCACCGCCCCATCCGCGTGCGGGTCGGTGAACGCGTGCGGATCTGGCTGCTCGACGCCGGCCCCAACCGACCGCTGTCCTTCCACGTGGTCGGCGGGCAGTTCGACCGAACCTTTGCCGAGGGACGGTGGCTGCTCGGGTCGGCCGGCAGCCCAGCCCGGTTCGGCGGTTCGCAGTCCCTCGCCCTGTCGGTGGCGCAAGGGGGGTTCGTCGAGATGGTCCTCCGCGAACCGGGTAGCTACCCCCTGGTCAACCACGTCATGGTCGATGCCGAACGCGGCGCGTACGGCATGATCGACGTCACTCGCTGAAGGGCCAATATGACCGGGAAGCCCGCAGCCATTCGACTCCCGCGAGCCGGCCCACTCTCGAAGTGCCCGATGGCGGACGCCCGCGGGTCGTCTCGGCCACGAGAAGAAGGAGATGTCAGATCATGGCTAGTCCAGGTACGCCTCGTCCCGGTATGCCTGGCCGCGGCGTGCAGTCTCGACGCATCGCGGTCGCCGGTGCCACCGGGTTGGTGGGTGCCCAGGTGATCGCTCTCGCGGGGCGTGAGGGCCACCACGTCGTCGGATTGAGCCGCGGGCTGGGGGTAGATCTCACCGACCCGAGGTCGTTGGGGAACTCGCTGCACGGAGTCGATGCGGTCATCGACGTCACCCGCTCGCCTTCGATGGAGGAGCAACAGGCGGTCGGCTTCTTCACGACGGTCGCCACCCATCTGGGTGCGGCGGCGTGGGCCGCCGGTGTGAGGCGGACCGTGGTGCTGTCCATCGTGGGTGCCGACCGGAGCCAGGACTACGGCTGGTACGTCGCCACCCAGGCCCACGAAGAGACCACCCGCGCGCACGCGCCCGGTCCCCGGGTGCTACGGGCTACTCAGTTCCACGAGTTCCCTGGCCAGGTGCTCGACCGCTCCCTGCGAGGCGGACGCGCTGAGGTCCTCGACATGCCCACTCAACCGGTCGACTCCGCCGAAGTCGCGCGGCTGCTCGTCAAGCTTGCCACCGAGGAGGGGGGCGGAGACGTCGAGGTCGCCGGCCCGCGCCCCGAGCACCTGGGGGACCTCGTGCGACGACTTGCCGGCCTGCGAGGAGAAGAAGTTGACGTCGTTGCCGCATCCACGCCCAGCAGCATCGCCGGCGGCTCCCTGCTCCCTGGACCGGAGGCGCTGCGCCGGGGAGTGGACTGGGACACCTGGGCGAGTCGGCAGTTCTACGACGTCGGACCGCGGGTCGACTCATGAGTTCCAGCGCGCTGCTCACTGAGTCCGGAGGGCAGGGCTGGAACCAGTTGGGTGAGCTCGGTGTCGCCGTCCTGCTCTCCGCCCTCATCGGCTTGGAGCCTGAGGTCCGTCAGAAGTCGGCCGGGATTCGGACCTACACCGTCGTGGGCCTGGGCTCGGCACTCGTCATGCCAATCAGCAAGTACGGTTCACCGATGTCCTCGAGCCCGACAGGGTCACCCTGGATCCTTCCCGGGTCGCGGCGCAGATCGTCTCCGGACTCGGGTTCATCGGTGCCGGGATCATCGTCGTGCGCGGTGGTTCAGTTCGGGGGCTCACTAGCGCTGCAAGCGTCTGGCTCACCGCAGCCGTGGCCGCGGCCGCGGCCGCCGGGCTCGAGCTGCTCGCCGTGGTGACCTGAGGGGAGCAGCATCCTCACGCTGAGGCCAGGCGGGCGACACGCCGGTCGTCTCGACGTCCCTACAGGGCTTCGCTGCCCGGACGCCTCCATCAGCGAGGCATGTCGGCCGGTGTTCGCAGCCGTGCCACGCACGTGTGGGGGGTGACGAAGGGATCGAGTGCGGTCGCCTTCACCGGTTCCCCGAATTGCTCGAGAGCACCACGGATGATCCCCAGGTGGACCGCGCACACGAGGTCGCTGTGCTCCTCGGCGACCTCTCGGAAGGGGCAGTTGCGGAGGAGGACGTCGGTGCCGCCCCCGACCGCATGGATTTCCGGTCGGAACCCCAGCTCCTCAAGCATCGACGTGACCTCGGTGACCGCGTCCGACGCCTCGACCGGCCGCGAAGGTCGAGGACGTTGAACCAGGTGTCTCCCCCACGCAATGCCGGTCTCCACAGCCGCGTCGTTCCCGCCGCCCAGCGCCGTCACCATCCCCGTCAGGATCTCCGCGAGGAGACGGTAGCTGCGTGGCCCTGGCACCTCCCCGGAGGAGGAGTAGAGGACCCTCGGGCGCCCCGGCTTCTGTCGCGGTTCACGGACGCGTTTCGCCAGGCCGGTCTCGACCAGGGCGTCCAGGTGCAGGCGCGCGGTATTGAGGTGCAGCTCCGTCGCCTCCGCGACCTCGGCCGCAGAAAGCGGGTCGTCGCAACTGCGGAGAGCCGCCAGCACCTGTGCGCGTCGTTCGCCCAGGCCCGACTCCGCGGCCGGGCGATCGCCAGGCGGCTGGCCGCTCATCTTGCCCCCATCATGTCGCCAGTCTTCCAGAGTCCTCGATCCGAGCGAGTGACGCGGCCACGCCGTTCAGGGTGACTCCAGGACGGCATCGACGGTGACCTTGGCTCCCGCGAAGAGCCGGGAGATCGGGCACAATGCCGCCGCCGCGTCCACGACCTTCTGGAACTCGTCCTGGTCGAGTCCGGTGGCCTGTGTCGACACCACAAGGTGGGAGGAGACGATCGTCGGTAGGCCGTCGACTTCACCCAGGGTGACCGTGGCCTTGACCTGGAGGGGTCCGGTCGTGATCTTCTCCTCGGTCAGTCGCAGCGCGAGAGCCATGGCGAAGCACGACGAGTGCGCCGCAGCGGCGAGCTCCTCCGGGCTGGTGTGGCCACCGGGTGTCTCTGTTCGGGCGGCCCAAGTGAGGTCCAGGTTGCCGAGGGCACCGGTCCCGCCGGTGACCTGTCCGGCGCCTCGAGCAAGCGAGCCTTCCCACGTGGTCAGGGCGTGGCGTTCAGCGATTGTCATGTTGGGTCTCCTTGGTCGATCGCGGGTGTGTATTCGCGAGGCACCGCGGTCAGCAGGACCGTCGAATGCCTCAGCGCGCGGAGGGAATGTCGTCGCTGGGGAATCACGAGCAGCTCACCGCTGCCGGCTTCGCGCGTCTCCTGGCCAACGCTGAGTGCGACCCGGCCGCTGATCACGTACAGGGTGGCCTCGCCCGGTGATTCGTGTTCGGACAATGCCGCGTTGGCGAGCAGGACGATGACGGTCTGGCGCATCGCATGCTGCTGGCCCCCGACCACGGTGCGCGAGGCGCGTCCGGCTTGCGCACGCCGGGCCGCGTCGAGCAGCTCGAGGCTGTCAGTCTCGGAAAAGGCCACCTCGATCATTGCTGGCTCCTGGAGT
>CAZQCA010000073.1:0-13496 GCA_964591845.1 uncultured Nocardioides sp.
CGGAGTGCATCACCCAGTTGGTGCCGGCCAGGAACGTCGGCAGCATCGTCATCAGCGCCTCGTAGCCCGCCTGCGCGTCCGGCACCTGCGAGGAGGTGAGGCCGCCACCGGTGCGGAACGGCAGCCCGAAGTGACGCGCGATCTGCCCGGTGCACAGGAGGCCGATGCCCGACTCCGGCGTGCCGAAGGTCGGCGAGCCCGACTGCATGTCGATGTTGGAGAGGAAGGAGCCGAAGATCACCGGCGACCCCGGCCGGATCAGCTGGGACAGGGCGATGCCGCTGAGCGCCTCGGTGATCTGCTGGACGAGGGCGGCCGGGATGGTGACCGGCGACATCGCTCCCATGAGGATGAACGGCGTCAGGACGACCGCCTGGTTGGCGGCGGAGTACTCGAACTGCGCCTCCAGCATGCGGTCGTCCCACCGCAGCGGGCTGTTGCAGTTGATGAGCGAGATCGTGGCCGGCGTCTCCTCGATCCGCGCCCGCCCGCGGTCGCGCCCCTCGGCGCCGCCGAAGAGGATCGAGGCCATCTCGATGGTGTCGCGGGCGTTGACGCCCGAGACGACGTTGCCCATGAAGAGCTTGTCGGTGAGCGTCGCCAGGGCATAGACCATGTCGAGGTGCCGGCTGTCGAGCGGGGTGTCGTTGGGCTCGTTGACGACGCCGCCCGCCGAGTCGAGCGCGTCGAAGGTCTGCGCCAGCTTGGTGAAGTTGCGGAAGTCCTCCATGGTCGCGTCACGGCGTACGTCGCCCTCGCGGGTGAACGGCGGGCCGTAGACGGCGCCGAACGCCATGTGGTCGCCACCGATGTGCACGGAGCGCTCCGGGTTGCGCGCCTGCACGTCGAACTCGCGCGGCGCCTTGGCCACCTGCTCGAGCACGAAGTCGGGGTCGAGGAAGACCTTGTGGTCCTCGACCCGCTGGCCGGCCCGGCGGAAGAGGTCGAGCGCCCGCTCGTCCATGAACTCGACGCCGATCTCGGTCATCAGCCGGCGCCAGCCGCCGTCGAGGGTGGCCATCGCCTCCTCGCTGAGGATCTCGTAGCGCGGCATCCGGTTGACGAACATCAAGCCTCCTGGCAACGGCGTGGTGCTGCGGTCTCAGACTCCTCATGGCCCGGCGCTTGACCGTCGTACGCCGCGGACCCCATGATGTGGAATCACAGTTCCACATCATGGAACCATCGGCAAGAGCGAGTTCCACCGACAAGGACCCCCGGATGACCGAGCCCACCACCGCCAGCGGCACGCAGGCGGTCGACCGCGCCGCGCTGCTGGTGTCCACGGTGGTCGAGTCGTCCGAACCCCTGGCCTTCGCCGAGATCGCCGAGGAGTGCGGGCTGCCCAAGTCGACCACGTCACGCCTCCTCACCGCCCTGGAGCGCACCGAGCTGCTCGAGCGCGACGAGTCGGGCGCCTACGTCCCCGGTCCGCTCTTCTGGCGCTACGCGTCCCGGCACGACGCGTTCGCCGAGATCGCCCAGCTGGCCGCGCCGGTGCTCCAGTCGGTCGGCGCGCTGACCGGCGAGACGGTCAACCTCGGGATGCCGCGCGGTGACAGGGTGGTCCACGTGGCCCAGGTCGACAGCCGCTTCCTGCTCGGCACGCGTGACTGGACGCAGGTCGAGGTCCCCTCGCACACCTCCTCGCTCGGCAAGGTCCTGCTCGCCCACGGCGTCCTCACGGCGGCGGCCGGGCCGCTGGAGCGACTGACCGACCGCACGATCGTCGAGCGCGGCGCGCTCGCCCGCGAGCTGTCCGGCGTACGCCGGCACGGCTACGCCACGACCGTCGACGAGCTGGAGATCGGCCTCACCGGCATCGCGGCCCCGGTCCGCGACGGCCGCAGCCAGGTCGTCGCCGCCCTCGGCATCTCGGGCCCGACTCCGCGCCTGGAGTCCACCCTGGCCGCCCACGGGCGGCTGTTGAAGGAGCACGCCGAGCAGCTGACCGCGCTGCTCGACCGCCGTCGAAAGGCTGGTGTCGCATGACCCCCGAAGAGATCCTCCGCGCGCTCTACGACGAGACGCTGGTCGGCAACGGCCCGCGCGTGCTGGAGCTGACCCATGAGGCGCTGGGCCTCGCGATGGAGCCGCAGTCGCTGCTGTTCGACGCGCTGATCCCGTCGCTGGAGGAGGTCGGCGCCCGGTTCGAGCGCGGCGACTTCTTCGTGCCCGAGATGCTGATCGCGGGCAAGGCGATGGCCGGGGCGATGGAGGTGCTGCGTCCGCTGCTGGCCGACACCGGCGTCGAGACGGTCGGCAAGTTCCTGATGGGCACCGTGAAGGGCGACGTGCACGACATCGGCAAGAACCTCGTCAACATCATGCTCGAGGGTGCCGGCTTCGAGGTGATCGACCTCGGCGTCCAGGTGGCGCCGGAGAAGTTCGTCTCCGCCATCGAGGAGCACCAGCCCGACATCGTCGGCTTCTCCGCCTTCCTCACCACGACCATGCCGATGTTCAAGGCCAACATCAACGCCTTGGAGAAGGCCGGCATGCGCAACGACGTCATCGTGATGGTCGGTGGCGCACCCGTCACCCAGGAGTACGCCGACGCGGTCGGGGCCGACGGCTACGCCGCCGACGCCTCGGCCACCGTCAAGCGCGCCAAGGACCTCCTCGAGCAGCGCCGGTCGATGGTGCCCGCCTGAGCCGATCGTCCGCCGACGGACATCCCCACACCCGACCCCACCACACCACGAGAGGAACCGCGTTGAGCGCCGAGAGCGTCCACTTCGAGACCCGCATCCGGTCGGCCAGCCATGAGGTCGTGATCGGCCGGGGCCATCGCTTCTGCCTCATCGGCGAGCGGATCAACCCCACCGGCCGCCGGATCTTCCAGGAGCAGCTCCGGGCAGGTGACATGTCCGCGATCGACCGCGACGTCGCGGCCCAGGTCAGCGGCGGCGCCGACGTGCTCGACGTCAACATGGGTGTCCCGCTGACCGACGAGGCCGACCTGCTGGCCAAGGCGATCATCAAGATCCAGAGCCTCACCGACAAGCCGATCTGCATCGACTCCTCCGTCGTCGAGGCGCTCGAGGCCGGCCTGAAGGTCTACCAGGGTCGCGCCCTGGTCAACTCCATCACCGCCGAGGACGAGCGGATGGAGCAGATCCTGCCCCTGGTCAAGAAGTACGACGCCGCCGTGATCGCGCTGCCCAACGATGTCGACGAGATCCCGATGGAGCCCGAGAAGCGGCTCGTCCTGGTGCAGAAGATCATCGACGTGGCGACCAAGGAGTACGGCATCGCCATGCACGACATCGTGATCGACCCGTTGGCCATGCCGATCGGCGCCGACACCGCCTCCGGCATCGCGACGTTCGAGACCATGCGCCGCATCCGGGACGAGCACGGCCTCAACATGACCTGCGGCGCCTCCAACGTGTCCTTCGGGATGCCCGAGCGCCACGCGCTCAACGCCACCTGGCTGCCGATGGCGATGATGATGGGTCTCACCTCGGCGATCATGGACGCCCGCACCCCCGTGATCGTCAACGCCGTCAAGGCCGCCGACCTCTTCCGCGGCCACGACGACTGGGGCATGGAGTGGATCGGCCGCGCCCGCGCCGCCAAGGCCGCCGCCGAGGCCGCTGCCGCCACCGAGGGAGTGACGACCGGCGCGTGAGCGACGACCCGACCGCCGACTTCTCGGTCGAGCACCTGCGTCGGGAAGGGCTGATCGAGCCCGCCAAGGACGCCGAGGCGCCGCCCGAGGGCGTCGGACGCGTGCAACTGCGGTTCGCGGTCGCGGCCGACGACGGCAGCACCACGTCCCGCGCCGCGCGGGTGCCCCCCGGGGTCGCCGTCTTCGACGCGGCGTCCTGGAACGGCATCGCGATCGACTCCACCTGCGGTGGCCACGGCACCTGCCGCAAGTGCAAGGTGCGGGTCTCCCCGACGGCCAGCCCGATCCCCGTCACCCGGCACGACGAGCGCACGTTCAGCGACGCGCAGCTCGCCGACGGCTGGCGGCTCGCCTGCCTGGTCCACGCCACCCAGGACCTCGACGTCCACGTCCCCCCGCTCACCACCCGGCCCAAGGCCGCGACCGTGGGTGTCGGGCGTCAGGTGATTCTGCGGCCTGCCGTCCAGAAGCGCTACGTCGAGCTCGACGAGCCGACGCTCTCCGACCAGCGCACCGACCTGGTGCGGCTGCGCGAGGCCGTCGACGACCTCGAGCTGACCGTCGACCTGCCGGTGCTGAGGCGACTCCCGGGCGTGCTCCGCGAGGCGGACTTCAAGGTCACCGCGGTGGTCGTCGACGAGGCCCTGATCGACGTCGAGGCGGGTGACACCTCCACCGTCCGCTACGCCGTCGCGTTCGACCTCGGCACCACCACCGTGGTCGCCACCTTGCTCGACCTGGAGTCCGGGACCCCGGTGTCGGTGGCGTCGCGGCTCAACCGGCAGCAGCCCTTCGGCGGCGACGTCATCACCCGCATCTCGGCCACGATGCTCGACCCCGAGGCGCTGGGCCGCCTGCAGGCCGCGGCCGGTCAGACCCTCGCCGAGCTCGCCGCTGAAGTGTGCCGTGAGGGCGGCGTCGACCCGGGTCACGTCTACGAGGTCGCCCTCGCCGGCAACGCCACGATGACCGCGCTGGCTCTCGGCATCGACCCCGAACCCCTCGGGGTCGCGCCGTTCGTGATGTCGTCGGCCGCGTTCCCGACCGTGCTCGCGGCCGACCTCGGATTGTCGGTCCATCCACGGGCGCGGGCGACGGTCTTCCCGTCGCTCGGGGCCTACGTGGGCGGCGACATCGTCGCCGGCATGCTCGCCACGGGCATGGACCGCGACAAGCGGACCAGGCTGCTGATCGACGTCGGCACCAACTGCGAGATCGTCCTCTCCGACGGCGACCGGCTGCTCGCCACCGCGGCACCGGCCGGCCCGGCGTTCGAGGGTGGCGCCATCCGCTGCGGGATGCGCGCCGACGACGGCGCCATCGAGGTCGTCAGGCTGCACCTCGACCCGGCCCCCGCGGCGCCCGCCGTCGAGCTCGGCGTCATCGGCGACACCGAGCCACGTGGGCTGTGCGGCTCCGGGCTGGTCGACGTGGTGTCCGAGCTGGTGCGCGTCGGGCTCCTGGATGCCACGGGCAGGCTCGTGCCCGACGCGAGGGCCGCCGAGATCGCGCCGGCCCTCGCGGACCGACTCACCCTGGTCGGGCAGGAGCGGGTGTTCGTGCTGCACCGGCCCACGCCCGATGCCCCGGCCGCGGAGAGCGTCTATCTCTCCCAGCGCGACGTGCGGGAGCTGCAGTTCGCGAAGGCCGCGATCTCGACCGGGTGGACACTCCTGCTCGAGGAGCTGGGCCTCGGCCACGACGACGTCCAACAGGTCCTCCTCGCCGGCTCTTTCGGGTCCTACCTCTCCCCGGCGGCGGCGGTCCGGATCGGCCTGGTCCCCCAGCTGCCGGTGCTGCGGATCGTGTCCGCTGGCAACGTGGCGGGTGAGGGGGCCAAGATGGCCCTGCTGTCCCTGCGCGAACGCGCCGGTGCCCAGGCTCTGCTCGAGGAGGTGTCCTATGTCGAGCTCTCCGACCGCGCCGACTTCAACGACCGCTTCGTCGAGCAGCTCGCCTTCTGAGGCGGCACCCCGGGTCGCCCTGATCGCCTGCGGCGCGCTGGCCCAGCCGGCGGCCGACATCGCGCGCCGCCGCGGCTGGCGGGTCGACGTCCACCCGCTGCCGCCGCTGCTGCACAACCGACCCGAGCGGATCGCGGGCGAGGTGCGCTCGCTCGCGCGACGACTGCGGACGGCGTACGACGTGGTTGCGGTGGGCTATGCCGACTGCGGGACCTACGGGGCCCTCGACGACGTGTGCGCCGAGCTCGACATGCGGCGCCTGCCGGGCCTGACCTGCTACGACCTGTTCGCCACCGGCGAGCGGGTCGAGGCGTACTTCGACGAGCAGCCGGGCACCTACCTGCTCACGGACTTCCTCGTGCGGTCCTTCGACCGGCTCGTCGTCCGCGAGCTGGGGCTCGACCGCTGGCCGGAGCTCCGCGACGACTACTTCGGCCGCTACACGCGGGTCGTGTGGCTCGCGCAGGAGCCCGACGACGAGCTGCGCGCCCTCGCCAGGGCGGCGGCCGACCGGATCGGGCTCCCGCTGACCGTGATCGAGACGGGTCACCGCGGTCTCGAGCTCGCGCTGGAGTCGCTGGTCGACTGAGGACCGCGGAGCGGGTCTCCCGGGGCGCCGGCAGTGGGCGACGGGTCTCCCGCGCGCGGGACCTACTGGTGCGTGCGACCCAGTGGGGGCGTGGAACCTACTGGTGTGTACGACCCAGTGGTGGGGGCGTGGGACCTACTGGTGTGTAGGACCTACTGGTGTGTACGGCGCACATGCCGGTCGTACGCACCAGTAGGCCCGCGCCGGCTCGTCGTACGCACCAGTAGGCCGGCGCCGGGCTCGTCGTACACACCAGTAGGCCGGCGCCTGCTCTTCGTACACACCAGTAGACCCGCGCGGCCCGCCTACAGCTCGGCCAGCAGCTCGGAGAGGCGCGATTGGACCTGGTCGGCGGTGAGCGCCCGATAGGACCGCCCGCCCGTGGCGTCGGCGATCGAGCGGAGGGTGCGGACGTCGGCGTCGCCGCCGTAGGCCACGGTGATGATCCGCACCGGACGGGTGCCGTCGAACCGACGCCGCACGTCGTCGACCAGGGTCGGCAGGCTGATGCTTCCCGGGTCCTCGTTCACGCCGTCGGTGACCACCACCACCGCGTTGAACCGGCCGTCGGCGTAGCGCGCGGAGGCCGCCTCGTAGGCTGCGGCGATCGTGTCGTAGAGCGACGTCGCGCCGTTGGGCACCGGGACCAGCTGGTCGACCTGGGCGAGGAACTCCGACCGGAGGCTCACGCCGTTGACGGTGTCCTCCAGCGGCTGGGCCGGGAGCAGCACCTCGAAGTCGCCGTTGCCGATCAGCGTGGTGAATCCCCACAGTCCCAGGGCGTCGTCGGGCGAGGCGCCGTCGACCAGGCCGCGCAGCGCGTCCTGCGCCGCCTGGGCACGGGTCTGTCCGTCGGGCAGGGTCTCCGCCATCGAGCCGGACAGGTCCATCAGCAGCAGCAGCCGCGCGCGCCTGCCCTGCGTGGTCCAGTCGGCGCGTGCCGCGTCGATGCCGGCGGCGTCGGAGGCAGCCGCGCCGGCCGCGGCGTCGAGATCGACCCCCTCCACCCGGGGGGAGTCGTCGGACGCCGTGCCGTCGGCGCTCCTGAAGCCGGCGCCGCCCAGTGCCCGCTGGCCGTCCTCGCCCGTCAGCGCGTCCTGGATGCGCGAGAAGAGCGCGTCCGCGTCCGGATCGTCCTCGGCGTCGAGCGGACGGACCCGGACCAGCGGGAAGTCGAGGGAGCCCAGCGCCTCGTCATAGATCGCGGCCACCTGTTCCTGGTCGGCGTCGGCGGCCACCACCTCCTGCTCGGTGCTGGGCACCATCTCGGCCGCCCCCGACAGCACGAGGCTGAGCGGCTGCCCCTCGGGCAACGGCGGGGCCGCGACCAGGCGGGACAGCTGGGGCAGCGAGCGGGACCCCTCGATGGCGCGCAGGGCGGTGAGGGTGGCGCCGTCGCGGTCGAGCGCCGGCAGGGCCAGCGTCACCGGGGCGTCGGGCGACAGGCTCGACTCCCAGTCGGGCGCGTCGGGCCACCCGATCCCGGTCGCCAGGTCGGGCGTGGTGGCCAGGACGACCGGCGAGCTCGCGATGCTCTCGCCGTCGCCGTCGAGCCGCTGGCCGCCCTCCTCGCTGGAGGCCGCGATGCCGAGCCAGAGCGAGCTGTCGGGGATCCACGCGTCGGGCAGCGTGCCGCCCAGCCCCTTGCCCTCCTCGCGGGCCACGTCGGCCGAGGTGCGCGCGGACGACGCCGACCGGACCCCCACCGAGATGCAGGGGTCCTCCGGGAGGTCGGCGACGATCCGGCGTACGGTAGAGGCGATCCGCGGGTCTGCCGCGATCGCGAAGCGTCGCTCTCCACACGCCGCGTCCTGGTCGCCGGCCTGCACGTCCGCGCTGGTGCCGTCGCTGTCGGCAGTGTCGTCGAACAGGTACGCCGCCGCGCCGGCCACCAGACCCACCAGCACCACGAGCACGGCGATCCCGCCCCACCGTCGTCGGGGCGCGCGGTGGCCACCGGCCCGGGCGTGCGTCACCTGCGCCACGATGGCGGCTGGCGAGAAGCCGTGTCAACCGACAACCCACGCAGGGAAGCGGGAAAGCAGCGGGGCGTCCTGAGACGGCGTTCCCGCGCGTGCATTGGCGCTTGCGCGCGGCGACCACCAGAATCCATGGGGTGCGCGTCCCCTCCTCTGTGCCTCCCCCCGCGGGCCGGCTCACCCGGCGCGGCCTGCTGGCCGGCTTCGGCGCCGCCGGCCTGGCCGCCTGCTCGGGCGGCGACGCCGGGTCGGGGCCCACCGGTGGCCAGGCGACCGCGGCCTCGACCTCGCCGACGGTCCGGGCCGACGGCCCCATCTCGTGGGCCAACTGGCCGGAGTACATCGCCAAGTCCACGCTCAGGGCCTTCCAGCGCGACTCCGGCATCCAGGTCGACTACCAGACCCCCATCAACGACAACGTCGAGTTCCTCGGTGAGGTCGGCGACGGCCTCGCGGCAGGAGAGCCGATCGGCTTCGACGTCATCACCATGACCTCGTGGGTGACCGCGCAGCTGGTCGACGAGGGAGCGCTCCAGCCGTTCGGGCCCGTGGACGGCGCCGAGCGCGTCATCTCGTCCCTGGCGACCCCCAACTGGGACCCGGAGCAGCGCTACTCCATGCCGTGGCAGGCGGGCCTGACCGGCATCGCGTACGACGCCCGCCAGGTCGACCGGGCGATCGGCTCGATCGCGGAGCTGTTCGAGCGCAAGGACCTGGCCGGCGGGGTCGGCATGCTCACCGAGCTGTCCGACACCCTGGGCATGGTGCTCCTCGGGCAGGGCCACGACCTCACCGACCTGTCCGAGGACGACCTCGACGCCTCGATCGACCTCCTCGGCGGTCTTGCCGCCGACGGCCGCTTCGCCGGGTTCTTCGGCAACGAGTACCTCAAGGGCCTGCGCAAGGGGACGCTGGCGGCGTGCCTGGCCTGGTCGGGCGACGTGCTGCAGGAGCAGCTGAAGAACCCCTACCTGAAGTTCGTGGTGCCCGAGGAGGGCCTGTTGATCTGGTCCGACGACCTGCTCGTGCCCCGGGGTTCGCAGCAGGCGGGAGCGGTCGCCGAGCTGGCGGCGTACTACTACCAGCCGAAGGTCGCGGCCGAGCTGGCGGCGTGGGTCAACTACATCTGCCCCGTCGAGGGCGCTCAGGAGGCGATGACCAAGGTCGCCCCCGAGCTGGTCGACAACCCGCTGATCTTCCCCGACGGCTCGATCAACGAGGTCAGCTATCTGTTCCCCAACCTGCCCCGCGACATGTTCGATCGCGTGTCCGAGCGCTTCGACGCCATCGCGGCCGGCTGAGCGGGCCGTGCCGCGGGCGACCGATCAGACCGCGACGGCGCCCAACCGGGAGATCCAGTCGCGGCGCCAGCGCTCGGTCTCCTCGACCTGGTTGAAGGTGTAGACGTGCAGCCCCTCGACGAGGGACTCCGGCTCGCCCAGCGTGCCGGCACACCGCTCGAGGAAGCGCTCGCCCGTGAACGCCCCGGGGGCGAACAGCTTGGCCACGAAGCCCTTGTGCGTCTTGAGGAAGCGGGTGGAGTCGCCGACGCCGATCTTGGTCGCCATCGACAGCAGCTTGGCCTGGTCGACGGGGCCGGGCACACCGAGTAGCAGCGGCATCGTCACGCCGCGCAGACGCATCCGGTGGATCCACTGCTTGACGGTCTTGGGGTCGAAGGTGAGGTTGCTGACGATGTGGGTGGCGTGCCGCCGCTTGTCCCACATCGACTGGATCGTGAGGTCGTCGTGGATCGTCGGGTGCGACTCCGGGTAGCCGGCGATGCCGACGTGGGCGAAGGGCCGGCCGAGGTCGGACAGGTCCTCCAGGAGCGCCAGGGCGTCGGCGTAGGTGTCGTCGGACTGGGCGTCGCCGCCGGGCACGAAGATGCTGGTGATGCCGGCATCTCGGAGCCGGGCGACGACCTCCTCGAGCTCGGCCCGGCCGTGCACCATGCGCGCCGCGAGGTGGGGTACGACGTCGTACCCGGCGGCGCGGAAGCGCTCCGCCGTCGCGAGCGTCTGCTCCAGCCCCTTGGTGGGGGACGCGGTCACCGTGAGCTGCACCGACGTGGGGACCCCCGCGTGCACCTTCTCCTCGATGGTGGCGGTGGGCAGCACCTCGTAGCGGGCGTGCTCGAGCAGGCGGCGGATCGTGGCCGCATCAGCGTTGCGCATCGTGCATCCTGTTCCGTGATACGCACCAGGGACGCCTCACTCTAGTGGCTCGAGGGCCTCCCGGTACAGCAGCCTTGGGGCCCGATTCCCCGCGGCCCGGACGCGAGCCGCCAGGCGGTGCGGGACCACGGAGTCGGGATCGCGCAGGCCGTGCCGCAGCCCACCCAGGGCCTCGGTCACGCCGACGATGCTGGCGTAGAGCGCCGGGCAGGTCGGGCAGCCGGCGAGGTGCTGCTCCAGCCGCAGGCGGTCGGCGGCGGTCAGCTCGCCAGCGAGGTAGTCGTCGATGCGGGACCGGGCGCTCCAGCAGGACATCGGCACTCCCTTCGTGGCCTCGCGACGCTCGATGCCGCCCGCGAGCGCCGACACCAGCATCGTGCGGCCCCGACGTAGCCGCTGCTTGGCCGCGGGAAGCGTGATCTGCTGCACCTCCGCGACCTGCGCGGAGGTCAGGCCCTCGACGTCGTGGAGGACCACGGCCGAGCGGTAGTGGACCGGGAGCCGCACGAGCGCGTCGTAGAGCTCCTCCCGAGTCTCGGCGCGCAGCAGCACCGCCTCGGCGTCGACGGTGTAGTCGTCGTCGCGCCACGCGTCCTCGACCGCCCGCGCGAGCACCTCGCCGTCCACCGGGTCCGTCCGGTCGCGCCTGACCCCGTCGACGAAGCGGTGGTACATCACCCGGTGGAGCCAGGTGGCGACCGACGACTCACCCCGGAAGCCGACGCCGCGTTCGAGAGCGCGGGTGACGGTGTCCTGCACGAGGTCCTCGGCACGGTCGCGGTCGCGGGTCAGCGCCAGGGCATAGCGGAGCAGGCCCGGCAGCTCGGCCACGACCTGCTCGACGAGGCCCTGCGCGGCACTTCCCTGTGCGGCGCGCTCCTCACCGGGCGACTGACTCACGACGGGTGAGCCTAGGTGGTGCGACGCCCCGCCGGATCAGGAGGTCTTCACCTTGCAGGTGTTGACCCCGACCAGGCGGTAGAGCGGGCAGAAGCCGGTCACCGCGGTCACGATCAGGACGCCGGCCACGACCAGCAGGACGATGCCGAGCACGCTGCCCGCGCCCGCGAGGAAGGCGACGATCGCGGCGACGACGCCCAGCACGATGCGGGCGACCTTGTCCGGGCTTCCGACGTTGGCGGTCATGCGGGTTCACTCCTCGGGTCGTGGATCGCTGTCCTTCCATGGACGCGCGAACGCGCCCGAGGGATACAACCGCCGACGGACCGGGCGGCAGAAGGTCCCCCCGTGGCCCGCGGCCCCGCTCTCTCAGCAGATCCGGGGCAGCTGCTCCCCGATCGGCAGGTCCACCACCCGGGTGCCACCCAGCCCGGTGCGCGCGACGACCACCCGGGGGTGCGCCTCGACGACGGTCCCGATCCGGCAGGCGCCCGCACCGAACGGATGTGCGGCGATCGCGGCCAGCGCGGCGTCGGCGTCGGCGGCCGGCACGATCGCCAGGAGCTTGCCCTCGTTGGCCACCTGCAGCGGGTCGAGGCCCAGCAGTCCACACGCGTCGCGCACCTCGGCCGGGACGGGCAGGTCGCGCTCCACCAGCTCGATCCCGACCGAGGAGGCGCGGGCGATCTCGTTGAGGGACGCAGACACGCCGCCACGGGTGGGGTCGCGCAGCACGTGCACCGCAGCACCGGTCGCGAGCAGGTCGGCCACCAGGCCGTGGAGCGGCGCCGAGTCGCTCTCGACCGTGGTGCCGAACTCCAGTCCCTCGCGGCAGCTCATCACCGCCACGCCGTGCAGCCCGATCGGCCCGCTCACCAGCACGACGTCTCCGGGCCGCGCCCGGTCGGGTCCGATCTCGACGCCCTCGGGCACGATCCCGATCCCGGCGGTGTTGACGTAGATGCCGTCGCCGCTGCCGTGGTCGACCACCTTCGTGTCGCCCGTGACCAGCTGCACGCCGGCGCTCTCGGCCGCCTTGCCGACCGCGGTGGCCACCCGGCCCAGGTCGGTCATCGCGGTGCCCTCGGCGACGATGTAGGCCGTCGACAGATAGAGCGGCTGCGCGCCCATCATCGCCAGGTCGTTGACGGTCCCGTTGACCGCGAGGTCGCCGATCGTGCCGCCGGGGAAGAACATCGGCTTGACGACGTAGGAGTCGGTCGAGAAGGCGAGCCGGCCCGACACGGGCGGCAGCACGGCCGCGTCGCCGAGCTCGGCGCGGGCCGCGCCGGCGTACGCCGGGAGGAAGAGGCTCTCCACCAGCTCTGCCGACATCGCGCCGCCACCGCCGTGCCCCATCACGATCGTCGGGGTGTGCCGCAGCGGCGCGGGGCAGGTCCAGCCCTCGAAGTCGAGGTCGTTGCTCATGACCCTCCTCCGGCCGGCACCAGGTCGAGCCGCCGATAGGCGTAGTAGGCCGCGCACGCGCCCTCCGAGGACACCATCGTCGCGCCGAGCGGGTGTCGCGGGGTGCACTCCTTGCCGAAGGCGGCGCACTCGTGGGGCTTGATCAGGCCCTGGAGGACCTCGCCGGAGCGGCACAGGGGAGACTCGTCGGTACGGATGTCGGTGACGTCGAAGCGCAGCTCCGCGTCGTACGCCGCGTAGCGCTCGCTCAGCCGCCACCCGCTCCCGGGGATCATCCCGATGCCTCGCCAGGTGCGGTCGGTGACCTCGAAGACGTCGCGCAGCATGGCGACGGCGGCGGGATTGCCCTCGGCCGGGACCGCTCGGGGGTAGGCGTTCTCGAGCTCGTGGCGCCCCTGCTCCAGCTGGAGGACGGCGCGCCGGATGCCCTCCAGGATGTCGAGCGGCTCGAAGCCGGTGACCACGATCGGGACGCCGTAGCGCTCGGCCAGGGGCGGGTACTCCGAGGTCCCCATCACGCTGCACACGTGGCCCGCGGCCAGGAACGCCTGGACCCGGCAGCTCGGCGACTCCATGATGGCGGCGATCGCCGGCGGGACCAGCACGTGGGAGACCAGCAGGGAGAAGTTGTCGATGCCCTGCAGCCGCGCCTGGTGGACCGTCATCGCGTTGGCGGGGGCGGTGGTCTCGAAGCCGATGCCGAAGAAGACGACCTGACGGTCGGGGTTGTCCCGCGCGATCTGGAGCGCGTCGAGCGGGGAGTAGACGACGCGGACGTCGCCGCCCTCGCTCTTCACGGTGAAGAGGTCGTCGCGGCTGCCGGGC
>CAZQCA010000074.1:0-13297 GCA_964591845.1 uncultured Nocardioides sp.
CGTGGTGCTCGGCCTTCCTCGGCTACACCGGCGGCCAGCACGCCCCCGGTCGTCAGGAGGGCGCGGCCGGGCTGCGCGCCGCCCACCACCTGCTGCTCGGGCACGGGCTGGCGGCGCAGGCGCTGCGCGCGGCCGGCGTACGCCGGGTGGGGATCTCGCTCAACACCACCCAGGTGTCACCCCTTGACGCGGCCGACGCGGCCGACGTCGCGGCCGCCGCCCGCGTCGACGCGCTGCGCAACCGGGTCTTCCTCGACGCGCTGTTCCGGGGTCGCTACCCGGAGTCGCTGCTGGCGAGGGGCGACTGGACCGAGGTGATCCGCCCCGGCGACCTCGAGCTCATCTCGGCGCCGATCGACGCGCTGGGCGTGAACTACTACCACGACGAGGTGGTCTCCGGGCACCACGGCAGCGACGTGGTCAGGCCGGTGGCCGCCCCGCGGGCGACGCGCACGCCCTACCTCGACTGCGACGACGTGACCTTCCCGGCGCGGGGGCTGCCGGTGACCGGCATGGGCTGGGAGATCAACGCCGACGGGCTGCGCGACATGCTCGTGGCGCTGTGGAAGGACTACCCCCTGCCGCCGGTCTACGTCACCGAGAACGGTGCGGCCTTCGCCGACAGCGACGGTGGGCCCGGTCCCGACCCTCAGCGGCAGGCCTACCTCGAGCAGCACCTGCGCGCGATCGCGAACGCGATGGCCGACGGCGTCGACGTGCGGGGCTACTTCTGCTGGTCGCTGCTGGACAACTTCGAGTGGGCGCTGGGCTACTCGCAGCGCTTCGGGCTCGTGCACGTGGACTTCGCCACGCAGGAGCGCACACCGCGCGACAGCGCCCGGTGGTATGCCCGGGTCTGCGCAAGTGGTCAGCTCGGCGACCCGGGCTCGAGCGGGCAGTAGGTTAGCGGCCGATGACGCTGACGGAGCCCCCGAGCGCCCAGCTTCCCACCCTCGAGGAGGTGGCGAAGCTCGCCGGGGTGTCCCGGGCCACGGCCTCGCGGGCGATCAACGGCGGGCGCCGGGTCAGCCCGCAGGCGCAGGCGGCTGTGGACTCCGCCGTACGCCGTCTGGGCTACCAGCCCAACCGCGCCGCCCGCAGCCTGGTGACCCGCCGCACCGACTCGCTGGCGGTGGTGGTCCCCGAGCCCGACGACCGCGTCTTCTCCGACCCGTTCTTCGCAGGCACGCTGCGCGGGGTATCGCGGGTGCTGGAGGAGCAGGACCTCCAGCTCGTGTTGCTGCTGGCCCGGCCGGGTCAGTCCCGGCAGCGCACCCTGCGCTACCTCAGCAGCCGCCACGTCGACGGCGCCCTGGTCACCTCGCACCACCGCGACGACCAGCTGGCCGAGCGGCTGGCCGAGTTCGGGCTGCCGTGCGTTTTCGTCGGCCGCCCCTGGACCGGCGCCGACGCGGTCACCTATGTCGACGTCGACAACGTCGCGGGCGGACGGCTCGCCACCGAGCTGCTCGTCGCGCGGGGCTGCCGCCGGATCGGGACCGTGGCCGGCTCGCCCGACATGGCCGCCGGCGCCGACCGGCTGGACGGCTGGCGGCAGGCACTGCGAGCCGCTGGCCTGGCCGACGACGCCTGGGTGGCCAGCGACTTCACCGAGCCGGGCGGCGAGCGCGCCGCGCGCGAGCTGCTCGCCCGCCACCCCGACCTCGACGGCCTGTTCGTGGCCTCCGACCTGATGGCGCTGGGCGCCCTCAAGGCGCTCGCAGCGGCGGGTCGCCGGGTGCCCGACGACGTGGCGCTGGTCGGCTACGACAACCTCGGCGTCGCCGAGCGCGCCGAGCCGCCGCTGACGACGGTGCACAACCCGATCGTGGAGATGGCCGAGCGCGCGGCGGGCATGCTGCTGGAGCAGATCGAGCAGGGCGGGGCCGGACAGCCGGTGCGCGTGGTCTTCCCGCCCCGCGTCGTACGCCGCGAGAGCGCCTGAACCCGACGGGTGTGCGTGGCGGGGACGTCATCCGGAGGGGCCGCAGGGGCGACCCCGGGGGCGACCGGATCGCATGACGCCGTGCGGGACGTCATCCGGAGCGGCCGCCGGGGCGACCGGATCGCATGACGCCGTGCGGGACGTCATCCGGAGCGGCCGCGGGGGCGACCGGATCGCATGACGTTGCCCGGGACGTCATCCGGAGCGGCCGCAGGGGCGACCGGATCGCATGACGCTGCGCGGGACGTCATCCGAAGCGGCCGCCGGGGCGACCGGATCGCATGACGCTGCAGGCTCCGAAGGACGCCGGTCAGGCGCCGAGCACCTGGGCGAGCTCGCCGCGGGACCCGATGTCGAGCTTGGTGTAGACCTTGCGCAGGTGGTACTCGACGGTCTTCGGGCTCAGGAAGAGCGCGGCGGCCGCCTCGCGCGTGGTGCGCCCCTCGACGAGCAGCAGGCTGACCTGCAGCTCCTGCGGCGTGAGCAGGGTCCGCGGGTCGGCGTCGCGGCGCTGGACGGTCTCGCCGGTGGCGGCCAGCTCGACAGCGGCGCGCTCGGCCCAGCCGGCGGCACCGAGCGACTCGAAGTCGTCGAGGGCGGCGCGCAGCTGCTCACGCGCGTCCACGCGCCGGCCGCCCCGACGCAGCCACTCGCCGTAGGCCAGCCGCGTCCGGCCGGTCTCGAACCGGTCGAGCGTCATGGCGTGCAGGGCCAGGGCCTGCTCGAAGCACGGCTGCGGGTCTCCGTCGCCCGCCAGCCCGACGGCGCGGGCCGCGCGGGCCAAGGCCCAGGGCTGGCTCTTGCGCTCCGCCGCCTCCTGGTACGCCGCCGCCGCGGCCGCGGCCGACCCGGTCTCGCCCAGCCGCAGCAGGGCGTCGACCAGCTCGGGGCCGGGCATCAGGTCGACGTCGGCGAGCTCGTGCTTGTCCATCAGCTGCTCGAGCCGGCCGAACGACTCCACCGCGCGAGCTGGGTCCCCGAGGGAGAGCTCGAGGTCGCCGGTCGCGAAGTGCACCCACGCCTCGGCCATCGGCAGGAAGGGCGTGGTCGGATGGGCCAGCACCGTCGCCGCCGTGGCGCGGCAGGCCGCGTCGACCCCTCGTCGCGACTGCAGCCAGCACAGCCCCGCCAGCGACATGAGCTGCTCGGTGACCTGGCCGGTCTCCTCACCCAGCCGCACCGACTCGGAGTAGTTGGCCTCGGCCTCCGCCCAGGCCGACGTGGTCGCCTGGTCGCGCGCCACGTGGAAGAGCACGGCCGGTAGCGCTCCGACCCCCGCCTGGTGCCGGACCCCGTCGACGAAGCCGCGCAGCGCCCCGGCCTCGGTGGCGTCCCTCAGGAAGAGAGGCACCAGCATCACGCACGACAGGCGGTGGGGGTCCGCGTGCAGCTCGGGCGTGGACTGGATGAGCGGCACCGCACGCCGGAGGTCGTCGGCGCCGCCCTGTCGTCCGGCCATGATCTGGGCCATGCCGGTGGCGATCAGGCCGAGCGCCTGCGCGCGTGCGTCGGTGACCTGGGGCGAGATCGCCGCCAGCCGCTGGCCGAGCTGGAGTGCCGACTGGCCGCCGGCGAGATAGAAGCTCGCGTGGATCGCGTCGGCGATCAGCACGCACTGCTCGGCCGGGTCGGTGCTGAGGTCGGCCGCCGCGACCAGCATCTGCCGGGCATCTGCCAGGTGGCCGGTGCGGGCCGCGATCGCCCCGCGGAGCGCGAGCTCGCGGACCTGAGCCGCCGGCACCGACTCCTCTCGGCCGTGGGTGTCGAGCAGCGCCAGCGCACGTTCGGTGAGGCCCGCCCCCCAGGCGGTCTCGGCGGCCAGGAGCAGCCGCTCGGCGCGGGTCGCCGGGTCGGGACTGAGTCGCGCGGCCCGTTCGAAGGCGCCTGAGGCGACGGAGTACGCCGTGCGCGACCGCGCCCGCTCGCCGGCCCGGGCGATCAGGTCGGCGACGTCGGCGTCCGGCATCAGCAGCGACTCCGACAGGTGCCAGGCCCGGCGGTCGACGTCGGACTCCGGCAGCGCCTCGGCGACGGCGGCGTGGGCGGCCCGCCGCTGCTGGGCTCCCGCGCCGGAGTACGCCGCCGCGCGGACGAGCGGGTGCCGGAACGTGACGCGGCCGGCGCGGACGGTCACCAGCCCGGTGTCCTCGGCCTCGGCGAGCCGCTCGGAGGTCACCCCGAGGGAGGCGCACGCGCGCGTCGTCACCGGAAGGTCGCCGGCGCAGACCGCCGCGACCAGGAGCGCGGTCCGGCACTCCTCACCCAGCTGCTCGAGCCGCCGGGCGAAGGCCGCGGCCACGGTGTCGGGGACCCGCACCGGCAGGTCCGCGGGGTCGGTGGCCAGGGAGTCCAGGTCGTCACCCGCCAGCTCCAGCAGCGCCAGCGGGTTGCCCGACGCGCGCGCGAGCAGCGGCTCCAGGAGCCCCGCCGGGACCGAGCCCCCGGCGCCCTGCGCGGCGAGGGCGGCGGCGGCCTCGTCGTCGAGCCCGGCCAACGGCAGCACGGGGACCCCTGTCAGCAGATGGTCTGCCTCGGGGGAGCGCGCGCCGAGCAGCACCGCGACCGGGTCCGCGGCCAGCCGTCGGGCGGCGAAGAGGATCGCCTCTGCCGACGGCAGGTCGAGCGCGTGCAGGTCGTCCACGACCACCACGACGGGACCGTCCTCGGCGCAGCGGGAGAGCAGTCCCAGCACCGCGGCGCCGATCATGAAGCGGTCGCCGCTGCCGGGGGTCGCGTCGGCCAGGCCCAGGGCGCCGGAGAGGGCGGCGTACTGCGGCGCGGCGAGCTCGCGGATCAGAGGCAGCGCGGGCCGCAGCAGCTGCAGGAGACCCGCGAACGGCAGCTGCCGCTCGGCCTCGATCCCCGTCGCCCGCAACAGCTGGACCTCGCCCACGTCGGCCAGCGCGGCGTCGAGCAGGGCCGTCTTGCCGACGCCGGGCTCGCCCGTGACCGCGAGGGTGCCGGAGACGCCCAGCCGCGCCGTCGCGATCAGCCGGCGGACCGCCTCGAGCTCAGCGTCCCTGCCCAGGAGTGCAGGCCCCATTCGGCTCACTGTAGAGCCCCCTAGGGTCCCCGTCACCGCACGACTAGGGGGGTCACCGGACGCGGAGGACGTGCCCGCCGGGCCGAGAGTCGTCGTCACCAGCGCATCACCGCGCTGCCCATCGACCGGCCAGCCGCCGGGGAACGGAGCACCACCACCATGACCAGCACCGCAACGAGCACCGCCACCCCGGTCGACAACGGCGTCAACGTCGAGGCACTCCTCGGCGCCCGCGACGCCTTCGGGGAGACCCCCGAGATCGCGGAGTTCCAGTGGCGTTCGACCGTCACCTGGATGAACGGCACCCACAGCCGCTCCGAGGTCGAGGGCTTCTTCGGCTTCACCGAGGAGCAGCAGCACCACCGGGCGTTCAGCATCGACACCGACCACCCGCTGCAGTTCGCGGCCCAGGACCTGGGCCCGACGCCGGTCGAGTACATCCTCGTCGGTCTGGGTGGGTGCCTCACGGCCGGCATCGCCGCCGTGGCCCAGCAGCGCCAGATCCAGCTCCGGTCGGTCTCCGCGACGGTCACCGCCGACATGGACCTGCACGGCATCCTGGGCGCCGACCCCGACGTCCGCAACGGCTTCAGCGGCGTCTCGGTCGCCTACACGATCGACGCCGACGCCTCGGAGGAGGATGTCAGGGCCCTGGTGGCGCAGTCGCAGAAGCGCTCCGCCGTCTTCGACATCGTGACCAACCCGACCGACGTCACGGTCACCGTCGTCTGATGTCGCCCGTCACCGCGGTGGTCGTCGGCGCGGGCCACGCCGGCCTCGCCATGAGCCGTCACCTCGCCGCCCGCTCGATCGACCACGTGGTCCTCGAGCGCGGCGAGGTGGCCTCCTCGTGGCGGACCCAGCGGTGGGACTCCCTGCGGCTGCTCACCCCCAGCTGGATGACCGGCCTGCCGGGACGTCCGTACGCCGGCAGCGACCCCGACGGCTTCCTGTCGGCGGCCGAGGTCGTCGACCTGCTCCAGGCCTATGCCACGGAGTCGGCCGCCCCCGTCCTGACCGGTACGACGGTCACGGCGGTGCGGCCCGGCGGCCAGGGGTTCGTGGTCGAGACCGACCGGGGTCGCTGGGACGCGCGCGCCGTCGTGCTGGCGGCCGGGACCACCCGCAGCGTGGTCCCGGCTGTCGGCCGCCGCCTGCCCGCCGGCGTGATCTCGGTGCCAGCGGTGCACTACCGGCGCCCGGAGCTGATCGCCGACGGCGGGGTGCTGGTCGTCGGCGCGTCGGCCAGCGGCGTCCAGATCGCCGAGGAGCTCCAGCGCTCCGGCCGCCAGGTGACCCTGGCCGTCGGCGAGCACGTCCGTGTCCCCCGCCGCTACCGCGGCCAGGACATCTTCACCTGGCTCGACCGGGTGGGGGTGCTCGACCAGCGCTGGGACGAGGTCGACGACCTGGTGCGCGCCCGGCACGTGCCGTCGCTCCAGCTGGTGGGTGGCCAGCGCACCCTCGACCTCAACGCGCTGCAGGACGCGGGTGTCCGCCTGGTCGGCCGGTTCGCCGGCCTCCGCGACGGCGTCGCGCAGTTCTCCGGATCGCTGGCGAACGTCTGCGCCCTCGCCGACCTCAAGCTGGGACGCCTGCTCGACACGATCGACCAGCACGCCGGTGGTCGTGGCGACCGGCCCGAGCCGACCCGCGCACCTCGCCCCCGGCTCGGCCTCCGCCTCGACTCGGGCGAGATCCGCACCGTCGTCTGGGCCACCGGCCTCCATCCCGACCTGTCCTGGCTGGACGTGCCGGTGCTGGACCGCCGGGGCCGGCTGCAGCACGACGGCGGCGTCCTCCGCTGGCCCGGCCTCTATGCGATGGGCCTGCCGATGATGCGACGCCGGCGGTCGACGTACATCGCCGGCGCCGACGCGGACGCCGACGAGCTCGCCACGCACCTGCACGACCACCTGCACCAACGACCTCCCGGCCGCCTCGCGGGCCGGGCCTCACTCACCAGGGAAGCCTCATGAACGGACATCCACTGGCGGGCGCGCTCGCCGCCGCCGTCGCCGACCGCGCGCCGGACCGCCTCGGCCGCCACCTGGCCGACGACGTACGCCTCCGTGCGCTGCTGCCCGGGGGGCCGATCGTCGAGGAGGGCCGCGACGCCGTGCTCGAGCGGTTCGCCGACTGGTTCGGTGGCTACGACACGGTCGTCCTCGTCGACGCCGCCGGCGACGACGTCGGCGACCGCGTGCTCGTCCACTACAAGCTCGCGTTCGACCCCGAGGCCGACAGGCGGGTCCTCACCCAGACCCTCGTCTGCTCGATGTGGGACGGCCTGGTCGGGCGGATCGACCTGGTCTGCTCGGGATTCAGGAGCTACTGATGAGCGCGCCGGCCTGTCCCCACGCCGATTCGCACGCGGGGGAGCACCCCGCCCTCGCTCACTGGGGCGACTACGACCCGGACGACCCGTTCCCGCTCTTCGCCGACGTGCTCGGCGCCGGGCCCGTGCACGACGTGACGCTCGCCGACGGCCACCGGGCGTTCCTCGTGGTCGGCTACGACGCCGCACGCGAGGCACTGGCGCACCCGGACCTGTCCAAGGACATGCACGCGGCGATGGAGAGGGACGGCGAGGTCATGGCGCCCGGTCTGCCCGGCCCCGACTTCGCCCGCCACATGCTCAGCGTCGACCCGCCGCACCACACGCGGCTGCGCCGCCTGACGACTCCCGCCTTCACCCGCACCCGGCTCGCGGCCCTGGAGCCGCGAATCCGGGAGATCGCCGACGAGCTCGCGGACGAGCTCGAGGTCCACGGCGCCGAGCCGGTGGACCTCGTGGCCGGCTTCGCCGCCCCGATGCCGTTCGCGGTGCTGGGTGAGCTGCTGGGCATCGACCGCGCCGATCAGGGCCGGCTGGCGGGATGGTTCGCCACCCTGCTCACGCCCTGGGACGCCGCCGACCCGCCTCCCCACGTCGTCGAGGCCTCCGACCGGATCGTGGCCCACCTCGAGCAGCTGGTGGATCGGCGTGCCGCGGAGCTCGCCACGGATCCCGACGCGGCCCGCGACGACCTGGTGACCGACCTGGTGCGTGCCCACACCGACGCCGAGCTGACCCGCCAGGAGCTGCTGTCGACCGTCTTCCAGCTGCTGGTCGCCGGTCACGACACGACCGCCAACCTGATCGGCAACGGGATGGCGTCCCTGCTGACCCATTCCGACCAGCGCGACCGTCTCGTCGCGGACCCCCGGAGCCTGCCCCGGGCCATCGAGGAGTTCCTCCGCTGGGACCCGCCGGCCCACCACGCCACCTTCCGGTACGCCGTCCGCGACGTGGTGATCGCGGGGACCACCATCCCGGCCGGGGTCCAGGTGCTGGTCTCGCTCGTCACCGCCGGACGCGACGCGGCCCGCAACGACCATCCACACAGCTTCGACGCGGCACGCGCCGGCGCCACCCATCTCGCGTTCGGCCACGGCATCCACCACTGCGTGGGTGCCCGGCTGGCGAGGCTCGAGGCGCAGATCGCCTTCACCACGCTGCTGACGCGCTTCCCCGCGATGCGGCTCGCCGGCTCCCCCGAGGACCTCCACTGGGGTCGTGGCGACGGGCTCGTCCTGCGTGGCCTGTCGTCCCTGCCGGTCTTGCTGGGGCACGACGCACGGGCGGAGACTGGCACATGACCCGCGCCCGGGAGGCCGACTCGGAGGGCTTCGTCGAGCATGCCGGGATCAAGATCCACTACGAGGTCCACGGCGACGGCGGGCCGACGATCCTGCTGCTGCCGACCTGGACGATCATCCACAAGCGGTTCTGGAAGCTGCAGCTCGCCTACCTCGCCCGTCATCACCGGGTCGTCACCTACGACGGGCCCGGCAACGGGTTGTCCGACCGGCCGCTGACGCCCGAGCACTACGACCACCACCACCAAGTGGCGTACGCCGTCGCGGTGCTCGACGCCACCGGCACCGACCGGGCCGTGGTGGCCGGGCTGTCCCGCGGGGGACTCTGGGCGCTCAAGCTGGCGGCCGACCACCCCGACCGGGTGCTCGGCATCGTGCCGATCGGGGCGTCCGTCCCGCTCACCGACCAGCACCCCTCCCGGGTGGACCCCGCGGCGGACCCGACCAGCCTGCCACCGACGCGCGTCACGCAGGTCGCCCGAGACCCGCTGGAGCACTGGGCGAAGTGCGCGCCGGCGTACTGGGAGGAGCACCACGAGGACTTCCTGTGGTTCTTCTTCGGCATGTGCTTCCCGGAGCCGCACTCGACGAAGCCGATCGAGGACGCGGTGGCCTGGGGCCTCGAGACCGTCCCCGCCGTGCTGACCGCCGAGGACGCCACCCTCGAGCCGACGCGCGAGGAGGTCGAGGGGTGGTGCGCGGCGATCTCGTCGCCGGTGCTCGCCATCCACGGCGACCGCGACCTGATCAGCCCGGTGACGCGCGGTCACCGGATCGCCGAGCTCACCGGGGGCGAGTGCGTCGTGATCTCCGGCGGCGGCCACATCCCCCAGGTCCGTGACCCGGTGCGGGTCAACCACCTGATCCACGACTTCGCCGAGCGGCTGTCCCCAGCCACGGGGCGTCGCCGCTCGGTGGCGTGGACGCGCGGGCTGCGCCGCACGCGCAGGGCCCTCTATCTGTCCTCGCCGATCGGCCTGGGTCACGCCCGCCGCGATCTGGCGGTCGCGCGGGCGCTCACGGAGCTGCGCCCGGACCTCGAGGTGGAGTGGCTGGCGCAGCACCCCGTGACCCGGGTGCTGGAGGAGGCGGGCGAGACGGTGCACCCGGCGAGCGCCTGGCTGGCCAACGAGTCCGGCCACATCGAGGCCGAGTCGGGGGAGCACGACCTGCACTGCTTCGAGGCGATCCGCCGGATGGATGAGATCCTGGTCAACAACTTCCACGTGTTCGACGACGTGGTGCGCGAGGGCGACTACGACCTGGTCGTCGGCGACGAGGCCTGGGACGTCGACCACTTCCTGCACGAGAACCCCGAGCTCAAGCGCTTCGCCTACGCGTGGATGACGGACTTCGTCGGCATGCTCCCCATGCCCGACGGCGGCGAGCGCGAGGCCCTGGTCGCCGCCGACCACAACGCGGAGATGATCGCGCACGTCGAGCGCTTCCCGTGGCTGCGCGACCGGGCGATCTTCGTCGGCGACCCCGACGACATCGTCCCGGGCACGTTCGGGGCCGACCTCCCGGCCATCCGCGAGTGGACCGAGCGGCACTACGACTTCGCGGGCTACATCACCGGCGAGGGAGCCGCTGAGCTGCCCGGCCGCGAGGAGCTGCGACGTGGCTTCGGCTGGGGGCCCGACGACCGGGTCTGCGTCGTCACCGTCGGCGGCTCCGGCGTCGGGCGCCATCTGCTGCGGCGCGTGGACGCGGCGTACGACGAGGCGCGCGACCGGGTCCCCGGGCTGCGGATGGTCGTCGTCACGGGCCCGCGCCTGGACCCCGACGTGGTCCGCCCCCGGCCGGGGCTGGAGGCACACGCCTTCGTCCCCGACCTGGACCGGAGGCTGGCTGCCGCCGACCTGGCTGTCGTCCAGGGAGGGCTCACCACGACGATGGAGCTGGTGGCCGCGGGGCGGCCCTTCGTCTACGTGCCGCTGCGGCACCACTTCGAGCAGAACCTGCACGTGCGGCACCGGCTCGACCGCTACGGCGCCGGCCGGCACGCGTCCTACGACCAGGTCGCCGACCCGGCGTGGCTGGCGGGGGTGATCTCCGAGGAGCTGGGCCGGGAGGTCGACTACCGCCCGGTGGACACCGGAGGCGCGCGCCGCGCCGCGGCCATGCTCGCGGAGCTGGTCTGAACCTCGATCCACCGATTCATCGGCTGCTGCGCGGCTCCATCCGGGCGCGTCGGCTGCGTGGTCGCACCTCGGCGGGCCACCGGCCCGCCGTCGGCACTCCGCCTTGCCGCCGCACCCGTCTGGTGCCGCTCGCGACGCCGACAATCGGTGGATCGAGGTTGACCCGGCGGCTGCTCAGCGCTCGGAGGGCCTCGAGGACGGGGCGCCGGCCAGCGCCACGCCGACCTGCTCGGCAAGGGTGACCGCGACCAGCCGCTGGTCGAGGCTCGGATAGGTCACCCGGGTCGCCGACACCAGCACGAACCGGCCGACCACCCGGCCGTGGTGCTCCACGGGCAGCTCGATCTCGTCATCGGTGGGGAGGCCGTGGCGGTCGACGTCGAGCGGCCGGCCGTCGCGGGTGACCGACCCGTCGGCGTTCAGTCGTGGGCGTGAGCCCGGGTGGCCCTCCCGGAACTCACAGCGCTCGACCCCGAGCACGTCCATGATCTGGGTCGAGACGAACGCCACGACGCTCGGCGCGGGCTGCCCGGCGGCGGCCATCCTGGCCGCCGAGACGACGCCGTCGAGATAGCCGGCACCGCGGCTGGCGCGCGCCTGCTGACGACGCCCCCAGAGGGCGATCTCGCTGACGGCGAGACCCACCAGCGTCAGCAGCACGGCGGTCTCGATGTCGTCGCGGTCGGAGATCGCGAACCGGTGGTAGGGGATCGTGAGGAAGAAGTCGAACCACAGCGCGCTCGACAGCGCCGCCACGACCCCGCTCAGCCGGTGACCCGCCGATGCGACCGCCACGACGACGAGCACGAGAGCCAGAGCGGCCTGGGTGTTCGGCACGCTGTCCCTGAAGGCGGACAACAGCGCGCTCGCCGCCACCGGGGCGGCAAGGGCCACGATCATCAGCCTCGAGCTGCTCGGGCGGGCGTCGTACGTCGTCTCCACGTCTCCATCAAGCCTCGCGCCGGGACACCGCTCAAGGGGGTTGACGGGTTCTTAGCGCCCGGTCGTCGGGAGACAGCGCTTCCTTTGCGGTCCAGGTCAGGGCGCGTCGCCGGAGGCCTGCTCCGGCACCTGGAACCGGTAGCCCATGCCGGGCTCGGTGAGGAAGTAGCGCGGGGCGCTCGGCTCCGGCTCCAGGCGCTGGCGGATCTGGGTCATGAAGACCCGCAGGTAGTGGGTCTCGGTGTGGTAGCTGGGACCCCAGACGTCGTGGAGCAGCTGCTCGTGGCTGACCAGACGTCCCTGGTGGCGCACCAGCACCTCGACGATGCGCCACTGGCGGGGCGTGAGCCGCACGACCTCGCCGTGTCGCTCCACGCGCTTGGCCGCGAAGTCGATCGTGAAGTCGGGAGTGGTCACGACCGGCTGTCCTTCGGGGAGCACGGCTCGCCGCGTGACCGCCCGGATGCGGGCGAACAGCTCGTCCATCCCGAACGGCTTGGTGAGGTAGTCGTCCGCACCGAGGTCGAGCGCCTTGACCTTCGTGGTCTCCACCTCCCGGCCCGAGAGCACGATGATCGGCACCGGAGACCAGCCACGGATGCCGGTGATCACGTCGAGCCCGTCCATCCCGGGGAGCCCGAGGTCGAGGATGACCAGGTCGGGGTGGTGCGACGCAGCGAGCTGGAGGGCCGCCTCGCCGGTGCCGGCGAGGTCGGCGACGTAGCCCCGCGCCCGGAGGTTGAGCTCGAGGGTCTTGCGCAGCCGCGCGTCGTCGTCGACGACGAGGACCCGAGGACCGGGGCCGGGCTGGGCGGACATCGGCCTCACTGTAACCGCGTCACCGGGCGAGGTCGTCCAGAGCCAGGTTGAGATCGAGCACGTCGACGCCCTGCTCTCCGAGGACGCCGAAGCTGCGGTCGATGGTGTGGTCGGCGACGAGCTCCCACACCTGGCTCACCTCGAGGCCGCGCGCCTCGGCGACCCGGGGCGCCTGGATCTCGGCGTTGGCCAGGGAGATCATCGGGTCCAGTCCGGAGGAGGACATGGTGACCGCGTCCACCGGCACCTCGGCGTCGGCCGGGAGACCGTTCTCCTCGCGGTAGGCGACGGCGAAGTCCTCGATCGCGGCCAGCAGGTCGGGGTTGCTGGGACCGAGGTTGGCGCCGCCGCTGTCGCGGGGGTCGTAGTCGACGGCGGACGGCCGCGGGTGGAAGTACTCCGGGTCCGTGAAGTCCTGCGCGAGGAGGGAGGAGCCCACGACCTCGCCGTCCTTCTCGTCCAGAGAACCGTCGGCGGCGTCGGCGAAGGCGACCCGGGCGATGCCGGTGACGACCAAGGGGTAGATCACCCCCGTGAGCAGGGTGAAGAGCAGCAGCATGCCGAGGGCGGCAGGGAGCTGGCGACGCATCAGGACACTCCTAGCAACGAGATGACGAGATCGATGAGCTTGATGCCGACGAACGGAGCGATCAGGCCGCCGACGCCGTAGACGAGCAGGTTGCGGCGCAGCATCTCGGCGGCGCCCGCGGCCCGCACGCGGACCCCGCGCAGGGACAGGGGGATCAGCGCGATGATGACGAG
>CAZQCA010000075.1:0-13264 GCA_964591845.1 uncultured Nocardioides sp.
CGAACTCGTCGCGGTGGGAGTAGACGCGCTCCTTGGCGCGGGCCTTCTCCTCGTCCCGGCGCCCGCCGCCGAAGGCGGCGGTGAAGCCGTTCTCCTCGATGCAGTTGAGCAGCGTGGCGGTCTGCATCCGGTTGCGGCTGGTCTTGCCGTCGTCGATGACGATGCCGTCCTTGATGGCCTGCTCGACGCTGGCCACGATCAGTCGCACCCCGAGGCGGTTCACCCAGTTGTCGCGCGTCTGCAGGACCTCGTCGAAGTCGAGACCGGTGTCGACCTGGAGGACGGGGAAGGGGATCTTCGCCGGGTAGAAGGCCTTCTCCGCCAGGCGCATCATCACGATGGAGTCCTTGCCGCCGGAGAACATCAGCACCGGCTTCTCGAACTCGGCCGCGGCCTCGCGGAAGATGTGGATCGACTCCGCCTCCAGCTGGTCGAGCTGGCTGAGCTGGTAGTCGGCGTGTGTGGGTGGAGCACTCATGCGGATGGGTATGCCTCTCTCACGACAGGCTGCTCATGCTATCCGGGCTGTGCCCGCCGCTCAGAATCGCGCCGACCCGTCCCACCCACCGGCATGAGCACCGTCACATATGCTGGGCGCCGCGTGGGGCCGACGTGAGCCTCGAAGGAAGAGGTGGAACCGCCCGTGAGCGCCAACGAGCCCGCCGAGCACCGGTACGCCGTCGTGGTCGCCGGCGGGTCGGGCACCCGGCTGTGGCCCGTGTCGCGGCAGTCGCTGCCCAAGCAGATGCAGGCCCTGATGTCGGAGAAGAGCCTGATCGAGGAGACCGTCGAGCGTCTCGAGGGCGTGATCCCCGCCGAGCGGATCTTCGTGTCGACGACACAGAACTACCTGGACCGGATCCGGTCCCTGCTGACCGACGTGCCGCCCGAGAACTACATCGTGGAGCCGGAGGGACGGGGACCCACCGTGGCGTTCGCGCTGCTGGCCAGCGAGCTGCGCTCCCGCGATCCCGACGCGGTGGTCTTCAGCCTCGCCTCCGACCACGCGGTCACCGAGGTCGACCAGTTCCGCGACGCCGTGCGCACCTCGCTCGAGTTCGTCGAGACCCACCCGCAGCACATCACCGTGGTCGGCATCAAGCCGACCAGACCCGACACGGGGCTGGGCTACGTGCGCGTCGCCGAGCGGCTGCAGGACGACCCTCCGGTCTACCGGGCCGGCAAGTACGTCGAGAAGCCGTCGCTCGAGGTCGCCCAGGACTACGTCCAGTCCGGCACCTCGTTCTGGAACGCCGCCTACTACTGCTTCCGAGCCGAGACGCTGCTGGCGGCGTACGCCGACGCGAACCCGCTGCTGGTCGAGCTGACCGAGGACTACCTGCGCACCCGCGACCTCGAGGTCTATCGCCGCATCCCCAACGAGTTCCACGAGATCGACATCATCGACAGCGCGAAGTACCCCCTCGCCGTCGTGCCGGGCGGCTTCGCGTGGAGCGACATCGGCAACTGGTCGTCGCTGCACCGGGCGCTGGTCGAGGTGGCCGGCACCGACGTGATCACCTCCGGCGACGACCAGTACGTCGACGTCGACAGTCGCAACGTCTTCGTGCGCAGCAGCGACGGGCGACGGATCGTCGTGATGGGCGTGCAGGACCTCGGCATCATCTGCACCGACGACGCGATCGTCGTGCTCGGGCTCAAGCAGCTCGAGCAGGCGCCCGACGCGAGCATGCGCTCGCTGCTCGACCAGCTGCGCGAGCTCGGCATGGGGGACCTGCTGTGACCGAGGAGCTCTCCGAGCCCGAGGTGTGGAGCCCGGGCGTCCTCGAGGCGCTCGCGGGGCACGACGGGCGCCTGGTCCACGTGATCCTGATCGCCACCAAGCCCGACATCATCAAGCAGGCGCCGCTCCACCCCGAGCTGGTGGGCCGCGGCGAGCTGGTCCTGGTCTGCCACACCGGCCAGCACTACGACGAGCGCTACAGCGGCGGCATGCTCGAGGAGTTCGGCCTGCCGGTCGACGTGCACCTCGGTATCGACGGGTCCCTGTCCACCAAGGTCGCGCAGATGGTCGACCGGTTCGCGCGCGTGATCGCGCGGCTGCGCGGGCTGGGCCTCACTCCGCTGCCCTACATCCACGGCGACACCCTGACGTCCATGGCGATCGGCGTGGCCTCCTATCTCAACGGCGTCGCGTGCGTCCACGTCGAGGCGGGCATCCGCACGATCACCCCGCGCGCCGAGATCCTCCAGGGCTGGCTCGACGACTTCCGGGCGGGCAGGTTCGACTGGACGGCGTACGCCGGCGCGCACCGCGACCCCGCGACGTACGAGCGCGGCAGCCGCGAGCCCTTCCCCGAGCAGTTCAACACCCGGGTGTCCGACGCGGGCTCGGGCTACCACGCGGCCCCGGTGGCGCTCGACCGCGACTTCCTGGTCGACGAGGGCTTCCCGCCCGACACCGTCGAGGTGACCGGCAACACCGTCGTGGACGCGACCCGGGCCGCCGACGCCGACGTCGACGCGGTGACGGTCTTCGAGCAGCATCCGCAGCTGCGCGGCGGTCGGTTCGTGCGGATCTGCATCCACCGGCGGGAGAACACCGAGGACGAGCAGCGCTTCCGGGTGCTCTTCGACGCCCTCGAGCTGCTGGTGCGCCGCGGCCGGCAGGTGCTGTTCATCCGGCTCTTCGGCACCGACGCGGCCATCGCCCGGTGGGGGCTGGCCGACCGGCTGGCGGCCATGGAGCGGGAGTTCCCCGAGACGTTCATCTCGTCGCCGGTGTGGCCCCACTACCGCGACGTCGTGGCAGCGATGCGCGAGTGCGCGGCGGTCGCCACCGACTCCGGGAGCATGCAGGAGGAGATGAACATCCTCGGGATCCCGTGCGTGACCCTGCGCTTCGGCAGCGACCGGGGCGAGACGCTGCTGGCGGGGGGCAATGTGCTCGCGCCACCGGTCGACGCCGCGTTCGTGGCCCACGTCATCGAGCAGGCGATGTTGCACCCCGAGCTGGGCTCGGTCGAGCCGCTCTACGGCGAGCAGGTCTCACGCCGCATCGTGGACGGCGTACTGGCCCGGGCCGTGCCCGGGCAGGGGCTCTTCCGCGCCGAGGAGGCCCGGCTCGGGCTGCCGGGCCGACCCTCCTGACGTCCGGCGCGCCTGCGGGGGCGCTCAGCCGCGCGCGTCCTCCTCGTCGAGGTCGAGCTCGGCCAGCGTCGGCGCGCCGGTGGGCGAGAGCCCCTCGCGACGCCGCAGCCAGCGCCATACGGGGGGCATGACCACGAGCAGGGCGGCGCCGGCGACGAGGTAGAAGATCGGGTACTGGTCGCTCGAGGCGAGCCCGTCGAGGCCGATCGACGACAGCAGCCCCTGCGGCCCGTGGCCCGCCTTGTCCAGCAGCGCGAGTCCGGAGACGAAGAGGACCACGACGATCCCGCGCCGGATGTAGGACTGCGGCACCTTGGGCGCGATCCGGCTGCCCAGCATCGAGCCGGGGACCGAGCCGATGACCAGGGGGATCAGCAGCGTCCAGTCGACGCCCTGGTTGACGACGATGTTGGAGATCGCCGCGGCCAGCACCAGAGGCACGGCCTGCACGAGGTCGGTCCCCACCAGGCGCAGGGGCGACAGGCCCGGGTAGAGCATGAGCAGCGCGATCATGATGACCGAGCCCGACCCGACGCTGGTGATGCCGACCAGGGCGCCGCCGAGCATGCCGACCAGGAAGGTGGGGAGCGGGCGGATGACGGGATTGTCGTCGGTGGTGTAGCCACCGCGGTGCACCCGACGGAGCTGCAGGTAGAGCCGGAAGGCGTAGGTGGCCGCCGCGAACAGCAGGGCGATCCCGATCGCGAGCTTCAGGGAGTTCTGGAAGTCCTCGCCCTCACCGGCCAGGGCATGGAAGACGAACGGGCTGATCAGGGCGGCCGGCACCGATCCCGCGATCAGCCATCCCGCCAGTCTGAGATTGGGCTGCCCGTGCCGCGAGTGCACGATCGCCCCTCCGGACTTGTAGACGGCCGCCGCGGTCAGGTCCGCCGTCACCACGGCGGACGCGTCGGCGAAGCCGAGCAGGATGAGCGCCGGCGTCATCAGGGCACCACCGCCCATGCCGGTGAGCCCCACGACGATGCCGATGAAGAAGCCGACGAGGACGATCGACACGGCCGACCAGGTGAGAATGTCCATCACGACGGCAAACTCTATAAGAGTAATCGGCTAACCGGCCAATTCAAGTCGGTCGTGTGTCTGGGCCCCGCTCGGAGTGGGACGGCACAGGCACACGACCCGTGGGGGAGGTCAGGGGAGGTCGAGGTAGCCGGCCGCGCGCAGGCCCTCGAGCACGTCGGCCAGGGCGTCGTCGATGGTCCGGCCGGTCGTGTCGACTCGGACGGCGGCGTCCGTGGGCTCCTCGTAGGGGGAGGAGATGCCGGTGAACTCGGGGATCTCGCCGCGCCGGGCCTTGGCGTAGAGACCCTTGCGGTCGCGACGCTCGCACTCCTCCAGCGGCGTGGCCACGTGCACGAGGAAGAACGCCCCGCCCGCGTCGTCGACCATCTGCCGCACCTGCCGGCGGGTCTCGTCGAAGGGGGCGATCGGGCTGCAGACCGCCACGCCGCCGTGTCGCGAGATCTCGGCCGCCACCCAGCCGATGCGGCGGATGTTGGTCTCCCGGTCGGCCTTGGAGAAGGTCAGCCCGGCCGACAGGTGCCGGCGTACGACGTCGCCGTCGAGGCTGGTGACCGTGCGCCCCCCGTGCTCCAGCAGGAGGTCGATGAAGGCCTGGGCCAGGGTCGACTTGCCACTGCCGGACAGGCCGGTGAAGAAGACGACGAGGCCCTGCTCGTCGGGCGGAGGCTGGTCGTCGTCGACGATGGCCGCCACCGCGTCGGGCAGCTCGCCCCCCTCGACGAGCCCGGTGACCGGGTCGCCGTCGGCGTAGTTCTCGACCACCTGCACGCCCAGGTGGTGGTCCAGGTCGGGGTCGTCGTGCGAGGCGAGCGGTACGGCGACCACCGCGGCATCGTCGAGCAGGTCAGCGGCCGCAAGCGTGGCGCGGATCGTGCCGACCGTGGACAGGGTCGGGGTGCCCGCGCCGACCAACGCCAGCAGCACGACCGGGCCTGCGTCGCGCAGATGGGCGAGCTGGCTGTCCGTCAGGGGCTCGGCGACCGGCACCCAGGTGCGCCCGGCATAGGCCTCCCGTGCCTGGGCGGGCGTGAGGTAGAGCCGCCTGAAGGGACCGTGCTGGGCGTGGGTGAGCCCGCGCACCCGGCCGTCCAGGTCGACGACCGCGAGTGGAAGCCCCTCGGGGTCCACCAGCTCCACCTCGCCGGACCCGTGTGCGGCGTCGACGACCTCGGCCGGCAGCTCGAGCGTCACGGGGCTGCCGGGCTCGTTGAACCCCACGATCGGCTGCAGCGCGCCCCCGACGAGGAGCTCGAGGTCGTCGAGCTCGCGGGGCGAGGGGTGGTACTGCGGTGTCGGCACGGGCCACATCCTGCCACCGGCCCGCGCGGGCCCCGCCAGTAGTCTGCGGCCATGTCCGAGCCCGGCGTAGTGAGCCCGCAGCCGATCGTCGCCGAGGTGGTGCGGTCGGGCTTCGTCGAGGGGCGGCACTACGGCTCGGCCGTGGCCCTGTCCGCCGGCGGCGCGATCTCCTGGGAGCTCGGCGACCCGCGGCGACCCCTGCTGCCGCGCTCGTGCCTCAAGCCGCTGCAGGCACTCGGCCTACTCCGGCTGGGTCTCGAGCTGCCCGACGACCTGCTCGCGCTCGCCTGCTCCTCGCACTCCGCCGAGGCGGTCCACTTGGCCGGCGTACGCCGCATCCTCGGGCTGGCCGGGCTGGACGAGTCGTCCCTGCAGACCCCGCCCGACCTGCCGCTCGACCCCGAGGAGCGGGACGCGCTGCTGCGTGCCGGCGGCGGTCCCGCGCCGATCCTGATGAACTGCTCGGCCAAGCACGCCGCCATGCTGGTCACCTGCGTGGTCAACGGGTGGGGCATCGTCGACTACCTCGACCCCTTCCACCCCTTGCAGCGGGCGGTGACGGCGACCGTGACCGAGCTGACCGGCGAGCCCACCGAGACCGCCGTCGACGGGTGTGGCGCTCCGGCGCTGTCGGCGAGCCTGGCCGGGATGGCGCGGGCCTTCCGGCAGTTCGCGCTCGGCGAGGTGGGCGGTCTGCCCGACGTCCACGCCCGCCGCATCGCCGACGCCATCCGCGGCTATCCCGAGCTGGTCTCGGGCTCCCGCCGCGACGAGGCGCGGCTGCTGCGGGCGGTCCCGGGTGCGATCGCCAAGTCCGGGGCCGAGGCCTGCTTCCTCGTGGCGCTCCCCGACGGGCGCACCTGGGGCCTCAAGATCGACGACGGGGCCGACCGGGCGCGCGCGGTCGTGATGGCGGCCCTCCTGCTGCGCGACGGCGTCGGCGGCGAGGCGGGGGTGGACGCGGGTGAGCTCGAGTCCCTCTCGTCCTTCGAGCTGCTGGGCGGCGGGGTGCCGGTGGGAGAGGTGCGCGCCGCGCTGCCAGGATGATGCCCGCTCGGCGTACGCCGCTAGCCGCCGCATGCGCGTCATGCGAGCGAGAGAGCCCAGCAGGAAAAGGGTTCCCGGGCCGCCTGTGACTCTCCTCACCGCGACCGGAGTTGATTTTGCTAACTCCAGCAAGCAAGGATGGGGGCATGGCCAGGACCAAGGTGCGGCAGCGGGTCGAGGATCTCGGTGACTATCTCCGGGAGCAGCGGCTCGGCGCGCAGCTCACGCTGCGGCAGCTCGCCGAGCAGGCGGGTGTGTCCAACCCCTACCTGAGCCAGATCGAGCGCGGCCTGCGCAAGCCCTCTGCCGAGGTGCTGCAGCAGATCGCGAAGGCGCTGCGGATCTCCGCGGAGCAGCTCTACGTGCGGGCCGGCATCGTCGGCCTCGACGAGAGCGGCTCGGTCGAGCTCGCGGTCCTCGCGGACCCCCGGCTCACCGAGCGACAGAAGCAGTCGCTGCTGGACGTCTACTCCTCGTTCCTCGCCCTCAACGCGAGCGACGCGAGCGACGCCTGACCAGCGGCACCCCAGACCACGGGCCCGATCGGCCCGCCGGAGAAGAGAGAAGAGAGCACACGATGCCCCAGACCACCCTCCCCAACACGCTGACCAAGCAGTTCTACGCCGGTGTCGGCGCCACCGACCTCGCCGTCGAGGCCGTGCGCGACTACGTCGCCGACGCCCAGAAGCGCGTCGCCGAGGTCCAGAAGCGCCTCGCCGAGATGCAGGACTCCCTCACGAAGTCGGTCGCCGACTTCGAGCCGGAGACCGCCCGCAAGCAGGCGACGGTCGCCGTCAACGCTCGCTTCGACGCGCTGAGCAAGGACGCCAAGGCCCGCCGCGAGCTGGTCGAGTCGCGCATCGCCGAGCTGCAGAAGGAGGCGCTGGCCCTGCCCGCCCGCGTCCAGGAGCTGGTGACCGAGCTCGTCAACGACAACGTCACCACCCTGAGCCAGGGCGCCAACGAGGCCTACGACGACCTGGTCGCCCGTGGCGAGAAGCTGGTCGCCCGCATCCGCCGTCAGCGGTCCACCCAGGACGCCGTCGCCGAGGCCAAGGTGACCGTCGCCAAGGCGAAGACCACCAAGACCCAGGCGACCAAGGCTGCCAAGTTCACCAAGAGCACCGCGAAGGGCGCCTCGACGCGGGCCAAGAAGGCCGCGGCCACCCCGCGCAGCAGCGCGAAGGCCACCGCCACCGCGGCCCGCAAGACCGCCGCCAGCGCTGCCAAGGCCGTGGCCGACGCCGCCGAGAAGATCGGCGACTGATCACCCGCTGACCGGTCTCGAGCGGTCAACTCAAGCGATACGGGTCAGTACGACGCGCCAGACGCGTCGTACTGACCCGTTCGCCATTTCCGCGGCGGCCGGGCCGCCGGACGTCAGCGAGCGGGGTAGGCGTCGCCCACGAGCTGCCGGGCGGTCCAGGCGGAGGCGACCATGTCGCGCAGGTCGTGGCGCATCGCCCAGTCGAGGTCGCGGGCGGCGAGGTCGCCGGCGGCCACGATGCGCGCCGGGTCACCGGCGCGGCGCGGGCCGATCGTCGGCTCGAAGTCGATCCCCGTGACCTCGCGGATGGTGTCCATGATCTGCCGGTTGGACGAGCCCTCGCCGCTGCCGAGGTTGTAGACCGGCTCGATCGGCTCGCCCCGCAGCATCCGCTCGGCGGCAGCGACGTGGGAGCGGGCCAGGTCGGAGACGTGGACGTAGTCGCGGATGCAGGTGCCGTCGGGCGTCGGGTAGTCGTCGCCGTTGATCTGCGGGACGCCGCCGCGATAGAGCCGGTCGAGCACGATCGGGAAGAGGTTGTGCGGGCTCGCGTCGTAGACGTCGTCGTAGCCGCTGCCGACGACGTTGAAGTAGCGCAGGGAGGTGTGGGTGAGCGCGTGGGCGTGCGCGGTGTCGCGCAGCAGCCACTCGCCGATCAGCTTGCTCTCGCCGTACGGCGACTCCGGCCGGGTGGCGGTCTCCTCGGTCACCACCTCGACGTCGGGGGTGCCGAACGTGGCGGCGCTCGAGGAGAAGACGATCTTGTCGACGCCCGCGTTGAGCATCGCCCGGAGCAGGGTGATGGTGCCGGAGACGTTCTGCTCGTAGGTGTGCAGCGGCCGGCTGACCGACACCCCGGCGTACTTGAAGCCCGCGACGTGGATCACGCCGACGACGCCGTGCTGGCGCAGTGTGTCCTCCACGGTCATCGGGTCGAGCAGCGTGCCCTTCACCAGCGGGACGTCGTCGGGGACGAACCCGGCGAACCCGCTCGAGAGGTCGTCGAGGACGACGGCGCCCATGCCCGCCTCGCGCAGGCTGCGCACCACGTGGGCCCCGATGTAGCCCGCTCCGCCGGTCACCAACCAGGTCATGCCTTCTCCTTCGGATCTGCTGCGCCCTCACCGTACGGGATGGGGTGCCGCTAGGGTCGGCCAGGTGCGTCGTCCCCGTGCCACCTCCGCCGTGGTCACCGCCCTGCTGGTGGTGACCGCCGCCCAGACGCTGCCGGCGGCCGCTCACGCCCCGTCCTCGGCACGCACGTACGCCGGTCCGACGGCAGGCACGATGTCGTCGGTCTCGGGCCAGCCCCTCAAGGGCCGGGTCGTGGTCATCGACCCCGGGCACCAGCTCGGCAACCACCGCTTCCCGCGGCGGATCAACAGGCTGGTGCCGGCCGGCGGCTTCCGCAAGCCGTGCAACACCACCGGCACCGCCACCAACGGCGGCTTCCCCGAGGCGACGTTCACCTGGCGGGTCGCGCTCCTGCTGCAGCGGCGGCTCGAGAAGGCCGGCGCGACGGTCCGGCTCACCCGGTCCGCCAACAGCCAGAAGCTCTGGGGGCCGTGCGTCGACGTCCGCGGTCGGGCCGGCAACCGCGCTCCGGCCGACCTCAAGGTCAGCATCCACGGCGACGGCGCCTTCGGCGCGGGCCCCGGCTTCCACGTGATCGCCCCGACCGACCGGCGGCCGTGGACCCACGACATCTTCGGGTCGTCACGACGGCTGGCGAAGGTCGTCCGGGCCTCGCTCGTGGCCGCCGGGCTGCCCCGGGCCGGCTACGTCGCGGGCGGCGACGGGCTGGACTTCCGCTCCGACCTCGGCACCCTCAACCTCGCCGACATCCCGACGGTGATGGTGGAGTGCGGCAACATGCGCAACCCCAAGGACGCTCGCCGGATGACCACGCGCGCCGGCCGGGCGCGCTACGCCACGGCGCTCGCGCACGCCGTACGTCGCTACCTGAGCTGACCGAGGCCGGTCAGCCCAGCCGCTGCATCGCGGTGAGGGCGGCGCGCACGGTCGGCACCTCGTGCGTGCGGAACATGCCGGTGCCGGCCAGCCTGGCGAGGGTGGCGAAGAACGGCTCGGCGCTGCGGAACTCCTCCTGGAAGAGGTCGAACGCGTGCGGCAGCGCGTGGCAGACCGGCAGCCCGAGCACCCGCAGCTCGAACGTGCGCAGCAGCACCCTCGTCTGGTAGTCGATGCGGGTCTGGGGGTCGGTGAGGTTGGCGTAGTAGAGGCCGAGCCCGGGGTCGATGACGACCGAGCGCACGCCTGCCTCGTGGGCGGCGTCGGCGCGCTCGCGGAACTGCCGCAGATAGGCCGGCAGCGGGTCGGCCTCGCGCGGGACGTCGCGCACGTCGCGGACGTCGTCGCCGGCCACCCAGCAGAGGACGACCGTGGCGCCGTGCTCGGCCGCGAGGCTGAAGATCTCCTCGTCGCGCGCGTGACCGGTGTAGTTGAGCACCCGGGCGCCCGCCACGAGGCAGGCCTTGGCGACCGTCGGGTCGTAGGTCTCGGCCGACACCACGACGCCGTCACCGGCGAGCCCCTCGATCACCGGCACCATCAGCTCCGCCTGCCGTGCCGGGTCGACGCGCGCGGCGGGTCCGTTGGTCGACTCGGCCCCGAGGTCGACCACGTCGGCGCCCTGGGCGGCGAGGATCCGGCCGCGGCGCAGCGCCGAGTCGGTCGAGGTGGCCACGCTGTCGCGATACGTGGAGTCGCGCGAGAGGTTGACCGTGCCCATCACGACCGGCTCCCGGTCGGAGTCGACCACCCGGTCGCCCAGGCGGATCGGAGCCACCGGGTGGTCGAGGGCCTCCCGGTGGGCCTCGGCCAGGGCGAGCAGCCCGGACAGGGTGATCATGAGCGGACCTTACGTCGCGTCGCCGACAGGGCGACGCAGGTAGCGCGCGAAGAGGAACGACTCGTGCTCGACCAGCTGCGTCAGCTCGAAGGCTGCCGGGTCGTGTCCATCGCCGTCCGCGCCGGGCGTGAGCGTCGGCTGGTAGGGCGCGACCGTCAGGCAGATCTCGTCGACCACGCCCTCCCGGGCGAACGCCGCGAGCAGACCGGGGCCCCCCTCGCAGACGACGCGACGGAGCCCGCGCTCGTGCAGGGCGTCGAGGATCGCCATGGCCGTGACCTCGTCGAGCTGGACGACGGTGGCGTGCGCGGCGGCCCGCTCGAGCGCCGCAGCAGGGGCGGCCGTGCCGGTGACCACGATCGGGGTCGTGCTGGACGCGGCCCAGACCTCCTCCTCCCAGGGGAGGTCGAGGCTGCCGCTCACGACGACGAGCACCGGAGCGTCGGCCTGACCGTGTCGGCGACGATCCTCGGCCGCCTCGTCGGTCGCCGTCATGGGGCCGTAGCGCTCGACGCGCAGGGTCGCGGCACCGATGACGACGGCGTCGGCGTGCCGGCGTACGGCGGCGAGGACCTGGCGGTCCACCGCCGACGAGATCGAGCCGCTCCGCCCGTCGGCGCCGGCGACGCCGCCGTCGAGGCTGCGCAGCATGGCCACCCGGGTCCACGTCTGTGTGTCGGGCCAGTCGTAGGCCCCCGGGGGGAGCTCGGCGTCGCCCCCGCTGGGGGTCAGACCGTCGGGCCCGAGCAGGATCCGCATGCGGTGGAGGGTAGCCGGTGGCCCCCACCTCCCCGACTGGTGCGCCGTTGTGGGCACTGAGTGACCCGCCGGCGGCCCACTCAGTGCCCACAGCGGCGCAGGAGTGGGGAACCCGGGCGGTCCAGACACCCGGAACCGGCCGGACCGAGGCGACGTCCAACCGGCATGAACCGCATGCGCCCCGGCGCCGCCCCGACCGCCCGCCTGGCCGCCGGCATCACCGCCACGCTGGCCGCCCTCGTCCTGCTCGCCGGCTGCAGCGGGGGCTCCGACACCACGGCGACCGATCCGGCCGCCGAGCCCGACACCTCCAGCAGCGCGCCTCCGAGCGAGCCGCCCTCGCCGGAGCCCACGGTCGGCAGCTACCCGGCCTATCCCCACCAGGACTACGACTTCACGGTGTCGGTGAGCTGCTTCTGCGCCACCCGCGGCGAGCCCGTGCGGATCGAGGTGCGTGACGGCAAGGCCGTCTCGGCGACCTGGACGCGGACGGCGTACGGGCACAAGAAGGGCGAGGCCGCCCAGGTGCCGATGGTCACCCTCGACGACATCATCGACCAGATCAACAATCCCAAGGCGGCCCAGATCGACGTGACCTGGCCGATGGGGCAGGACTACCCCTCCTCGGCCTACATCGACATCAGCCGGCAGATGGCCGACGAGGAGATGGGCTACAAGGTGACCGACGTGGTGCCGTTGGACTGAGCGGGCCTCAGTCGGCGAGGGTGCGGTCGAGGAGGTCGCGCAGCGCCTCGAAGTGCCGCTCCGTCGCCGCCGCGTCGTAGACCGCGGTGTCGCTCATCGTGTAGCCGTGCCGGGCGCCGGCGTAGACGTCGGTGACGGCGTCGAGCCCGGCGGCGTCCAGGGCGTCGCGCAGCCGTGCCTGGGCGTCTGCGTCCATCGACGCGTCGGCGTCGGCGTGGCCGAACACGAAGCGCGCCCGCGCTCCGCCCAGGCCGAGATGGGGGCTGTCGTCGGCGTCGGTGGCCAGTCCGCCCCCGTGGAACCCGCCGCACGCCGCGACCAGGTCGGGGTGCGCGCAGGCCGCTCGTACGGCGAGGCGCGCGCCCATGCAGTAGCCCACCACGCCCACCGGTGTGGTGACGTCGGCCCGCGCCGTGAGCGCGGCGAGGTAGGCCGCGATGTCGGGGAGCGCCAGCTCGGTCGTCAGCCGGCGCACCCGCGGCATCGCGTCGGCGAAGAAGGCGCTGCGCTTCTCGTCGGTGTCGAGCGGCGCGCCGGGCGCGGTGTCGGCGGCCGCGCCTTCGCGGTAGAAGACGTGCGGCGCCAGCACGACGTATCCCCACGAGGCGATGTGGTCGGCCATCTGGAAGATGCGTGGCCGGAGGCCGATCGCGTCCATGAAGAGCAGGACCCCCGGGTGTGCCTCATCGTCGCCGGGCGTCGCCACCCAGGCCTCGGCGAGCCCGTCGGGCGCCGCCAGCTCGACCATCACGCCGTCGAGCGTAGCCGTGCCGTCAGGTGCCGGACCGGCCGTGACCGCCACTACGCTCCGGCCATGAGCCTGAGCGACTTCCGCCGCGAGCCCCTGCTGTTCGGCCCCTCGCCGATCCACCCCCTGCCGCGTCTCTCCGAGGCCCTCGGCGGCGGCGTGGAGATCTGGGCCAAGCGCGAGGACTGCAACTCCGGGATCGCGTACGGCGGCAACAAGGTGCGCAAGCTGGAGTACCTCGTGGCCGAGGCCATCGACACCGGCTGCGACACCCTCGTCTCGATCGGCGGCATCCAGTCCAACCACACCCGGCAGGTCACCGGCGTCGCGGCGCACCTGGGGCTCAAGGCGGTGACGGTGCAGGAGGGCTGGGTCGACTACAGCGACGTCGTCTACGACAAGGTCGGCAACA
>CAZQCA010000076.1:0-13207 GCA_964591845.1 uncultured Nocardioides sp.
TGACGATCCTGCTCACGGCCGATCACGGCTTCGAGGGCTCCGACCCGACCTGCACCGGCTCCTGGCGGCCCGCCCTCGACGCGCTCGGCATCCCCTACCGCGACGAGGGCCCCGGGCTGGTCTACCTGCTCTGAGGGGAGAGGTCCGGCGGTGGCGGGCCGTCGCTGTGAGCGGCCGGCCGGTGGAGCACGGCGGCGTGGGCCGTGATCCGTACGTCGTCGCCGTCGACCGCGCCGGTGCCGTCGACCAGGAGCGTGAAGCCGTGGGTCTGGCGCGGCGGGAACGCCAACGTCACCTGGGCGTTGCCCGCGACGTTGCCGAGGGTGCCGCGGCCCGGCCCGGCCACGACGAGCACGTCGTCGCCGGCCACCGGGTCGACGGTCACCACCTTGACCCGGGCGTCGGCCGACACCGACAGCAGATAGCCGGAGCCGTAGTCGGCCAGCGCCTCGACGAGCCGCTCGACCGGCACGGGGATGCTCATGGCGCCAACCTACGCTCCGGAGGCGGCCGGCAGGTCGACCCACCTCTCGCCCACGAGCCGCGGGGTCGCCGCGCCGGCCGTCAGCTCGGCCAGCACGGCTGCCAGCTGCGCCTCCTCGCCCACCGGTACGCCGACCACGAGCGTCGCCGTGCCGGCGTACGTGACGTCGAGGACGGCGATCCCGCGGGCCCTCAGGGCGCTCTCCACCCGCCCGGCCACCGCGTGGTCGAGGTCGACCGCGACCTCCCGTCGGCGCTCGCGCACGAGCGTCCCGGCCTCGGCCAGCGCGGCGCGCACGGCCTCGCCGTAGGCCCGGACCAGCCCACCCGTGCCCAGGAGCACGCCTCCGAACCACCGCGTGACCACCGCCGCGACGTCGCTGACCCCGGCGCCGCGCAGGGCCTCGAGCATCGGCGCGCCCGCGGTGCCGGCTGGCTCTCCGTCGTCGCTGGACCGCTGCAGGTCGGCTCGGGCGCCGAGCACGAACGCCGAGCAGTGGTGCCGCGCGTCCCAGTGGACCCGGCGCTCCTCCTCCACGACCAGCCGCGCCGCGGCCTCGTCCTCGACCCGCACCAGACGGCACCGGAACCGAGAGCGCCGCTCCTCGATCTGGGCGCCCGCGTCGCGCGCGATCGTCAGATAGCGGCCGTGCGCGGCGTCACCCGGGTCACCAGACACCGAGCACCTCGCCGCCGATCCGCACCACGAAGCCGGCCACGACCACGACGAAGAACCCCCGCACGAAGCGGGATCCCCGGGCGACCGCGGTCCGGGCGCCGACGTAGCCGCCGACGAGGTTGGCCGCACCCATGGCCAGACCGAGCCGCCACAGCACGGCGTCCTGCGGCACGAACACGCACAGGGCCGCCAGGTTGGTGGCCCAGTTGGCCAGCCGCGCCTTCGCCGAGGCCTCCACGAACGCGTATCCGAGCAGACCGACGAGAGCGAAGACGAGGAACGAGCCAGTCCCCGGCCCGAGCGCACCGTCGTAGAACCCGATGACCGCCCCCGTCGCCATCGCCGCCCCCACATGCCGGCCGCCCTGGAAGCGCAGGACCGTGCGCTCCCCCAGCTCGGGTCTCAGCACGACGACCGCACCAACCACGACCAGGGCGACCGCCACGATCGGCTCGAACGCCGACCGCGGGATGCGGCTGGCCACGGCCGCGCCCGCCAGGGAGCCGGTGAACGCCAGCACCATCAGGGGCACGAAGGTGCGGGGGTCGGGTCGCACCCGCCGGTAGTACGTCGTCGCAGCGACCGACGTGCCGCAGATCGAGGCGAGCTTGTTGGTGGCGAGGATCTGCACCGGGGCGGCGCCGGGGAGGCCCACCACGAGGGCGGGCAGCTGGATCAGGCCCCCGCCGCCCACGACGGCGTCCACGAAGCCCGCTGCGAGCGCCGCCACGACCAGCAGCGCGACCACCGAGGCCGAGATCTCGCCCACGCGTCACTCAGTCCCAGGGGCACAGGTCGGCCGCGGGGTCCAGCCTCTGCGGGTCCAGCGCCAGCAGGGTCGGCACCGCCGGGCGGCCACCGCCCAGCCGCTGATAGGCCCGTGACCCCGACTCGCTGACGACCCACAGCCGGCCCCGGGCGAAGGCGACCCCCTCGGCGCCGGGCAGGAACGCCGTCCGCCGCCCGTCCGGCCGCACCAGCTCGCCGCAGTAGGTCGTGGACCGGCTGAGCCAGAGGCCACCGGGTCCCCACGCGCCTCCCTGGGTCCGGCTCGGGACCCCGTGCCGCGACGACGGCCGCGCCGCACCGGGGCCACCGCTGACGGAGACCCGCTGCACGCCGTCGGCCATCAGGTCGTCGACCTCGGTCCAGAACACCCGGTGCGGGCGGCGCTCCGCCCAGCCCACCAGGCCGAGTCGCCCCCGCCGTGCGACCAGCGCGGACCCCCGCACGGGCGCCTCGACCGCCCAGACCCGCAGCACCGGGTCGCCGCCCGCCCGGAGTGCCGCCGGGTCCAGCAGCCACAGCCGACTGGTCGCGGCGAGCCACAGCCCCTCGGGGCTGCGGGCCAGCCCACCCCCGTGGCGGCACTGGACCGGCACGCCACCGAGGGTGCCGGTCAGCTGCCGCAGATAGGTCCGTGTCCGCCCCGTCTCCGCGTCGGCGACCACGACCTGGCACAGGCGGTGGCCGATGCGACCGTCGCGATAGCCGGAGACGTAGGCCGTCCGCCCGGTGACGACGAGCCCCTGCGGGACGAACGCGCGGCGCGCCGGACGCAGCCAGACGCCGTCGCAGACGGCGGCCTGGCGCGCGTCGGTCGCGCGGGCGTCGTGGCACTGGTCGGTGCGTCCGAAGACCACGCCCGGGGTCGGGTCACCGGAGGCCGGGTCACGGCCCCATCGCAGTCCCGCCCCGGCGACCGCTCCCACGGCCGCGACCACCACGACGGCGGACACGGCGAGCGCCGACGGCCGCCGCCCCCGCCCCCCGTGAGCCATCGGTCGCGGTCCCGGTCAGCCCTGCGCCACGAACGCCAGCAGGTCCTGACGGGTCAGCACCCCCACCGGCTTGCCGTCGTCGTGGACGAGCACCGCGTCGGCCGATCCCAGGAGCCCGACCGCGGAGCGGGCCGGCTCGTTGGCGCCGATGGTGGGCAGCGCCGGCGACATGTGCTGCTCGACGCTGTCGGTCAGGCGGGCGTCGCCGGCGAAGAGCGCGTCGAGGAGCGCCCGCTCGGAGACCGAGCCCGCCACCTCGGCCGCGACGATCGGCGGCTCGGCGCGGACCACGGGCATCTGGGACACGCCGTACTCCTGCAGGATCGCGATCGCCTCGGCGATCGTCTCGCCCGGGTGGGTGTGCACCAGGTCGGGGAGGCCGCCCGACTTGGCCCGCAGCACGTCACCCACCGTCCGGGCGCCCTGGCCGTCGCCGTCGACCGCGAAGCCGTACTGCGCCAGCCAGGAGTCGCTGAAGACCTTGGAGAGGTAGCCCCGTCCGGAGTCGGGCAGCAGCACCACGATCACGGCCCGCTCTCCCTCCGGCGTGCCGGCCAGCTCGCGCGCCAGCTCGGCGGCGGCGTAGGCCGCCATGCCGGACGAGCCGCCCACGAGCAGGGCCTCCTCGCGCGCCAGCCGCCGGGTCATCGCGAAGGAGTCGGCGTCGGAGACCTCGATGATGCGGTCGGCGACGTCGCGGTCGTAGGTGGTGGGCCAGAAGTCCTCGCCGACACCCTCGACCAGGTAGGGGCGGCCCGAGCCTCCGGAGTAGACAGAGCCCGCCGGATCGGCGCCGACGACACTGACGTCGGGGTTGCGCTCCTTGAGATAGCGGCCCACGCCGCTGATGGTGCCGCCGGTGCCGACGCCGGCGACGAAGTGGGTGATCCGGCCGTCGGTCTGCTCCCACAGCTCCGGGCCGGTCGTCTCGTAGTGCGACCGCGGGTTGTGAGGGTTGGAGTACTGGTCGGGCTTCCACGCGCCGGGCGTCTCGCGGACCAGCCGGTCACTGACGCTGTAGTAGGAGTCGGGGTGCTCCGGCGGCACCGCCGTGGGGCAGACGACCACCTCCGCGCCGTAGGCGCGCAGCACGTTCTGCTTGTCCTCGCTCACCTTGTCGGGACACACGAAGATGCACCGGTAGCCGCGCTCCTGCGCCACCATGGCCAGCCCGATGCCGGTGTTGCCCGACGTGGGCTCGACGATGGTGCCTCCGGGCTCGAGCTCCCCCGACTCCTCGGCGGCGTCGATCATCCGGGTCGCGATCCGGTCCTTCACCGACCCGCCGGGGTTGAGGTACTCCACCTTGGCCAGCACCAGCGGCCCGTGCTCCTCGGTGCCACTGCCCTCGGGCAGGTCCAGTGAGCGGGACAGCCGGAGAAGGGGCGTGTGGCCGATCAGGTCCAGGAGCGAGTCGACGTACTGCACCCCCTCAACCTAACTGCCAGCGGCGTGCGCTGAGGCATCCGTAGAGTGAGGGACGTGGGAAAGGCCGCCGCGGCTCGGAAGCTGGCCTCCGCCGCGGCGTACGGCGGAGGCGGCCTGTCCGTGCTCGGCGGAGCGCTCTACGGCGTGCTGCGCGCGGAGGCCACCCTCGCCCGGCGCACCATCGGCGAGCCCACCGGCGGCCGCCCGCCGGACGCGACCGGGTGGTACGGCCGCGGGCGGCCCGGGCCGGCGATCAAGATCGCGCTGCTCGGCGACTCCGGAGCCGCCGGCTACGGCGTGGGCCGGGTGGAGGAGACGCCGGGCGCGCTGCTCGCGTCCGGCATCGCGCAGGCGGCCGACCGGCGGGTCCACCTGCGCGAGTACGCCGTCGTCGGCGCACAGTCCTCCCACCTGAACGCCCAGATCGACCACGCGCTGCCGAGCGCGCCCGACCTCGCTGTGGTCCTGATCGGTGCCAACGACGTCACCCACCGGGTGCTGCCCTCGGCGTCGGTCCGTCACCTGGGCGAGGCGGTGCGCAAGCTGCGCGAGAGCGAGGTCGCGGTGGTCGTGGGCACCTGCCCCGATCTGGGCACCGTGCAGCCGATCCCGCCGCCGCTCAAGCAGGTGGCGCGCTCGTGGTCGCGCCGTCTCGCGGCCGCCCAGGCGATCGCCACCGTCGAGGCCGGCGGCCGGTCGGTGTCGCTGGGGTCGATCCTCGGACCGGAGTTCGCCGCGGCCCCCGCCCTGCTCTTCGGCCCGGACCGCTTCCACCCCTCCGCCAAGGGCTACCGAGCGCTGGCGTCGGTGCTGGTCCCGTCGTCGCTGGCGGCGCTGGGCCTGCTGCCCGACGAGGAGGTCGAGCGGGTCCACCGCGAGCGCAGCGTGGTGCTGCCGGTCGCGGCGGCCGCCGTCGAGGCCGGCCGCCATCCCGGCACCGAGCTCGACGGCACCGACATCGCCGGCGTGCAGCGCGGGCTGCGCGGGCGCTGGGTGCGGCTGCGCACCCGGGGCCGGACCCAGCAGGGCGCGGTCGAGTCCCCGCAGACCTCCCCCGAGATGACCTCCGAGACGGCCTCCGAGATGACGGCTGGCCGCGCAGCGGCCGCCGGCTCAGTCGCCGCGGAGGATCGCGAGGATCCGCAGTAGGTTGGTGTAGATCCAGACCAGGCTGACGGTCAGGCCGAAGGCCGCCCGCCACGACTCCCGCTCGGGCAGCCCGGCGGCCACGCCGTTCTCGATGAAGTCGAAGTCGAGGATCAGCATGAACACGCCCAGCACCAGGCCGGCGATCGCGGTGATCAGGCCGAGGGTGCCGAAGCCGAACAGCTGGGTGTCGACGCCGAAGAAGCTCAGCACCAGCGAGACGAGGCTGAGGCCGACCATGCCCATGACGGCGGCGATGACGCCGGTGCGGAACTTGGCGCCCACCTTGATGTCGAGGAACTTGTAGGTCGCGAGCGTGCCGGCGAAGGCGGCGAACGTGCCCATCACCGCCGTCAGCACGATGCCCTGCTCACCCGGTGAGACGAAGGTGTACTCGATGAACTTGCTGAAGGCGCCGAGCGCGACACCCTCGAGGGCCGCGAAGCCCAGCACCAGCGCCGGGCTGATCACCCGCTTGAACGAGTTGACCAGGGACAGCACGAACGCGCCGCCCGAGCCCACCATGAGCGCGAGGTAGAGCTGGCCGACCTGGGCGTCGGTGGCGAGGTCGCCGGTCCACCACCAGGTGGCCGCCGCGGTCGCGATCACCACCGCGAGGGTGATCACGGTCTTCTGGACGACCGAGTCGATGGTCATCCGCTCCGTCGTCGCGGGCGCGCCGGGGGCGCCGGTGCTCCACGTCGAGGGGTCGGTGTAGGGCTGCTGCTGGGGCGAGCCGTAGCCGGGGTAGGAGCCGCCCGCGCCGGGGTAGGTCGCGTTGCCGTAGGCGTTGGCCTGGGCGGTCCCGTTGAACTCCTCCGAGCGGTTGAACACCGGGTTGTTGCTGCGCATCGTGGTCTCCTCCTTGGAGGCCGGGGGTGGCGTCGCTCTGACGTCGCACCAGTGAGCACCGACTCTACCGGCGCTCACCCCGATCAACGCGCCGCCGGGGGCCGGTGTTCCCGCCGGGAGGGCGCTCGTGCTTAAAGTGTACTAATTCAGTAGTCTTTAGGAAGAAGGATCCATGCATCCCGATCCATCCAGCCTCGCCGACGTCACGATCGTCGGCGGAGGCGCCTCGGGCGCCCTCACCGCGGTCCACCTGCTCCGCGGTGCGCGACGTCCCCTGATCCTGCGGGTCGTCGAACCGAGGCAGCACCTCGGCGCGGGTGTCGCGTACTCGACGACCTCCCCGACGCATCTCCTCAACGTGCCCGCAGGGCGGATGAGCGCCCTCCCGGACGATCCCGGCCACTTCGCGCGATGGTCCGGACTGGACCAGTCCGCCTTCGCGCCGCGCGGGACCTTCGGGAGCTACCTGCAGGACCTGGTCCGGCGCAGTCTGGAGGCAGCGCCGGCCGGCAGCCGGCTGGATCACGTACGCCGACGCGTGATCGACCTCGAACCGGCAGCGACCGCCGTCGTCACCGACGACGGGGTGCGCCGGCCGACCGCCCACATCGTGCTGGCCACCGGTCACAGCGCGCCCGACCTCCCGGCTGCGCTCGCAGGACCGAGCGTGCCCAGCCATCGGCTGGTGCCGCTGCCCTGGCTGCCCGACGCGCTCACGGCGGTCCGGCCGGATGAGACGGTGCTCTGCCTCGGCACCGGCCTGACGTTCGTGGACCTGGCGCTCGAGCTGAGCGCCCGGGTGGCCGGCGTGCGCCTGATCGGCGTCTCGCGACACGGGCTGCTGCCGCAGGCGCACCTCGACGACGCGGCCGCGCCGCCACCGCCACCGGTGTGGGATGCCTGGCCGCCCGGCCCCGGCGAGGTCGTGCGCTGGGTGCGCGCGCACGGCCGTGACTGGCGGTCGGCGGTCGACGCGCTGCGTCCCCAGACCGCGGCCCTGTGGCGCGCCTGGGACGACACCTCGCGCGACGCGTTCGTGCGCCATCTGGCCCGGCACTGGGACGTGCATCGGCACCGGATGGCCCCGGGCGTGGCCACCGTCCTGCGCCGGTTGGAGTGTCTCGGGAGGGTCCGCACCCTGGCGGGCACGGTGGACGAGGTCGCGCCGACCCGCCGTGGGCTCAGGGTCGCCGTCGCAGGACACCGCCTGGACGTCGATCGGGTCGTGGTGTGCACGGGCCCGGCGCGCAGGCTCGACCAGGATCCGCTCGGGCGCACGCTGCTGCGCGCCGGCCGCGTCCTCGAGGGACCGCGAGGTCTGGGATACGCGGCGGAGCCGGCGTCGGGCGCCCTGCTGGCACCGGACGGCCGGCCGTCCGACACCGTGTCGGCGCTCGGCCCGCCCCTGCACGGAGAGCTCTGGGAGTCGGTCGCGATCCCCGAGATCGCCGTCCAGGCCCGCTGGCTGGCCACCCGCCTCCTCCCCCACCTCGACCGCGCTGGAGCACCCCGATGACCGGACCCGACCTCACCCTGCACACCCTGTCCACCCCCTCCCTCGGCGACCGGTCCTACCTCGTGGCCACCGACGGCTGGGCGGTGGCCGTCGACGTCCAGCGCGACATCGACCGCGTGGAGCAGATCCTCGACGGCCACGGCCTCCGGCTGGGGGCGGTCCTGGAGACGCACGTCCACAACGACTACGTCAGCGGCGGCCTGGCGTTGGCCCGCCGTCACGGCGCGGAGTACGTCGTCCCCCACGGGCCCGCGCTCGGCTACTCGGCGACCCGCGTGCGCGACGCGGACGAGATCGTCTCCGGCCCCGTGCGCGTCCGCGTCCTCGACACCCCCGGACACACCGACGCGCACGCGACGTACGCCGTGGGCGGGGCCGACCGCACCCTGGCGTTCACCGGCGGGTCGCTGCTGTTCGGCGCGTCCGGGCGCACCGACCTGCTGGGCGAGGACCGCGCCGAGGATCTTGCCCGCCGGCAGTACTGGTCGGTGCGGCGGCTCGCCCGGCTCCTCGGCGGGGACGCCCTTCTCTGTCCCACCCACGGCTTCGGCAGTCTCTGCTCCCCGGGTCTGCCGTCCGGCCACGGCGACACCGTCGCCGACCAGCTCGAGCACCATCCGGCGTTCCTGCTCAACGAGGACGACTTCGTCACCGACCTGCTGGCGCAGTGCGGTCCGTTCCCGACGTACTACCGGCAGATGGCTCCGCGCAACGCCGGCGGGGACCGGCACGCCGGCCGCTTCCCCTACGTGCCGCGGTTGACGGGCGTCGTCGACCTGCTCTGCCACGAGGACGCCCTCGTCCTGGACCTGCGACCCCGCGATCGGTGGGCCGCCGAGCACCTGCCGGGCAGTCTCGCCATCGACGCACGCGGCGCGGTGGCGACGTGGTTCGGCTGGACCTCACCCCTCGACGGTCCGGTGGTGCTGGTCACCGAGACCCAGACCGAGGCCGACGACGCGGTGCGCGAGCTCCACCGGATCGGCGTCGACGACATCCGCGGGGCCCTGGTGACCTGCTCGCTTCCGCTCGGGCCCGACGACCTCGCCGACACCGCCACGCGGTCCTTCGCCGACCTCGCGGAGGAGATGGCCGCGCACGAACCCCTGGTCGTCGACGTGAGGGAGCAGCACGAGTGGCGCACCGGCCATGTCCGCGGAGCGGTGCACCTGCCGGCCCACCGGATCCCTGCCGACCCGATCCTGTCGAGGGAGGCCCCCTGGGTCTACTGCGCCGCGGGGTTCCGCGCGACCATCGCCGCGTCGCTCCTCGAGCGCGCGGGCGTCGTCTCGGTGGTGGTCGACGACGACCTCACGACCGCGCCGGCCGCGGGCGTGCCGTGGTGCCCGGGTGACTCGTGCTCGGACGAGCTGTGCCTGGCCGACCTCGAGCCGCGGCGGCGAGAGGTGCCCCCGCTGGGAGTCGAACCCAGACTGGACCGCTTTTAAGGCGGCTTCCTCTGCCGGTTGGGATACAGGGGCCGGCGGGTGCTCATCCTCGCAGGCGCGCCAGGTCGGCGGCGCGGCCGAGGACCCGGTCGAGCATCTCCTCGGTGAGCCGCCCGGTGAACGTGTTCTGCTGGCTCGGGTGGTAGCAGCCGAGCAGCCGGATCCGGCGACCCGCCCCGGTCAGCGTCGCCTCGGCGCCGTGCCCGAAGCGCGGGCGAGGTCGAGGGACGGCGTACCCGAGGGCGGCGGAGGCGCGGAGGGCCGCAGCCCAGCCGTAGCCGCCGAGCGCCACCACCACCTGCAACGTCGGCTCGAGCAGCGCAAGCTCGGCGGTGAGCCAAGGAGCGCACGTGTCGCGCTCGGTGGTCGTGGGTCGGTTGGCGGGAGGCGCGCAGCGCACGGCGGCGACCAGGCGGGTGCCGCGGAGTCGCTGGCCGTCGGCTGCGTGGGTGCTGGTGGGGAGCTCGGCGAGGCCCACGCGGTGCAGGCTCGCGAAGAGCCAGTCGCCCGAGCGGTCGCCGGTGAAGACCCGGCCGGTGCGGTTGGCTCCGTGGGCCGCGGGCGCCAGCCCGAGGAGGAGGATGCGAGGTTCGTCGTCGCCCCAGCCCGGCACCGGGCGGCCCCAGTAGGGCTGGTCGGCGTACGCCGCCCTCTTGGTCGCCGCCACCCCTTCCCGCCACCCCACCAGCCGCGGGCACGCGTGGCAGACGGAGATCCGGGCGGCGAGGTCCCGGAGTGCCTCCGGGGTTGACGTTTGAGCCCAAACGTCAACAAATCCCGCCACCGGGCTGTCGTCTTCGCACAATCGTGGGCGTGTGGGCGGAGGCGTGGAGGCATGCCCGGCCAGCCGCCGTACGCCGGCCGCGGAGCGCGCAACGGGAGTCTCCGGGGTCGCGACGTCGCCCGGCCATCCGGAGCCGGGCGGCACGGGACTGGCGAACGTCCTCCCGGTGGCCGGGTGCTGCAGCGGCCCGGACGACCCGTCGCTCACCTCCGCCATCTCACCCCGGCCATCTCACACCATCGACCACGCGATGCCGTCGAGGATGTCGCTCTCGGAGACCACCAGGCGCGACACCGAGGTGCGCACCAGCACCCGGTCGAGGATCAGCGCCCCCGCACCGATCACGTCGGCCCGCCCGGGCGCCATGAACGGCAGGTCCCGACGCTCGGCGACGGTCATCGCGAGCAGCCGCGCGACGTACTCCCGCACCTCCCGCACCGTCGGCGTGGACTGGTCGATCGCCGCGGCGTCGTAGGCCGGCAGGTCGAGCACGCCCGCGCCGACGGTCGTGATCGTCCCGGCCACACCGACCACGGTGCCGGCCGAGGCGAGGTCGACGCCGCACCCGTCGAGCGCACCCTCGATGTCGCCCACGCACTCGAGGATCTGCGCCGTCGAGGGCGGGTCGGTGTGGAGGTGGCGTTCGTGCAGCCGCACCGAGCCGATGTCGAGCGAGACGCCGGCGACCCGGCCGCCGACCCCCGGCCCCGGCCCGAGGACGAGCTCGGTCGAGCCGCCGCCGATGTCGACGACCAGCACAGGCGGCTCGACCGGCACTCGGAGGTTGCGGACCGCACCGTCGTAGGACAGGGCCGCCTCCTCGTCGCCGGAGAGCACCTCGGGCCGCACGCCCAGCCGCTCGAGCACGCCGTCGGCGAAGATCGCCGCATTGGACGCGTCGCGGGTCGCCGAGGTCGCGCAGAAGCGGATCGCGCTGACGTCGTGGGCGCGCACCAGGACTGCGAACTCGTCGATCGCGGCGAATGCCCGCGCCAGCGCCTCGTCCGCGAGCTCGCCGGTGGTGTCGACACCCTGGCCCAGCCGCACGGTCCGCGACTCGCGCACGGCCACCTCGGGAAGGTCGCCGATCAGGAGCTTGATGGTGTTGGTGCCGCAGTCGACGGCTGCGATCACGGGGCGCCTCCGGGGGAGTCCTGCGACGGGGACGGCGCGACGCACGGCCCCTCGGCCCACCACTCCCCCAGCAGGTCGAGCACCTCGTCACCCAGCGGGTTGACGCCGGGCCCCTCGGCGAGCGCCTGGCCGGCCAGCACGTGCAGGCACTTCACGCGGTCGGGCATGCCGCCGGCGGAGATGCCCGCGATCTCGGGGACGTCTCCCAGCTCGGCCCGGGCGGCGAGATAGCGCCGATGCGCCTCGGCGTACGCCGACGCGAGCGCGGTGTCGGTGCCGAGCCGTTCGGTCATCTCCCGCATCAGCCCCTCACCCTCGAGCGTGCCGATCAGCGAGGCGGCCCTCGGGCAGGTGAGGTAGAACGTCGTGGGGAAGGGCGTCCCGTCGGGGAGCCGGGGCTCCGTCGCGACCACGGCGGGGAGGCCGCAGGGACAGCGGTGGGCCACCCGGCGGGCGCCGCGCGGCGGGCGGCCGAGCTGCTCCGCGACCGCCGCCTCGTCGGCCCGGTCGATCACCCGTCGCCGTCGCGGATGGTCTGCTCGGGCGGGGCCTGGGTGCGGGGCGGGTCCCCGGCGAGCTCGACGGACGCCCAGGCGCTGTCCCACCACGCGGGGGGCGTCTCCTGTCCGACCTCGGAGGGGTCGCTGAGCGTGCTCTCCGGGTCGAGCGGCCGGCCGTTGCCGTCGACCACGACGAACGAGGTCTCGCCCGGGAGCGCGTAGCCGAAACGCTCCCGCGCCTGCATCCGCACGAAGGCGGGGTCCTGCCAGCGCTCCTTCTCGCGCTGCAGCACGTCGATCCGCCGCTCCTGCTCGACGATCTGGGCCTTGAGCGAGTCGATGTGGGCCCGCTGGCGCAGGTAGGCCTTCATCGACGAGGCGTAGGACATCATGAGCACGAGCAGCACCAGGACCAGCACCACCGCGCGGCCGGTGAACCGCGACCGCGCAGGTTCGACCGCCTGGGCCGCGGACCGCGGCGTCGGCGCCGAGCCGGCCCGGCCGGACCCGCGCGCGGCCGGGCGGCGAGCGCTGCGCGGGCCGGACCGGCCCGGTGCGCCGCGTGCCGGGTCGCCCGGCCGTCGGTTGCCCATGGTGTCGGGATCAGCCCCTCGTCAGGCCCGGTAGCGGGGGAAGGCGCCTGCTCCGGCATAGCGGGCAGCGTCGCCGAGCTCGCCCTCGATCCGCAGCAGCTGGTTGTACTTGGCGACGCGCTCGGACCGGGCCGGGGCGCCGGTCTTGATCTGCCCGCAGTTGGTGGCGACCGCCAGGTCGGCGATCGTGGTGTCCTCGGTCTCACCCGAGCGGTGGCTCATCATGCAGCGGTAGCCGTTGCGGTGCGCCAGCTCGACGGAGTCCAGGGTCTCGGTGAGCGAGCCGATCTGGTTGACCTTGACCAGCAGGGCGTTGGCCTGCCCGCCGGTGATGCCGCGCTGGAGGCGCTCGGTGTTGGTGACGAACAGGTCGTCGCCGACCAGCTGGACCTTCGAGCCGAGCTCGTCGGTGATGGCCTTCCAGCCCTTCCAGTCCTCCTCGTCGAGCGGGTCCTCGATCGAGACGATGGGGTAGGACGCGACCAGGTCGGCGTAGTAGGCGATCATCTCGTCGGAGGAGCGCTTGCTGCCCTCGAAGGCGTACTTCCCGCGCGAGCAGAACTCCGTGGCGGCGACGTCGAGCGCGAGCACGATGTCCTTGCCGAGCTTGAACCCCGCCGCCTTCACCGCCTCGGCGATGAGGTCGAGCGCGGCGCGGTTGCTGTCGAGGCTGGGCGCGAAGCCACCCTCGTCGCCGAGACCGGTGGCGAGCCCCTTCTTCTTGAGCACCGACTTGAGCGCGTGGTAGACCTCGGCGCCGGTGCGCAGCGCCTCGGTGAAGCTGGGAGCGCCGATCGGCGCGACCATGAACTCCTGCACGTCGACGTTGGAGTCGGCGTGGGCGCCACCGTTGAGGACGTTCA
>CAZQCA010000077.1:0-13136 GCA_964591845.1 uncultured Nocardioides sp.
CAGCCCTCGACCCGATCGGCGCCGGCCATCATCGCCAGCTCGGTGGCCGCGACCGCGGTGCCGCGGTCGTTGTGGGGGTGCAGGCTGATCGTGGTGAACTCGCGGCGGGTCAGCTGGCGTGAGAACCACTCGATCTGGTCGGCGTAGACGTTGGGGGTCGCCATCTCGATCGTGGCCGGCAGGTTGAGGATGATCTCGCGGCCGTCGTCGGGCTGCCACACGTCGGAGACGGCCTCACACACCTCCACGGAGAACGGCAGCTCGGTGCCGGTGAAGATCTCGGGCGAGTACTCGTAGCCGATGATCGTCTGCCCGAGGTTCTGCTCGGCGTACTTCATCACCATGGTCGTGCCGCGGACGGCGATGTCCTTGACCTCGTCCTTGCTGGCGTGGAAGACGACGCGGCGGAACAGCGGGGCCAGCGCGTTGTAGAGGTGGATGTTGGCGTGGTGGACGCCGACGAGGCTCTGCACCGTGCGCTCGATGAGGTCCTCGCGGGCCTGGGTCAGCACCGAGATGGTGACGTCCTCGGGCACGCGCTCCTGCTCGATCAGCTGGCGCACGAAGTCGAAGTCGGTCTGGCTGGCGCTCGGGAAGCCGACCTCGATCTCCTTGTAGCCCAGCCGGACCAGCAGGTCGAACATCTTCATCTTGCGGGCGGGCGTCATCGGGTCGATGAGCGCCTGGTTGCCGTCACGCAGGTCGGTCGAGAGCCATCGCGGCGCCCGGGTGACCGGCCGGTTGGGCCAGGTGCGGTCGGGCAGGTCGATGGGCGGGAACGCGCGGTAGCGCTCGATGGGCATCCCGCTCGGACGCTGGGTGTTGGTGAAGCCGGAGTGCTGGAGAGTCATGGGTCCTCGATCGCTGGGTCCACCGGGCGGTGGGGCGGGGCCGGCGCGCACTCACACTCCGCAGCGAGGAGGTCCGGCGGTCAGACCTCGCTGCGGCAGCGAAGGAGCCCTGCGAGCAGGCTCGGGACAAGGTGGCGCGTCATGACGCGGCCACCCTAGCGCACGTCGGCGTCAGCCGGCCATGCACTCCTGCATCGTGGTCGCGAGGTCGGGGAACGCGGAGTCGAGATCCTCGCCCGCGAAGCTCGCGGCCAGCACGTCGTGGATGACGTCCTCGCTGAGCGCCTCCTCGACGCAGGCCTTCATCGAGTCGTCCATCCCCTCGGTGGGGATCTGGCCCAGCATCAGCTCCTGGACGTCGACGCAGTCGACGAACGCCGTGGCGGTCGCGTCGGCGTCGTCCTCGGACATCTTGACGTCGTCGGGGCTCTTGTCGACCTTGCCGTCGTCGGTGACGATGCCGTACTCCTTCAGCTGGTCGACCCCGACCTCGTCGACCATGCCGTCGGCGATGCACTCGGCCTCGCTCTTGCTGACCTCGAGTCCGTCGCCGGACGACGCGACCAGCTCGTCGGCGATCGCCTTCTTGACGTCGTCGTCGCTCCCGCCGCCACATCCGGCCACCACCAGCAGCAGGGCGCCCAGCGCGCCTGCGGTCCGCATCCTCATGTCGAGTCCCTCCGTGACGGGTAGAACGGGCGCCCCGAACCTATCGCAGCGAACCCCGATCACCGAGGAGGCCCCGCGGGTAGCATCGAGCGCATCGCCGGCCCCCGGGTCGGCCCGAGCCAGGCATGGAGGGGACGAGGTGCCGATCCGCGCGACCGGCGGCCCCCGCCGGTCCCGTCGTACGCCGGTCGCGGCGAGGCTGCTCGCCGCGCTCTCGGCGCTCGCGCTGGCCACGACGCTGGCCGGCTGCCGGTCCGACGCCACCCCCCAGGGCAGCAACGTCGACCCCTCCCAGGTCGACGCCACCGCGCCGCCCGAGACCGGCGAGTGCCGGATGCTCACGCCGTCCGACATCGACCAGCCCAGCAACGCCACCCGAGCCGTGCCGTGCGAGGACCCGCACACGGCGGAGACCTTCGCCACCGGCGACCTGCCCGCCTCCTTCGACGACGTCGACTACGACGACGAGCGGCTGGCAGGGTTCGCCTACTCCCGGTGCGGCAAGGAGTTCATGGACTTCCTCGGGGTCGACGAGAGCCTGGCCATGCGCAGCCTCCTGAGCTGGACGATGTTCCGGCCGTCGCGCACGGCCTGGCGCGACGGCGCCCGGTGGTACCGCTGCGACGTGGTGGGCGGCGGCGCGTCCAGCAAGACGCTGCTGGCCCTCCCCGAGCGCACGAAGGGCCTGATGCGCAAGCCCGACGACGGCTGGATGGCCTGCGTGAAGGGCACCTCGGTCGACGGCGCACCCAGGGTGCCGTGCACGCAGAGACACACCTTCCGCGCGGTGACGACCATCAAGCTCGGCGACGCCGAGGACGACTACCCCGGCGACGAGGTGGTGGCCGAGCGCACCCGCAGCTTCTGCGGAGACTCCGTCGGTGCCTGGCTCGGCTATCCCGCCCGCTACGCCTTCGGCTACACCTGGTTCGGCCTGGCCGACTGGGACGCGGGCAACCGACGGTCGGTGTGCTGGGCGAGGACCGACCAGTGACCCGGCGGCGCCTCGGGGTGCGCGCGTTGCCGCTGGTGGGCCTGCTGCTGCTCGTGGGATGCAGCGGCGACGGGCCCGACGCCGGAGGGGCCGCCGTCTCGGGATCCGACGCCGCGTCGTCGTCGACCGCCGCCGGCGACGAGTCCGCCCCGGCACCCCCTCGGGCGCGGCCGGCTCCCCGCCCACGAGCCGGCGCCTGCTACCGCCTGTCCTACGACGAGGCGCTGGCCCCCACCACCGAGGCCGACCCGGTGCGCTGCCGGCGCGGCCACACGGCCGAGACGTTCTTCGTGGGGACGCTCGACACCGCGGTCGGGGGCCACCTGCTCGCGGTCGACTCCGAGCAGGTGCGGGCCCAGCCGGCCGCGGTGTGCCCCCGGCGGCTGCTCTCCTTCCTCGGTGGCGACGAGCGGGCGCTGCGGCTCAGCGTGCTCCGTGCGGTGTGGTTCTCGCCGACGTTGGAGCAGTCCGACGAGGGCCAGGACTGGTTCCGCTGCGACGTGATCGCGCTCGCCGACTCCGAGGTGCTGAGCCCCCTCGACGTGGCGCCGCGGCGTGCGCTGGCGGCCGCGGCCAGCCGTACGGCGTACGCCGTCTGCGGCACCGCCGAGCCCGGCACCCGAGGCTTCCGGCGGGTGCCGTGCGGCCGGCCCCATCGCTGGCGGGCGATCTCCGACTACGAGCTCAGCGGCGCGGACTATCCCGGGCTGGGCCGGGTGCGCCAGATCGCCGACGACCGCTGCCGCGGCGTCGGTCGCGAGCAGGCCGACGACCCGCTGACGTTCCAGTGGGGCTTCGACTACCCCACGCGGGCCCAGTGGCGCGCCGGGCTCCACTACGGCCTCTGCTGGGTGCCCGACTGAGCAGTCCGGGCTCAGAAGCCGAGCTTGCGCAGCTGGCGGGGGTCGCGCTGCCAGTCCTTGGCGACCCTGACGTGCAGCGACAGGTGGACGGGCGTGCCGAGCAGCGCCTCGATCTGCTGGCGCGCCTGGGTGCCGACCTCGCGCAGGCGAGAGCCCTTGTGGCCGATCACGATGCCCTTCTGCGAGTCGCGCTCGACGTAGAGGTCGGCATAGACGTCGAGCAGGGGGCGGTCGTCGGGCCGGTCCTCGCGCAGACCCATCTCCTCGACCACCACGGCGATCGAGTGGGGCAGCTCGTCGCGCACCCCCTCGAGCGCGGCCTCCCGGATCAGCTCGGCGACCAGGACCTCCTCGGGCGCGTCGGTGAGATCACCGTCGGGGTAGAGCTGGGGCCCCTCGGGCATCAGCCCGACGAGCAGGTCGGCCAGCAGCTGCACCTGGTCGCCGGACACGGCCGAGACCGGCACCACCTCGGCCCACGACGTGCCGGTGGCCTCGCCCAGGGCGGCGATGTCGGCCAGGTGCTGGGCGATCCGGTCGGGGCTCGCGAGGTCGGTCTTGGTGGCGACGGCCACCTTGACCGTCCGGCGTACCTTGGCCAGCTCGGTGACGAGGAAACGGTCGCCCGGCCCGACCCTCTCGTCGGCCGGGAAGCACACCACGACGACGTCGACCTCGGCCCACGTCGTCCTGACCAGGTCGTTGAGCCGCTCGCCGAGCAGCGTGCGCGGCCGGTGGAGGCCGGGGGTGTCGACCAGGATCAGCTGCGCGTCGGGCCGATGGACGATGCCGCGCACCACGGTGCGCGTCGTCTGCGGCCGGCTGCTGGTGATGACCACCTTGGTGCCGACCATGGCGTTGGTCAGCGTGGACTTGCCGGCGTTGGGTCGGCCGACGAAGCAGGCGAAGCCACTGCGGAACTCGCTCATCGCTCCCCCCGGCCCGACTCGACGGCCTGCGCCTCCTGAGCGGCGTCGTAGTCGGCCCAGATCTGCTCGTCGGACCGCCCGGCCGCCTTGCCCGCCCGCCAGATCGGCGCCGGGTCGACGGCGCGTGGCTGCCGCGCCGTGCCGGCCCGCCAGTAGCCCATGACGTCGTACGCCGGCGCCGGGAGGCGGCGCTCGCGCATGAGGTGCTTGCGGATGGCGCGCATCTGGGCCGACTCACCGGCCATCCAGAAGTAGCCCTCGCCCTCCGGCCAGTCGATCGCGGCCACGGCCTCGGCGAGGGCACTGGGCCCGTCGGCCGGCGGGCGCAGCCAGGTCACGTCGGTGTCCTCGGGGAGATAGCCCGGCAGGTCATCGGCGACCTCGGCCCACACGCGGACCGGCAGCGTGGTGACGCTCTCCGCGATGCGCGCCATGGCGGGGAGCGCGGTCAGGTCTCCGACGAGCAGCAGCCAGCGCGCCCCGGGCGGGAGCTCGAAGGAGCCCCGGGGCTCGGTCACGACGACCTGGTCGCCCACGCAGTCGCCGGAGGCCCACTCGGTGACCAGGCCCTCGTCGTGCACGACCACGTCGAGGGTCAGCACGCCCTCGGCCCACCGGCGCACGGTGTAGTAGCGGCTCTGGAACTGTCCCGGCACGACCAGACCGACCCACTCGTCGGGGATGCCGGTGCTGCGGAAGTCGTCGAGGCAGTCGATCTCGAGGCGCACCAGATGGGGCGCGAGCCGCTCGCGCGCGCGCACGCGGGCGGCGTACGTCTCGGCGCGGGTGCTCACCGGGTCAGGCTACCGAGGGGCGGCCGAGCCCCGGAATCGCCGGCTGGTCGCCCCAGACGCCCGATTCGCCGCCCCAGCCGCGCCCATTCGCGCTACCAGGTGGGGCGCAGGGGGAAGCCGTCGTGGCCCTGCTCGTCGGTGCGGACCGCCAGCACGTGGTGGAGCTGGACCGTGTTGCGCTCGAAGCCGACCCGCGAGCCCGCCATGTAGAGCCCCCACACGCGGGCGGTGCCCTCCCCGACCTCCGCGACGCATTCGTCCCAGTGGTCGACGAGGTTCTGGCACCAGCCGGCCAGGGTCATGGCGTAGTGGCGGCGGAAGTTCTCCTCGTGCATCACCTCGAGGCCGGCGTCCTGGGCGGCGGAGATGATCCGGCCGGAGCCGGTCAGCTCCCCGTCGGGGAAGACGTAGCGGTCGATGAAGGGCCCCGTCTCCTGCCTGCGGTTGTGCGGGCGCGTGATGCAGTGGTTGAGCAGCCGGCCCTCGGGACGCAGCCGCTCCCGCAGGAAGCCGAAGTAAGCCGGGTAGTGGCGCACGCCGATGTGCTCGGTCAGTCCGATCGAGCTCACGGCGTCGAAGTCGGACTCGACGACGTCGCGGTAGTCGGAGTGCCGGACCTCGGCGAGGTCGCCCAGCCCCTCCCGGTCGATCGCCTCCTTCGCCCAGGAGGCCTGCTGCAGTGACAGCGTGACGCCGGTGGCGCGCACGCCGTACTCCTTCGCGGCGTGCCGCACCATCCCGCCCCAGCCGCACCCCACGTCGAGAAGCCGCTGGCCCGGCTTGAGGTCGAGCTTGCGGCAGACCAGGTCGTACTTCTCCCGCTGCGCCTGCTCGAGCGTCGCGTGCTCGTCGGGGAAGACCGCGCAGGTGTAGGTCATCGACGGACCGAGGACCAGCTCGTAGAACCGGTTGGAGACGTCGTAGTGGTGCGAGATGGCCGCAGCGTCGCGGGTCAGGGAGTGCCGCAGCCCCTGGAGGGTGCGCCGCCAGCGCGGCACCCGCTCCTCGGCGGGCGGCGTCGGCGGCTTGAGGGTGCTCACGCCGAGGCCGCGCAGCACGGTCACGGCCTCGGCGGCGCCGGGTCGGCGGAAGGTGAGGTTGTCCTGCAGATAGAGCAGGGCGCGGTAGGGGTCCCCGGGGTGCACGCCCTCGATCTCGAGGTCACCGGTGACGTAGGCGCGGGCCATGCCGAGGTCGCCCGGCGCCGTCATCAGGTAGGACAGCCCCCGAGGCGTCTTGAGGTTCAGCCCGATCTCCGAGTCGGCCGGGCCGGCCGTGCTGCCGTCGTAGGCCGTGAACCGGACCGGCAGACCGCCGGCCAGCATCGTGTCGACCGCGTCGGCGATCGGCATCCGCTCGGACGGACGCGCCTGGCTCATCGTCTCCTCACCACCTTGTCGTAGAGGTCCGTCAACCGGCCGTCCGGGTCGTAGTGCCCCTTGACGGACGCGAGATTCGCCCCGTCGTAGAGCCGGTCGAAGGTGTCGCGGTCGTAGAACGCCTCCGAGTAGAGCGACTTGTGTCCGCCGAGCCCGGTCACCTGTTGCTCGATGGCGCGGTTGCGCGGCCCCTGGGGCGCGTCGGGTCCGACGTGGACGGTGCCCCAGAAGCCGACGTTGACGTAGGTCGTGCCCCTCCGCAGGGGGTACGACGGCCACGGCTTGGCCCCGGTGGTCGACGAGTCGCCGTCGGGCGCCGCGTCGGGCCCACCGTCTCGCAGCCGCAGCGGGCACAGCCACACCGGCCGCATCCCGACCTCGCGGTCGAACCAGGCGAGGAACTCCGGCAGCCGGTCGACCGGCACCTCGACGTCCTGGATGACGCGCTCGCGCTCGGGCCGCCCGGCCCGCCGGTCGAGGCGGGCCATCAGCCCCACCCGGCGGTCGAGCTCCACGAGCCGGTAGTAGACGTCGGAGCGTCGCCACCGGCGCGGCCACACGCGCCTGACCACGGGGTGCTGGGCGCCGAACGCGTGGGAGCACCAGAACCAGTCGGTGTCCCACCGCCACAGGTACTCGTAGGCGGTGAGCAGGTCGGTCTCACGCTCCTGGAGCGACCTGTAGAAGACCTGCTGACCGGTGTAGTCGCTGGGGGCGTCGGGCGCGTCGGCCGCATCCGCGGGTGAGCCGACCCAGCGGGCCAGCGTGAGATAGAGCTCGTCCGGGCTGAACGCGACGCCGTCGAGCCCGTGCACCGGCTGGTCGTCCCAGACCGGGGTCTCGACGATCGACGCCACCGTCTTGGCCAGCTGGTCCGCGTCGTCGAACCGCAGGTGGCGCAGGGCGACGTAGGGAGCGACCGGCTCGAGCTCGATGCGAAGCCGGGTGGCGTAGCCCAGCGACCCGTAGGAGTTGGGGAACGTCGCGAACAGTGAGGCGTGCTCGTTGTCGGGCCGGGCGGTGACGACCTCCCCGGCGCCGGTGAACACGTCCATCTCCAGCACCGACTCGTGCGGCAGGCCGTGGCGGAAGCTGGTCGACTCGATGCCGAGCCCGGTCACCGCACCGCCCAGGGTGATCGTGCGCAGCTGCGGGACGACCAGCGGCATCAGCCCGTAGGGCAGCGTGGCGTCGACCAGGTCCTCATAGGTGCACATGCCCTGCACGTCGGCGGTGCGGCCGACCGGGTCGAGAGAGATCACGCCGGTGAGCCCCGAGACGTCGAGGCCCGGCACCTCGGCGGCCAGACGGGGCCGGAACAGGTTGGAGGTGCGCTTGGCCAGCCGCACCGGCGCCCCCGGCGGCAGCGCGGCGTACGACGCCCGCAGGCGCGCCACGGCGCGCTCGTGCTCAGCCATCCCCACCACGGTCACCTGGCCTACTCTGCTCCATCCTCGGAGCCGAGCCAAGGCCCGGATCCCCGCCCGGATCCCCGCCCTCCGAGCGAACGAACCGTGCCGCTGCGGCGTTCACCGTTCGTGACGGGGAACAGAGCCTCCGGGCCACCATCGGAGGAGCAGGGATGAGCGAGGACACGCGCGACTTCGCGGAGTTCTTCTCCGCGGCGTGGCCGCGCCTGTTCCGCACCACCTACGGGGTGGCCGGCAGCGTCGAGGACGCCGAGGAGGCGCTCCAGGCCGCGTTCGCCAAGGCCTACGCGCACTGGCGGCGGATCGCGCGGATGGACCACCCGGAGGCCTACGTGCGGCGGATGGCGGTGAACGAGGCCATCTCGGGCCACCGTCGCTCACGACGCCGCACGGCCACCCTGGCCCAGCTCTTCGAGCCCGACGAGATGACCACCGACGAGCCGGAGAGGATCGACGTCTGGGACGCGGTCCGCACCCTGCCGGTGCGCCAGCGCGCCGTCGTCGTGCTGCGCTACTACGAGGGGCTGTCGGAGGCGGAGATCGCCGAGGTCCTCGGCTGCCGCCCCGGCACGGTCAAGTCGCAGGCCTCGGCCGCGCTGCGCAACCTGCGCGCCCAGCACCCCGACCTGCACCCCCTGAGCACGAGGGGAGAGTCCCGATGAACGACCTGTCGCTGGAGCAGGAGATCACCCGGCACCTCGACGCGGTGGTGGCACCACCGGCCGACCTGACCGCCGTCGTACGCCGCGCCCGTCGGGGTCGGCTGCGGCAGGCCACGACCTCCGCCGTGGCCGCCGTGGCCGTCGTCGCCGCCGGGGTCGCCGCGATGCACTGGCCCTCCGGTCTCCTCGGGCATGACCGCAGCGTCGGCCCGTTCGGGCCGCTGGACCTGGCACCGGGGCTGCGCGCCTTCGCCGACGACGGCCGGGTCGTCCACGTCGGGGGGCGGACGGTGCCGTACAGCGTCGGAGGGGCCTGGCTCGACACCGACGCCGCCGCGACGCCGTACGGCATCGTCTTCTTCACCGACGACGCGCAGCCGATGCTGCTCGACGGCGGCGGGCGGACACGGCCGCTCGCCGACCCGCCCACGCCTCCTCCGGCCGACTGGCACCCCTCCTCGGCCTTCGACGTCACCGCCCCCCACGCGGTCTGGGCCGAGCCGGACGAGGACGGCGTCCTGCTGCGGGTCTACGACCTCGAGGCCAACGAGACCGTGGCCACGCGGACGGTGCCGTGCTCGGGTGCCGCCTGTCGCGACGTCAGGGTGGGTGGGTTCGACTCCGGTGTCGTGTGGGTCTGGACGCCCGACGGAACCGCCGCCTGGCAGGTCGGCGACGACGACTGGATGCTCGCCGGGGGGCCCGGGCTCGAGGCCGCCGACGCGCGCGGCCGCGTGCTGCTCTACGACAGCAGGGGCGACGCGCCCACCGACCTGCCGGACGGCTGGCGGGCCGTAGCCGGCCCGATCGACGCCACGCTCAGCTTCGACGGACAGCATGTGCTCAGCTGGTCCGGGCGACTGCGCTCCACCACCCCTGGTGAGCCGCCGATCACGCTGGCCCGCGGGGCCGACGACAAGGGCGACGCGGCGTTCGTGGCCTTCGACACCGACGGGTCGGTCCTGATCGCCGGGATCGGGTCGGGGCCGCTGGTGGTGTGGGACTGCCCGGTCTCGGGCGCCGCCTGCGACCGGCTCGGCGTCGTGCACGGCGACCCCGTCTTCATCGGGGCCGACATGTGACCGCTCAGGTGGACGAGGTCTCGACGACCTGACCGCGCGGATCGCCGCGATGCACCGCGACACCGGTGCCGCCCAGGTCTGCGACGGCCGCCAGGTCGGTGGCGGCGAGATCCTCGGCGTCGGTCAGCACCACCGCCGCCTCCAGCCCCCGCGATCCCGAGGCGACGGCCATCGCCACGCAGACCTGGAGAGCCGACAGCCGCAGGGAGGCCAGGTCGACGGTCGCGGCGGCGTAGGTGCGCCCGTCGGAGTCGCGAACCGCCGCCCCCTCGGCGGCGCCGACCCGGGCCCGGGTGGCGCGGGCCAGGGTCACCAGCTTGGCGTCCTCGGCCGACAGCTCGCTCGCGGCCGGCGCGGCGGGCTCAGTCATGCGCGCCAGCGTAGCCATCGTCGGCCGCGGCGGCCTCGGGCGCTCGGCGGATCAGCACGGTGCCGACCCGGTTGCGCCGGCCGGTCGCCTCCTCGGCCTCGAAGCGCAGGCCCTCCACCTCGACGTGCGAGCCGGGGATCGGCACCTTGCCGAGCACCTTGGCCAGCAGGCCCCCGACGCTGTCGACGTCCTCGTCGTCGAGGTCGACCCCGAAGAGCTCGTCGAGGTCGCCGATCGAGAAGCGCGAGGACACCCGCACCGTCTCGTCGTCGACCCGCTCGACCTCGACCTCCTCGGCGTCGTACTCGTCGGTGATCTCGCCGACGATCTCCTCCAGGATGTCCTCGATGGTGACCAGGCCGGCCGTGCCGCCGTACTCGTCGACGACGACCGCCACGTGGGTGCGCATCGCCTGCATCTCCGAGAGCAGCGCGTCGGCCGGCTTGGACTCGGGCACGAAGTGGGCGGGTCGCATGATCTCCTCCACCCGTTGGGTGGTCTCGACCTCCGGCGCCTCGAAGTCGCGGCGCACGACGTCCTTGAGGTAGGCGAACCCGAGCACCTCGTCGAGGTTCTCGCCGATGACGGGGATCCGCGAGAAGCCGCTGCGCAGGAAGAGCGACATGGTCTGGCGGAGGTTCTTGTGGCGCTCGATGTAGACCACGTCGTTGCGCGGCACCATCACCTCGCGGGCCAGGGTGTCACCGAGCTCGAACACCCCGTGGATCATCTTGCGCTCGCCGGACTCGATCAGCGAGGACGCCTCGGCGAGGTCGACCAGCTCGCGCAGCTCGGTCTCGGTCGAGAACGGCCCCGCGCGGAAGCCGCGGCCGGGGGTGATCGCGTTGCCGACCAGGATCAGCAGCTGCGGGATCGGGCCCAGGATCGCGGTGATCGCCGTGAGCGGCGGGGCCGTCGCGAGCGCGACCGCGTCGGCGTGCTGCCGGCCCAGGGTGCGCGGGGCGACGCCCACCACGACGAAGGACACCACGAGCATCGCCGCCACGGATGTCAGCAGCGTGGGCCACCAGGCGCCGTCCCAGGCGTCGTGGACCAGCAGGGCGACCAGGACGATCGCGGAGATCTCGCAGAGCAGGCGCAGCAGCAGGGCGGTGTTGAGGTAGCGCGGAGGGTCCGCCAGCAGCTGCTGGAGGCGCGCGGCCCCCGCGCGGCGCTCGTCGGCGAGCTCGGCGGCGCGGGCGCGCGAGAACGACGCCAGAGCGGCGTCCGCCGCGGAGAAGAGGCCTGCCAGCACGACCAGTCCGCCGGCGGCGACCAGCAGCCAGGCGTCGCCCGACGTCATGACCCGGTGGCGGCGCCGGGGGTCGCCTCCGCCCGCCAGCCCTCGAGCAGCCGGGCCTGGAGGCCGAACATCTCGGCGTGCTCCTCGGGCTCCGCGTGGTCGTAGCCGAGCAGGTGGAGGATGCCGTGCACCGTGAGTAGCTCCACCTCGGCCTCGGTGGGGTGGCCCGCGTCGGCGGCCTGTCGCTCGGCGACGACCGGGCACAGGACCAGGTCGCCCAGGACGCCCTCCTCGGGCTCCTCGTTGACCAGCCCGGGCCGGAGCTCGTCCATCGGGAAGGCGAGCACGTCGGTCGGCCCCTGCTTGTCCATCCACTGCTCGTTGAGCGTGGCGATGGTCGCCTCGTCGACGGCCTTGATGCAGAGCTCCGCCATCGGATGCACCCGCAGCTGGTCCATCACGAAGCGGGCGAGCCGGGCCAGCCGCTGGACGTCGACGCCGGTGCCGGACTCGTCGAGCACCTCGATGGTCACGGCCGCCGGTCCTTGGTGGGCAGCTCGCGCGGCGTGGCCGGGCGGCTGCCGGGGCGAGCGTCCGCGCGCGCGTCGAAGTCGTCGTACGCGGCGACGATCTTGCCGACCAGCCGGTGGCGTACGACGTCGTGGGAGGTGAGCCGGTTGAAGGAGACGTCCTCGAGCCCGTCGAGGATCTCCTCGACCACCTTGAGGCCGGAGCGCGTGGTCCCGCCCGGCAGGTCGATCTGGGTGACGTCGCCGGTCACCACGATCTTGGAGCCGAAGCCGAGGCGGGTGAGGAACATCTTCATCTGCTCGGGCGAGGTGTTCTGCGCCTCGTCGAGGATGATGAACGCGTCGTTGAGGCTGCGCCCGCGCATGTAGGCCAGCGGGGCCACCTCGACGGTGCCCGCGGCCAGCAGCTTGGGGATCGACTCGGGGTCGACCATGTCGTGCAGCGCGTCGTAGAGCGGGCGCAGATAGGGGTCGATCTTCTCGCTGAGCGTGCCCGGCAGGTAGCCCAGCCGCTCGCCCGCCTCGACCGCCGGGCGGGTCAGGATGATCCGCGTGACCTGCTTGGCCTGGAGCGACTGCACGGCCTTGGCCATCGCGAGGTAGGTCTTGCCCGTGCCCGCCGGACCGATCCCGAACGTGATCGTGTGGCGGTCGATCGAGTCGACGTAGCGCTTCTGGTTGAGCGTCTTGGGGCGGATCGTGCGCCCGCGGTTGGACAGGATGTTGAGCGAGAGCACGTCGGCGGGCCGCTCGGTGGTCTCCGCGCGCAGCATCGTGGCCACGCGCTCCACGGTCTCGGTCGTCACGCCCTGGCCGGTGCGGATGATCGCGACCAGCTCGTCGACGAGACGCTCGACGAGGGCCACCTCGGCGGGCTCGCCGCGCAGCGTGATGCGGTTGCCGCGGACGTGGATCTCCGCGTCGAACTCGGTCTCGATGAGCGACAGGTGCTCGTCGCCCGGCCCGAGGACGCTGACCATGTTGATGCTGTGGGGCACGACCACGACGTGCTTGGTCACGCCGGCGTGCGGATGCGAGTCGGTCATGCAGGGTCCGCTGGGCGGCCTTCCTCTCGGTGCTGGGGCGTCTCCATGCTACGGGAGGGGCGCAGGGCGGGCCCAGCGCATTCCTGGACGCCGCCGCCGGGTCAGGGGCGGGTCACCATCAGGATGCCGAGGCACATCTCGTCGGTCGTGCCCTCGCCCCACACGACGTACTTGTCGGGGATGCCGTCGAAGGCCGGCAGCCGGTCGCGCAGCCACTGCACGTGGCGGCAGGTCACCGTGACGGTGTCGAACGGCTGGAGCGTCACGGGTGTGATCGGCTTCGCGCCCTGGTCG
>CAZQCA010000078.1:0-1500 GCA_964591845.1 uncultured Nocardioides sp.
CGATGATGGTCACGTCGCGGCCGTCGACCTGGCCGGGCATGATCGAGCCGGCGTAGAGGAAGACGCTCGCGAGGTCGAGCCGCGCCGCCGCCATCAGCATGCCGGGCAGCGACTTGTCGCAGCCGGCCAGCAGCACCGAGCCGTCCAGCCGCTCGGCCATCATCACGGTCTCGACGGAGTCGGCGATCACCTCGCGTGACACCAGGGAGAAGTGCATGCCCTCGTGGCCCATGGAGATGCCGTCGGAGACGGAGATCGTGCCGAACTCGAGCGGGTAGCCGCCGGCCGCGTGCACGCCGTTCTTGACCGCCTTGGCAAGCCTGTCGAGCGAGAGGTTGCACGGCGTGATCTCGTTCCAGGACGAGGCGACGCCGATCTGCGGCTTCGCGAAGTCCTCGTCCTGCATCCCCACCGCGCGGAGCATGCCGCGGGCGGCCGCCTTCTCGAGGCCGTCGGTGACGTCGCGCGAGCGGGGCTTGAGGTCCGGGGTGCTGCCGTCGGTCATGGGAGGGAGCCTACTGGCCGGGAGCGGGCTCCTTGGCTACGGTCCGAGGGTGCTCACCGAGGACCACGGGGCGGCTGTCGCGGCGGCGTACGGGCTCGGCGAGGGGCGGCTGACCGGCCCCGTCGACCGCGGCTGGCTCGGTCGCGTCTGGCGGCTGGAGACCGTCTCCGGGACCTACGCCGTCAAGGAGCCGCTGGTCGCGCTCGACGCCGCCGAGGCCGAGCGCACCGGCAGCTTCCAGGAGGCCGTCGCCGCCGCCGGCGTGCACGTGCCGCCGGTGCTGCGCACCACGGACGGGGCGCTGGTCGCGGAGGTCGAGGGCACGCCCGTCCGGGTCTACGGCTGGGTCGACCTCGCGCCGACCGACCGACGGCTCGACCCGGCCGACGTCGGTCGCACGGTCGCCGACCTGCACGCCGTCGTGCTGCCCGCCTGGGGACCGGTCGAGGAGTGGTTCGGGCGGCCCCTGGGCGACGGCGGCTGGGCCGAGCTTGCCGACCGGATGGCGCGAGCGGGCGCGCCGTACGCCGCCGACCTGGCACGGCTCCTCCCCGAGCAGTCGCGGGTGGAGGCGCTGCTGGCATCGGTGGAGCCCGTCCAGACCTGCCACCTCGACCTGTGGTCGGACAACGTGCGGCGCGCCGGGGACGGCGGAGTGTGCGTCTTCGACTTCGACAACGCGGGTCCGGGCGATCCCGCGGGCGAGCTGGGCATGCTGCTGGTGGACTTCGGCTGCGGTGAGCCCGACCGGATGCGGCGGCTGTACGACGCCTACCGCGACGCCGGCGGCCCGGCCGAGGTGGCCGGGCCCGAGACCCTGACCATGGTGGTCGCCACCCTCGGTCACATCACGCGCGAGGCCTGCGAGCGCTGGCTGGCCGCCTCGGACCCGGGCGAGCGCGAGCCGCTGGAGGCCTGGGCGCGCGAGTACGTCGACGAGCCGGTCACCCTCGCGCTGGTGGACGCGATCCTCACCGCCTGCGGGGCGGCGTAGC
>CAZQCA010000078.1:1600-10789 GCA_964591845.1 uncultured Nocardioides sp.
CCGGTCACCCTCGCGCTGGTGGACGCGATCCTCACCGCCTGCGGGGCGGCGTAGCCGCCGGCCGACTGGTGCGGTGCAGCGGCGCTCGAGTGCGCTGTGCTCCACGCACTCAAGGACCACAGCACCGCGGGAGATGGCCGGCGGGCCCTCAGACCCGCTCGAAGCGAAGCGTCGCGCGGCGCCCCTCGCGGTAGTCGCCGATGCCGTCGGCCGAGGGGTTGCCGGCGAGCAGGGCCGTCCAGTCGGTCCGGCCCGTCAACGCGTAGCCGTAGACCTTCGCCATCACCCGCAGGGCGGACACCGTCGGCCGCCCGGTCAGGACGAGCTCGTCGCTGGCGAACGGGTCGGGCACCGCGTTGCCCTCGCGGGTGAACGGCTCATGGGTCACCCGGATCATCGGCTCGGCCGTGCCCGGCGTGACCATCGTGTCCATGATGATCGTCGGCGCACCGGTGCGGGTCATCAGCGACCACATCTCGGGGTAGCGGAGCGTGTGGTAGAAGAAGCCGAGACAGAGCACGACGTCGACCTGCGGCGACTCACGGTGGAGCACCTCGAAGACGTCGCCAGCGAGGAAGTCGAAGCGGTCGTCCGCGACGCCGTACGCCGTGAGGTTGTCGCGAGCGGAGGCCACGAGCTCGGGCCGCGCCTCGACCCCCGTCACGTGGCGGGCGCCGGCGAGCGCGGCTGCCAGCGACCAGCGACCGTCGTGGCTGGCGATGTCGAGCACGCGCGCGTCGGGGAAGACGTCGGCGTTGGTCGAGAAGATCGCCTCGTGGCGGAGGTTGAGCCGCCACGGCTGGGTCGAGGTCCGGCTGGTCTCGAAGAACCGGGCACGGTCGTCGAAGAAGCCGTGCTCCAGGGCCGGCACCGGCGGCCCTGGAGGTGCCGGCGCCTCGCCCGACGACCGCCGGCGCAGCCATCCGCGCACCCGAGACTCCATTCCGCTCGGTGGCCGCTCAGCCCTCGGCGGCGGTCTTGAGCTGGGCGAGGCCCTTCTCGAAGTCCTTGCCGACGAGCTTGTCCATGCTGAACAGCCGTCCGAAGAGGGCGCCCATCCCTGTCTGCTCGCCGCGCATGGTCCACGCGACGTCGGTGCCGCCGTTGGACGGGGTCAGCTCGAAGGTGATCTTGTTGTCGGCCTTGAACGGCTTGTCGAAGTGCAGGTCGATCCCGACCTCCTGCGGGTTGGAGTCGGTGATCTGCATGGAGCCCCGGCCGGCCTTGCGGTTGCCGGACCACGCGTAGTGGGAGCCGACGCCGGCCTCACTGCCGGAGTAGTCGCGCTGCATGGCCGGGTCGAGCCCCTCCCACGGCGACCAGGACTGCCACTTCTTGAAGTCGTTGATCAGGTCGTGGACGCGGGCGGGATCGGCCGCCACGTGCGCGCGACGCACAATCTCGAATGCTGACATGCCCGCATCGTGTCAGATCGCCGACGCTCGCACGACCATGACGTCGGGGAGGTCCCGGACGATCTCCTGCCAGGTGTCGCCGTCGTCGGCGCTGGCGTAGACAGAGCCGTTGCGGCCGCCCAGATAGAGGCCCAGGGGGTCGCTGCCGTCGTGGCACATCGCGTCGCGCATCACCGCGACGAAGAAGCCGTCGGGGAGTGCCCCCTGGCCGAGCGGCTCCCAGGTGGCGCCCGCGTCGCGCGAGCGCCAGACCAGGGCCTGCCCGCCCTCGGGCCACCGACCGCTCGCGTCGGTGAGCGGGAAGAGATAGACGGTGTCGGGGTCGCGGGGATGGGCGACGACCGGGAAGCCGAACTCCGACGGCAGGCCCGGGGCGATGTCGACCCAGGAGTCGCCGCCGTCGTCGGAGCGGTAGACCCCTCCGTGGTTCTGCAGGTAGAGCCGGTCGGGATCGCTGCTGCGCGCGACCTTGTGCACGCACTGCCCGAACTCGGGGTAGTGCCGGTCGCCCGGCATGAACTCCGCCTTGACGCCCACGTTGGCAGGCGCCCAGCTCTCGCCGCCGTCGGCGGTGCGGTAGACGCCCCCGGTCGAGATCGCCGCCAGCAGCGAGCCGCCGTCGTCCGGGTGGGGAAGGAGCGTGTGGAAGGCCTGGCCGCCGAACCCTTCGTTCCACTCCTGGCGGTGGGGGTGGTCCCACAGCGCACGCTCGAGGGTGAACGTCTCGCCCCGGTCGGTGGAGCGGAAGACGGCCCCCGGCTCGGTGCCGGCCCACACCGTCGTGTCGTCGTTGCCGGGCTGGAGCTGCCACACCCGCGCCACGGCCGCACCGGTGTCCTCGGGGAACTTGACGGCGCCGCCCGCGGTCTCCTCCCAGGTCGCGCCCAGGTCGTCGGAGCGCCGCACCTGGGGGCCCAGCCACATGCTCGACGCGCCCGCGAGCAGCCGCGGAGCCTGCCCGCGGGTGTCGATCATGACGGAGTAGACCTCCTCCATCGGGAAGTGCGGTCCGCTCCAGCTCCAGTCGTGACGGGCGGCGTCGGACGTGCCGATCCACAGTCCCTTGCGGGTGCCGGCCAGCACCACGGTCTTGCTCATGGAATGCTCCCTTCGCCCCGCGCGGGTGGGCGGGGATGGCGGTCGTGCCCGGCCGGGTGGGTCGGGCTGGCGTCGACTCTCCGCACGCTAGCGCGAGCCGGGGACAGCGCGAACCCCCGAGAGGGCCTCTCCTGTGCTGACCTGCGGAACTGCCCGGACTCATCGGCCGGGGTGCCGCGGATCTCGACCGGCGGCGGCCTCTCCGGGGGTGGCTGCCACTAGATTCGCCCGGTGACCCCGACCACCGAGCGCCCGCGTCTGTCGCCGGTGTGGCTGGTGCTGACGGGCATCCTGTCGGTGCAGTTCGGGGCGGCCGTCGCCAAGCAGCTCTTCGACGAGGTGGCCCCCACCACCGTGGTGTGGATGCGGCTGGCCACGCTGGCCCTGCTGCTGGCGGCCCTGGCCAGGCCACGGCTGACCGGACGCTCGGTCGCCGACTGGCGGGTGGCCCTGGGGTTCGGGCTCTCCTTGGCGGTCATGAACTGGGCGTTCTACCAGTCCCTGGCCAGGATCCCGCTGGGGCTGGCGGTGACGATCGAGTTCCTGGGCCCGCTCGCCGTGGCCCTCGCGGGGTCGCGGCGGGCGCGCGACCTCGCCTGGGTGGCGCTGGCCGGGCTCGGGGTCGCGCTCCTCGGCTTCGAGCGCGGCTCGGTCACGGTGGCCGGAGTCGCGTTCGCGCTGCTCGCGGGGGCGTCCTGGGCGGCGTACATCTTCCTGAGCGCGCGCACCGGGGCCCGGTGGCCGGGGCTCGACGGGCTGGCGGTGGCGAGCATCGCGGGCACGCTCCTCCTCACGCCGTACGCCGTCGCGCGCGGCGGCTCCGACCTGGCCGACCCGCGAGTGCTCGGGCTCGGTCTGCTGGTCGGGCTGCTCAGCTCCGTCGTGCCCTACACGCTCGAGCTGCTGGCCCTGCGCAGGATGCGCCCCGCCCTGTTCGGCATCCTGATGTCGCTCGAGCCGGGCGCCGCCGCGCTGGCGGGCGCGCTGCTTCTGCACGAGCTGCTCGCGCCGCTCCAGCTGCTCGCGATCGGCTGCGTGGTGGCCGCGAGCGTGGGCGCCACACGCGGGTCGACGGCCCTCACCGAGCCGGTGCCCGACTGAGACCGGGTGCCTCGACGGTGCCGACGACGACGGCTCGCTTGGCGGCCCGCCGCAGGGTGGCCAGCACGGCAGGGCCGAGCACGAGGAGCGCCACCGTGTTGGTGATCGCGCGGCCCGTGTCCCAGCTGCCCGTCGACGTCAGCAGCGTGTAGACCCCGAACCGGCGCAGGTTCTCCGTCAGCGGAGCCCCTGGCTCGAAGGAGAGGCTCCCGCTGGAGGAGCCCGGCACCTCGACGCCGAGCAGGAACGGCCAGCCGGAGAGGTTCATCAGCAGGCCGAACGCGTAGGCCGCGACGATGCCGTAGACCACGAGCACGGCGATCTCCGCCCGGCCGGTGAGGCGTCGCGGCAGCAGCCCCGCGCCCATGCCGACCCACGCCGAGACGAGCATCTGGTAGGGCAGCCACGGACCGACCCCGGCGGTGAGCAGCGCCGAGGCGAACAGCGAGGTCGCACCGAGCGCGAAGCCGAACGCCGCGCCGAAGACCCGCCCGCCCAGGATCAGCAGGAAGAACACCAGCTCGACGCCGGCAACGCCTGCGCTCAGTCCGCGCAGCACCGCGTTGATCGCGCTCAGCACACCCAGGATGGCCAGCACGCGGGCGTCGATGCCGCCCTCGCCCAGCTCGGCCAGCACCACGACGATCACCAGCGGGAGCAGCAGGAGGAAGACGAACGGCGGGTCGAGCCGCGCGTGCTCCGGCACCCGGACCAGCAGCGGCCACACCAGCATGACCAGGCCGGCCAGGGAGGCGACGGCCAGCACCAGCCGGCTCCGCCACCGCAGGGGTACGGCGACCACGGCGGCCGCGACCGGCCCGCTCACGCGGGCTCCCGTGCGGCCAGCACCTCGTCCACACGCAGCCACGGCGGGCCCAGGATCTTGGTGACCTGGGGGGCGAAGGCCGGGGACTCCGCGACCACCTCCCGGACCGGCCCGGAGGAGACCACCTCGCCGTCGGCGAGCACGACCACCGTGTCGGCGACGCCCGCGACGAACTCGACGTCGTGGGTCGAGACGAGCACCGCCCGACCCTCGTCGGCCAGCGCGCGCAGCACCCGCGCCAGCTCGGCCTTGGCGGCGTAGTCGAGTCCGCGGGTCGGCTCGTCCAGGACGACCACGCGCGGCGCCGCCGTCAGCACCACCGAGAGCGCCAGCGCCAGCCGCTGGCCCTCCGACAGGTCGCGGGGATGGGTGCCGTCGTCGATGCCCGGCGTCAGGCGGTCGAGCAGCGCCCGGCAGGTGCCCGACCCCGCCTGCGCGCTCCGGTCGGCGGCCTGGCACTCCTCCGCCACCGTCTCGAGATAGAGCAGGTCGGCTGCGGTCTGCGGCACCAGCCCCACCAGCGTCCGGCGATCGGCCGCCGGGAGCGCCGCGGGGTCCGCGCCACCGATGTCGACGGAGCCGCCATGGCGACGTCCGGTGCCCTGCACCGACCACAGGAGCGAGGACTTGCCCGACCCGTTGCGGCCCATCAGGGCGGTGACGCCGCCCGACGCCAGGTCGAGGTCGACCCCGCGGACCGCGACGACGTCGCCGTAGGTGACGGTCAGCCCCGTCGTCCGCAGCAGCCGCTCTCCGGGGGTCGGCGGCGGCGGGGCCGGTGCGGCCAGACGCAGCTCGCGGGCCCTCCGGCGCGCCTCGCGCACGCTGAGGGGAAGCGGCGACCAGCCGAGCCCGCGGCCCAGCTCGACGATGGGGGGGACGACCGGTGAGCCGGCGAGGATCGGGGCCGGCTCGCCGACGCGCAGTCGGCCGTCCTGCAGCACCGCGACGCTGTCGGCGAACGGCACGACCCGCTCGAGCCGGTGCTCGGCGAGCACCACCGAGACGCCGAGATCGTGCACGAGCCGGGCCAGCGTGGCCAGCACGTCCTCGGCCGCCGTCGGGTCGAGGGCGCTGGTGGGCTCGTCGAGCACCAGCACGCGCGGGTGCATGGTCAGCACCGAACCGAGCGCGACGCGCTGCTGCTGGCCGCCCGAGAGGCTGCGCAGGTCACGGTGGCGGAGGTCGGCGATGCCGAGCAGGTCGAGGGTCTCCTCGACCCTGCGGCGCATCGTGGCGTGGGCGAGCCCCAGCTGCTCCATGCCGTAGGCGAGCTCCTCCTCGACGGTGTCGGTGACGAACCCTGCGGCGGGGTCCTGGCCGACGTAGCCCACGAGGTGGACCCGCTCGCGGGGCGGGCGGGCGGTCACGTCGTCGCCGTCGACGAGCACCCGGCCGCTCAGCACGCCGCCGGTGAACCTCGGCACCAGGCCGGTGAGCACCCCGAGCAGGGTCGACTTGCCCGAGCCGGTGGGCCCGGTGACGGCCAGCAGCTCGCCCTCGGCGACGCTGAGGTCGACGGCGGTGAGCACCGGCCGCTCGTCGTAGCGGAGGTGGACGTCGCGGAGCTCGATCACGCCGCCACCTCCACCGCGTGCCCGACCGGTGCGACGTGGGCGGCCCACGGGTCGACCGGCCGCGGCGACACCCAGGCGGGCAGCGCCGCGCACACCACGGCCAACAGCAGCGGGAGCGTCACCGTCGGCCACGCCTCGACGCCCGGGTGGACCGCGACCAGGTCGTGGCGCCCGGTCCACCACACCAGCGCGGCGGCGGCCACCCCGAGCCCCGCCACGGCGCTCTCGCCGCCGAGCCAGGGGTCGGGACGGTAGCGGCTGCGGCCCACCTGGCGTCCGGCCCACCACAGGCCCGCCACGGCCAGCAGGCTTCCCAGCGCCAGCATCGGGCCCGCGAGCAGGCGCGGGGCGGTCGTGTCGAGCACGGCGTACGACCCGACGCAGAGCCCCACGAGCCCGGCGACGAGGAGGGCGCCAGCGACCGACCGCGCCCGTGCGGAGCGCTCCCCCGGTCGGCCGTACCCTCGCGTGTCCATGCCGGCCGCGAGGGCGAGCGACCGTTCGAGGGCGTCCTCCAGGACCGGGACCAGGAAGCGTCGGGTGCGGGCGACCCGGCCGGTGGGACCGCCACGCAGCGCCTGGGCGGCCCGCACCCGGCGCACGCTGTCGGCGAGCTGGGGGAAGATCGCCACGCTCACGACGAGCGCGGTGCCGACCTCGTAGAGCGCGGCGGGCAGCGACGCGAGCAGCCGCTTGGGGTTGGCCAGGGAGTTGGCGGCGCCGACGCAGACCACGATCGTGCCGAGCCGCAGGCCGTCGTAGAGGCCGGCGAGCAGGGACTCACGGGTCACCGGCCCGAGCAGGCGTACGCCGGCCACCCAGCCCGGGAGCGGGATCTCCGGGAGGTCGAGCAGCACGTGGCCGCCCTCGACGCCGAAGAGGAGACGGAACAGCACCCGGACCAGCACCATGACCAGCGCCAGCCCCGCATAGAGACGGAACGAACCGGCCCACGCCCGCGCCGAGCGACGCGACACGACGACGACCCACGCGGCGGCAGCCAGGGCGAGCAGCAGCAGCGGGTTGGTCGTCAGCGAGGCCGCGGCGGCGAGACCGAGCGCCCACACCCACCACGAGGCGGGGTGCAGGTCGCGCGGCAGCCGCCGCGGGCTCACCGACGGGCTCACGGACCGTGGTCCCCCGCTCGCCGTCGCAGGTACGCCGTGCCGCCGCCGGTCGCCAGCAGCGCGGCCAGCAGCCCCGGCATCGCCCATCCCGGCAGTCCCCCGCCGCCGCCCGTCGCCGGCGGGTCGCCGCTCGGCGCCCCGGCCGCCGCGGTGCTCGGGCTCGCCGACGCCTCGGCGGCCGCGACGTCCGCCGACGGCGACGCGCTGTCGCGGGGAGCCCGGGAGCGCTTCCGGCCGGCCGACGGCGATCCGCTCGCCTCCGACCCACTCTCCGGGGCCGCGGATGCGGACGACGAGGAGGGCTCGCTGCTGGGCGAGCGGGAGGGCTTCGGCTGCGGTGTCGACGACGGCTGGCTGCTCGGCGACGGGGTGGCGGCGGCGGTCGGAGGCTTGACCCCGGGTGGGGTCGAGGACGTGCTGGCCTGCCACGAGAAGGCGACCGACTGGCCGTCGTGCAGCGTCAGCGCTGCGGCGCCCGAGGTGGAGTAGCGCCACGTCGCCGACGTACCGTCGGCCCAGAAGAGCCCCCAGTAGGCGTCGGCCGGAGGCGTGTTGACGCAGGCCTCCGTGTCCGTCCCGGGCTTGCCGTCGATGCGGCACACGAAGCCCGGCTGCCGCTGCACGAAGGCCAGGTCGAAGCCGGCGTCCTGGAACAGCGACATGGCCGACTTGCCGTCGCCGCCCGCGTCGCAGGCCTGGACGACGCCGCCGCCGAGCTGGTGGTAGTCGACCACGACGGTGACGCCCGAGCCCGGAGCGCACGGCGCGGCCTGCGCCGGAGCCGACGACCAGCCCGCGACCGCGACCGTCGCGGCCGCGGCCGCCAGGGCCGAGGCCGCCAGGCGGGCGAGACGAGCGGTCGGACGGGTCATCGGGCGCGGCAGTCCGCGAGCACCAGGTTGGTCAGGGCCGGGGCCGCCTGAGACGTGGCCCGGCGCCACTGGTCGCGTGTCGCGACCGTGATGCCGTCGGTCTGACCCGCCGCGAACGCCGCGTTGTCGTAGGCGATGGCGCCCTGCTCGGTGGCGAGGGGGCCGGTCGTGAACGTCGCCTGGCGGTCCTCGACCCACTCGGCGGCGTCCTGGGCGTCGCCGCAGGCGCCGACCTCACCCAGCGCCCAGGACGCGAGCCCGGTGCTGTTGGTGTTGCTGCCCTCGGTGGACGTGCCGCCGCCGAAGCTGCCGTTGCCCTTCTGCTTGCCCTGCAGCCAGGCCTTGGCCTTGGTGAGACGGTTCTTCATGGCGCGGGTCTTGCCGGTCATGGCGTCCAGCGCCAGCACGGCCAGCGCCGTTACATCGGTGTCGGGGGCGCTGGTCGTGTCGGGGTTGCCGCTGTCACAGGTCTGCTTCGCCGACGTCTTGCTCTTGGTGAAGTTGAGCCGGAAGTAGCCCTGCGCGCACTGCTGGTCGAGCAGGAACGCCACGGCCTCGTCGGCCTTGCCGGTCTGCGCCGCCCAGAGACCCTGCGCGGCGAACGCCTGGCCGATGACGTTGGCGAAGTCGGTGCCGCTCGTGCGGTCCTCGATCCGGCCCTTGATCACGGTCTTGGTGCTGACCCGCTGGTTGGTTCGCTGCACCAGGTCGACGCCGCCGTACGACGTGGGGTCCTGGCCGACGGTCTGGGCGAACACGAGCAGCTTGCCGCTGGCCCCGGCGTAGATGTCGGAGGAGCCGAAGTCGACGCCGGTGGTGTAGCTGTCGACCCTGGTCGCCATGGCGGTGGAGATGTCGCCGAGGGCGGTCGGCTGGGTGCCCGTCTCCGCGAGGGCCAGGCCGATGTCGACGGTGAGACCCAGGTCGTCGAAGTCGAACTGGTCGTTGTGGACGACCCCCGAGGTGAGCTGCGCGGCCAACCAGGTGGACGACAGCCCTGCCGGAGTCGGGTTGCCGGCGTGGGCCGGCGCGGGGGCCAGGGTCGTGATCAGGGCGGCCGTGGTGACGGCGGCGGCGAGCGATGCGCCTCGGCGCAGGTGGCGGTGCATGGTTTCCTTCCCGCTGCTGACCTCGACAGCGTGGTGTCAGGACGCGCCGCAGCGGGCGTTCCGG
>CAZQCA010000078.1:10889-13131 GCA_964591845.1 uncultured Nocardioides sp.
CCCGCTGCTGACCTCGACAGCGTGGTGTCAGGACGCGCCGCAGCGGGCGTTCCGGCTCGCGGCTCCCGGTCCGTGTGGGACCGGTGGCCGCCTACGGTTGCGGGTCAGCGCCGGACTTGGACCGGCTTCCCCCGCACGCGGGCGTGGATGGAGTTGAGGTGGAACTGGCGCAGCGTATCAGGGCTTCGCGGGGGTTGAGGTTTGGGCTCAAACGTCGCGAAATCCGGACGCCGGGCTGTCGTTTCCGCACAATCGCCGACCAGGGGACCTTGACCTGGAGCGCACTCGAGGTCTTAGCGTCCGAGGCGTGGAAGTCGCCCTCACCCTGGTGTGGCTGACCGTGGCCGCAGCGCAGCTGGTCGCCGCGGTCGCCGTACGCCGTCCGTTGCCCGCCGTGGGCTTCGCCGCCGCGGCCGGACTCCTGGCCACGGGTGCCGTGGTCGGAGCCGACTGGCTGCTGGTGGCGGGGTGTGTCTCGGCCCTGCTGACACCCCTGGCGGTCGGCCTGACCTCCCGCGAACGCCCGTCGTGGAGCCATCACGCGACCAGGGCGGCGCTCCTGATCGGGCTCCTGGCGGTGACCGCGTGGGCCTGAGCATCGGCCAGGTCGCGGCCAGGGCGGGCGTCAGCGTGGAGGCGCTGCGCTACTACGAGACCGCGGGCCTGCTCGCGCCCACCCGCGACGCCGGCGGTCGCCGGCAGTACGACGACGCACAGGTGCGCACACTCGAGGTCGTGCTCGCTCTCCGGGCCGCGGGGTTCGGCGTCCGCCAGATCGCGGAGCTGGTCGCGGTGAAGACTGGCGTGAGCGCGCCGCGCGACCGCCTCGCCACCGCGGCCACCGTCCTCCAGACCCTGTACGACGACGCCGCAGCGCGTCGGGCACAGCTGGACCGGGCGATCTCCCTGCTGGAGCAGTGGCGCGCCGAGATCGACGAGGCGCTCACCACGCACCCGGGCTGAGGCGCCCATCGGCCCTCCGAGGACCGTTCTCCAGGAAATTCCGCTCGAAAACCTGCAGATCGGTCCTCGGAGGCGCCATTCAGCCCAGCCGCTCCAGGATCAGCTCCCGCACCCGTCCGGCGTCGGCCTGGCCGCGCATCTCCTTCATCACGGCGCCGATCAGGGCACCGGCGGCCGCCACCTTGCCGTCGCGGATCTTGTCGGCGACGTCGGGGTTGGCGGCGATCGCGGCGTCCACCGCGGCGCCGAGCGCTCCGTCGTCCGACACGATGGCCAGGTCGCGCGCGGCCACGATCTCGGCCGGCGTCCCCTCCCCCGCGAGCAGACCCTCGAAGACCTGCCGCGCCAGCTTGTCGTTGAGCGAACCCGAGTCGACCAGCGCCTGCACCTCCGCCACCTGCTCGGGGCTGACGCCCAGCGCCGACAGCTCCACGCCCGCGTCGTTGGCGCGCCGGGCCAGGTCGGAGAGCCACCACTTGCGGGCGGCCTGGGGCGCGGCACCGGCTGCGATCGTCGCCTCGACCAGCTCGAGCGCGCCCGCCCCGACCGTGTCGCGCATCTCCAGGTCCGAGAAGCCCCAGGCGGCCTGCAGCCGCGCCCGCCGCTCCCGAGGCGGCTCCGGCAGCGTCGCCCGCAGCGACTCCACCCACTCCCGGGACGGCGCGACGGGCACCAGGTCGGGCTCCGGGAAATAGCGATAGTCCTCGGCGTCGGACTTCTCACGGCCACTGGTGGTGATGCCGGTGTCCTCGTGCCAGTGCCGGGTCTCCTGCAGCACCGAGCCGCCCCCCGACAGCACAGCAGCGTGCCGCTGGATCTCGTAGCGCACCGCCCGCTCCACCGACCGCAGCGAGTTCACGTTCTTGGTCTCGGTGCGGATGCCCAGAGTGCCGGAGCCCGCCGGCGCGAGCGACAGGTTGACGTCGCAGCGCAGCGAGCCCTGCTCCATGCGGACGTCGCTCACCCCGAGCCCCAGCAGCAGCTCGCGGAGGTGGCCGACGTATGCCCGCGCCACCTCGGGCGCCTTCGCCCCCGTGCCGAGGATCGGCCTGGTCACGATCTCGATGAGCGGGATCCCGGCGCGGTTGTAGTCGACCAGCGAGTAGTCGGCGCCGTGGATGCGTCCGGTCGCGCCGACGTGGGTCGACTTGCCGGTGTCCTCCTCCATGTGGGCGCGCTCGATCTCGATCCGATAGGTCTCGCCGTCGACCTCGACCTCGGTCCATCCGTCGTAGGCGATCGGCTCGTCGTACTGCGAGGTCTGGAAGTTCTTCGGCAT
>CAZQCA010000079.1:0-13119 GCA_964591845.1 uncultured Nocardioides sp.
TCAGCGAGACGCCTTCGGCCCGGAAGAACCGTTCCTCATCTAGAGCGTGAGGACGTGACGGCGGCGGCAGGACTGTGCACGCCACCAGATGCGATGAACTCTGATTCCGAGCGGCCTACAACGGCGGTGCACGGTCAACGCTTCGACGAAGCACGTCGAGGCCGCGAATCCCGTGAGCGATCTCGCTCAGTTCGATAGCCAGGAGAACGGCACCCGAGGGCACGTGCGACGGTCCAACCGCGCCCTGCCGCTGCTCCATCACGGGTTCCATGCCGAGACCATAGCACCGCGCAAGCCCGTTACAAGCGCGGAAGGCTCTGTCCGATGAACGGTGTGTGGGGTCCGTGGGCACGTAGGCCCGGACATTGTCAACGCCGCGTGCGCCCGTGGTGGACGCCCATCAGATCCCGATCGATGCGTCCTGTGTGGGCGGCGCTGGCGGCGTGCTCGTCGGGGGTCACGACGGGGTGGCTTGGGGAGGAGAATGGGTTTGTGGGTATCAGTTTCGCCTTCCGTTACGGCTGGTTCCGCCCGCTTCTAGTGGTGATGGGTATGGGTCCGGGGTTCGCGGGGGTGGGGGTCGGGCCGAACGGTATCTCGGTCCGGATGGGTTGGGCGTTCAGGAGTCAGATCCCGCGTGAAGCCATCCGCGGCCTGTATAGCGACCGGGACATGCGTGGTGGGATCGGAGTGCACGGGTGGCGCGGACGCTGGCTCGTCAACGGCGCGGTCACAGGCATCGTGACGATCGAGGTCGACCCGCCTGTCCGGGCCTGGGTGGTCGGCTTCCCGATCCGCCTTCGGATGCTCCACATCAGTGTGGAGGACCCAGAGCGGCTCGTCGCTGCAGTGGGCGGCGCACCGTCGGATCCGGAAAGGGAGTGAGTCCCCGGCGGCGAAGGCGATGGTGAGGAGCGAGTCCATCCCCTTCCTGGGCTAGACGACGTAGCGATCCGTCGGGTGGAACGTGAGTGCGCATGCCACGGCTGACGTCGGGTGATACGCAGTTCTCGGGCCGCCGCGTGCGGATGCCTGGCGCAAGTGTCGGCTGGCGATGGCACCGGCAAGTGGGTCGTGTCGAACCGCGAGTGCGAGTCTTGGTGACACTGCTGACGGGCATGGGCGCTGACCTGGGCACTCGCCTGGATGCAGACCCTGTGGGCCGCACCAGGGTCCCAATCGGGAGGTCCTGAAGGCCGCGGCGGTGTCCGGCAGACGCGAACCTCGGCGAGCGTGCCTGGTAGAGGGGTCGCGGCTCATGCCGACGCCGTGGACCCCTGGTGTCCGTTCCGGGCTGCTGACGCGCTTGAAGAGTGCATGACGCTGGTCAGTCGGGTTGGTCCGGTTGGCCGCCGGGCTCCGGTGCGCTGGGCTGTTGCTCTGGCCGGCGGATCCGGTCGAGAGCGGTGAGGTTCTTGTGGTCGGCGTCGGGCAGGGCGTGCAGGTATTTCTGGGTGGTGGTGATCTGGGCGTGGCCCATGCGGTCCATGACGGACTTGATGTCGGAGCCTCCGGCGAGGAGCCAACTGGCGTGGGCGTGGCGGAGGTCGTGGACACGGACGTCGAAGTCGACCCCGGACGCCTGGACGGCCGGCAGCCAGACTCTCGTGCGGAACGTGTTGCGGGAGAGGGGAGTTCCGGCCCTGGTCGGGAACAGGAGATCTGCCTTCTTGAGGCTTCGCTCCGCGATGTGGTTCGTGAGCTGGTCGACGAGGTCGGCGGGGAGGGCCATGGTGCGGGGTTCGTTGTCCTTGGGGTAGGGCTTGGTCAGCATCCGCTGCCCGGTGGGGGAGTTCTTCCTGGAGACCTCGACGATGGTCTCCTCCACCGTCAAGCGCCCGGTGGCGAGGTCGAGGTGGCGGGGTTTGAGGGCGATCAGCTCACCCCACCTCAGGCCGGTGCCGATGGCGGTCTCGATCATCAGCCGGTGCTGCTCGGGCAGCGCAGCCAGGATCGAGTCGTACTCCGCGGGGGTCAGGGTCCTGGTCTTCTTCTTGACCCGCTTGGGCAGCTCGGTGTGGGCACAGGGGTTGAAGGTGATCACCCGGTCGACCAGGGCGCGTTCGAAGACCGAGGCGAGCATCGTGTGGTACTTCCCGATGGAGGCGGCGGACAGGCGGTTCTCGGTGGCGGTGGTGACCCAGCGCTGGATCTCGGTGGGCAGAATCTTGCCCATCGGGCGCTTGCCGAAGACGGGAATGAAGTGCTTGTCGAGATAGGACCGGTAGGCAGCCAGGGTGGAGGCCTCGACGTGCTTGGAGGGCAGCCACACGGTCTCGACGTAGTCGGCGAAGGTGACCTGTCCGCGGGAGTGGTCGTGCCAGTCGCCTTGGTGGACCTTGGTTTCTTCCCGGTTCCCGGCCCGTTCGGCAGCTCGGTGCGAGCTGAAGGTGCCGGCGGACCGTTGCCGGCCCTCGGGGTCGCGGTAGCAGGCCACGAACCGCTTGGTCCCGTCCTCGGTGACCCGCACCTTGACCCATGCCATGAGAACCTCCCGAGAGACGCTGAATCATCGATGTCCGCTCAGTGTCCGCAAACCTTGCCCCGGACGTCCACGAACGTCAGCGAACGCATACGGAAACTTGATACGGCTCTGACCTGGGACTTTACCCTCGGAGTGGCTCACATGTCGACTAGGTGTGAGGCAGCCGGTGAGCGGGATACGGCACTCATAACCCAGAGGTCGCAGGTTCAAATCCTGCCCCCGCTACGAAGAAAGTCCAGGTCAGCCCATGGTTGACCTGGACTTTCGCTTTGGGGGCGAACATGCGAACCCATCGTTATCCCATCGTATTGAGCAGGTGCGCCGCTCACGGCGGCGATGCTCGTCGCCGTCGTTTCCGGTTGCTTCCGGTCCCGACGACATGGCCGGAACACCTATCCGGCATGAACACCATCACGAAGTGGGGGCTGGAGCCCCTGATCGGGGTCGAGGAGCTCGCCGAGTACCTCGGTGTCCCCGTGCAGACCATCTACGACTGGCGGATGTCCGGCAAGGCGCCGCGAGCCCTCAAGATCGGCAAGCACCTGCGCTTCGCATTATGCGACGTGCAGGCGTGGCTCACTGAGCGCTACGAGGGCAAGTGCGAGTCCGATGGCGAGGTTCGGCCATGAGCAGACCGCGCATTCCTGTCGGCACCCACGGGGCCATCACCTTCATCAACCGAAGCAACGGCCGAGTCGAGGCGCGCTGCCGATTCCGCGACTGGGACGGCGTCACCCGTCTGATCCAGGCGACGGCATCATCGCGGCCGGCGGCCGAGACCGCACTGAAGAAGAAGCTCGCGGAGCGCAACGCCTTCCAGCCCGTCGACACGACCTTGACGCCGGACAGCCCGTTCCCCGAGCTGGTCGACTACTGGCTGGCCGACCTGGACCTGGAGGGCCGCATCGCTGCGAGCACGAGGTTCAACTACGAGCGCGACATGCGTCGGCGCGTGCTGCCCGCCTTCCGTGGCTTCACCCTGCGCGAGATCGGCGTCGCCCGCTGCGACGCGCTGATCAAGCAGCTGGCTGCGACGTCGTACTCCTCGGCCAAGCGCGCCAAGACCGTGCTGCGGCTCGCTTTCGGGCTGGCGGTCAGGCACGAGGTGCTGCCGCGCAACCCGATCGACAACGTCTCCCGGCTTCACAAGCCCCAGCGCACACCGGACGCGCTCACGCCGACGCAGGTCAACGCGGTCCGAGCAGTCATCAAGGTGTGGGAACAGACCCGCGGGACCTGTGGGCCGAATCCCGACGGTCAGCTCGGCCAGATCGTCGAGGTCATTCTGGGCACGTCGGCCCGGATCGGGGAGGTGCTGGCGATCCGGCGCTGCGACGTCGACGTGACCACCAAGCCACCGACGCTGCGGATCGCGGGGACGGTCGTCTTCCACCGCGGCCAGCCGACCGTGAGGCAGCCGCACCCCAAGACCGACCGCTCCAACCGGGTGATCGCCCTGCCGAGCTTCACCGCGGAGGCGATCCGCAAGCGGCTCAGCGTGATGCGCGACCGCGACCCGGATGCCCTGGTGTTCCAGAGCCGCGAGGGAACGCCGCTCACGACGGCCAACGTGCGCCGCCAGCTCCGTAAGGTGCTCGGCGACGCCGGGATCGAGGGCGTCAGTCCGCACATGTTCCGCCGTACGGTCGCCACGGTGATCAACGAGCAGGCGAGCCTCAACCTCGCCAGCGAGCTGCTCGGCCACACCGACCCCAAGGTCACCGTCGAGCACTACATCCGCCGCAACGAGCACGTGAACCCGTTGACCGCGGAGTTGCTGGATGCGGCGTTCGCCACCGATGTGCCGGAAGGTCGGGGGTGACGGCCTTGATTCTTCCTATAACTGGGAGATATATTTCAGTTATGCGTAGTGAAGGTCCAGCGCTGCTTCCGGTGTTCCGGTCACAGCATCAGGCGGAGCTGCTGATGTGGCTCCTGCTTCACGCTGATCAGGAGTATGGAGTCAGCGACCTCGCCGAGCGACTCGGCGTGCCGCTGTCCACGCTTCACCGTGAGGTGGTCCGCCTGGATGAGGCCGGCCTCATCGTCAGCCGGACGCTGGGCCGCAACCGGCTCATCCGGGCCAACGTCGAGCATCCCGCTGCCACAGCGCTCGCCCAGCTCCTGGAGGTCACCTTCGGCCCGAGGGTCGTGATCGCCGAGGAGTTCGCGATCCCAGGGGCGGAGCAGGTGGTGATCTTCGGATCGTGGGCGGCGCGGTACGCAGGCGAGCCGGGGCCGCCCCCGCGCGACATCGACGTCCTGGTTGTCGGCAAGGTCGACCGCGCCGACCTCTACGAGGCCGCCGACCGGGCCCAGGCCCGCCTCGGCCTGGAGGTGAGCCCCGTGGTCCGCTCCGCCCAGCAGTGGCGGGAACCCACCGACGCCTTGGTCGCGCAGATCAAGGCCTCCGCCCACACACTGGTGCTCGACGCCCGTGAGTCGGTGGAGGCCTGATGGCCCGATGGACGCGTGGCGAGGCAGAGGTCGAGGCCCTGATCGCTTCGGGGGACCTGCAGAAGCTCACTGGCGACGCCGCAAGCGGAGAGCGGCTACTGGCGAAGGCCGCCGTCACCGTCGAGACAGCCCGATCTGCGATCGTGGGAGATCCGGACTCCGCGTTCGTTCTTGCCTACGACTCGGCCCGCCAGGCGCTGACAGCCCTGCTGGCCCACCAGGGTCTACGACCCACGACCAAGGGCGGGCACTACGCGGTCGAGCTGGCGGCTCGGGCGCAGTTCGGCCCAGGCTTCCGCCAGTTCGGTGCGCTGCGCCGCAGGCGCAACGAGTTGGAGTACCCCGAGCGACCCGGCGACGACGCGACCACGGACGAAGCCGCCGAGGCCGTCGAGAACGCCCAAGCAATCATCACCGCCGCGGAGGGTCTCTTGGGACAACTCGGGCTCTTCTAGTGCGGCTGATCTCATCAAGCACAGCAGCAGATCCGACCTTCCGGGGTTGAGTCCCTGGTTGCGCCTAGCTTGCCTCTGGCATGGCCCGCTTCACCCGCTCGACCGCGTCGATGAACGCCTGACACTCGTCGACGACCTCGATGAAGATCGCCCAGTCCTCGGGTGCCAACGCGGCGGCCTCCTCGGCGGAGTACTTCCGCGACCAGCCGACCTGCTCGGCCCACTTCAGGCAGAAGTTGCGCATCGACCGCTTGGTCGTGGCCGCCTCGGCTTCTCGGCGGCGCCGGTTCTCCGCGGCCCGTCGTGCCCGCGATGCTCGGGCCTCCTTGACCGCGTTGTCGAGCACCTGGCTCACCTCCTCCAGGGGTGGCGGTGCCTTGAGCTCCTCGACCCGGATGAAGGACTGCAACCGGGTCCAGGCAGGATCGACGGGCCCACCGTCGCGGACCGACTGGAGTTCCCTCTCCGCCTGCTGCCGCACCACCTTCGACGCCGTACGGTCGGCGGCCACCCGCTCCATCGCCAGGATTCGCTCCAGCCGCTGGTGGGAGTCACGCCCCGACACGAACCGCGCCGCCTGCGCCCGAGACTCGCGCTCGTGCCGCGACTCTGGCAGGCCAGCCCGCACCGGCTCCGGTGATTCACCGGAGCCGAACCGCGATGCCTCCTGCCGTCGGGCACCGTCCTCGCGGATCAGGTCGCGGATCTCCCGATACAGCGCGGCCTGCTCGATGTTGCTGAGCGGCTTGTGGGTGGAGTTCTCCTCGTACTCCGCGACCAGCATCTCGAGACCATCGGAGATGCCGGACCTCATCCACACCCGCACCCGGCGCCAGCCGAGGCGCCGGATCGCCTCCAGCCGCCGTCGCCCGCAGATGAGGATGCCGTCGGGGGTCACGGTGATCGGCTGGAGAAGCCCGGACCTCTGGATCGAGTCCATGAGCGGCTTCAGGTCGCCCAGCTCGGTGCGATGCCGGCGGCCGACGATGATCGATTCCACGGTGCGTTCCTGGAGCGTCATGCCCTTCATACTGAGGACGGGCGATCAGGTTTCGTCAAGCCCCGTTGGTCCGCCCGTCCCGGACGGGCGGAGGAGGGGCGATGGGACGGGCGACGTCATCCGCCCTGGTCAGAGGCCTGGCGCTGCGCCTGTCCGAAAGACTCGGATGCGTTCCACATGGCGAGACGAAAGACATGCCGACGGATCCGCCCATCCTCGTGTCTGGAATCGGCCCGCAAGATCGCAGCTGGATGGGCAGGGGTGTCTGTCACGCCGGAGCGACCCGAAGTGGCTCGCGGAGATCGACCCGACGTTGGGCAGGGCTCGCTTACGAAGCTCGAGTCGCCGGAGAAGGGCCGGCCAGAAGGGCCCTCGTGCGAGAGCCGCTGCCGGGCATGCTCCGCGCCGGTGGCAGCCTTCTCCCGCTCGCTTGCGTCCCCGCCGATCCAGCAACAGGCATCGTTTGCAGAACGAGGGCCGGCGATCGGAGCCCACCACGTTCTGCATGACGTGTATGTCGATTCCGGTGGCAGCGCCCGTCCGGGTCGAGGTGCGGAGTCAGGACCTGGCACAGCGGGTTGGAACTTGGACGTCCCGAAGGCCCGTTGATGGAGAAGAACATCGGAGTCCCAGAATCTGCGTCGATTCGCCCACTTTGGGCTACCGCCGCAGCGGCCGGATGTCGTCCTGGATGACGGCCCTGTCCCGGGAAAGCGTCCGGACGGGTCAATCGGGACGTGCCGTCTCTCGGTCGGCCGCGCTGGCTGGGTCACCTGCGGGTTCTCGCTTGGGGTTCGGCTTGCGGGACGGCCCCGCCCAGAGCAGTTGACCGAGCGCACGCTGTCACCCAGAGTCGGTCCATGCGCGTCGAAGTGCTCGGTCCAGTGGGGATTGCCGGGCAGTTCGACGTGCAGCAGCGCGACCGGACGGTGCTATTGGCGCTGATTGTGCGGTCGCCGCTGACGACCGCTTCGATAGCCGAGGCGCTCTGGGGCGGTGTGCCGCCTGCTACGTACCGCAAGGTGATCCAGGGCAGCATCGTGCGGCTGCGACGACTCCTCGGGCAGGAGGCGATCCTGACGATCCCCGACGGATACGTGCTGTCAGTGCCGGACGACGAGATTGACATGCGACGCTTCGATGCTGAGGTCGCACGCGCCCGAGCGATGCTCGCCGGGGGTGAGCCCGTTGACGCACTGGAAACGCTGCGCACCGCCCTTGGCCTCTGGCGGGGTGAGCCGTTCGCCGAGGTGGCCGACTGGGATGCGGCTGTCGCGGAGGCGGCTCGGCTCGGCGCGGTGCGGGAGTCGGCCGAGGACCTCCTTGTCGAGGCGACGCTCGCGGCCGGCCGTCCTGAAGAGGCGGTTGCGTTCGCGGAGCCGCTCGCGGCGGCGACGCCGTACCGCGAGCCACGCTGGGCATTGTTGGCGCGTGCCCTCTATGCGAGCGGCCGCCAGGCTGAGGCGCTCGACGTGATCACCCGCCTGCGCGCGACGCTCGCCGACGATCTCGGAATCGACCTCGCACCGGACGTCGCCGACCTGGAGACGGCGATCCTGCGCCAGGACCCGTCGCTGGACGTACGCCGGGTGCCCAGTACGCGGCGCTCCCGGGCGCGCCTGCTCATCGCGGTCGGAGGGGCGATGCTTCTCGCTGTGGTGGCGAGCGGCATCGCACTCGTCCAGCGAGACAGGGCGGACGAGGCCGGAGCCACCGCGGAGGCGATTCGGCTCGGCAAGGTCGCCGAGGCGCAGGAGGACCCGGCGGTTGCGCTCGACCTCGCCGCGGAGTCTCTTGCGACCGCCGACTCTCCGACCACCCGCGCCAGCGCTCTGCAGACGTTCGGCAACTTCACCGACCTGCTCAGTAGCGGCGTGCCACCGGACACGCCGTGGCCGGATGATGAGGCCGTTGCGACGTCGCCGGACGGCCGGACCACAGCCACCGCGCACGCGGCTGCGATCCAGCTCGCGGTCGACGGCCGACTGACCTACCGCCTCGTGACTCCGACCAACCAGCCGACCGCGCTCGCGTTTTCTCCCGACGGTCGCTATCTGGCGGGGGGCATGAGCGAACTTGGCTTCGCGCTGACTGGTTCGACCGTCGTGTGGGACGTCGGCACTGGGACCGAGGTCGCGCGCTTCGATTCCGGCCACGGCGCCGTCGACGCGCACGTCTGGGCACCGGACGGCTCCTCGATCTGGTCCCTCGGCGACGACGGCATCCACCACTGGGACCTCACCCGCTCCCACGCCCTCGCCCGTACCCTCGACGGCGACCCCGTGATGTTCCGCGCAGGCGACACGGTGCTCGCGGTCGGGGACCGCTCGGTGAGGTCCTGGATCGCCTATGCCTGTGCCCTGGCAGGGCGGCCGCTCACGCCCGTCGAGTGGCGGGAGTTCGCCGGCGACCGCCCCTACGCGCCTACCTGTCGCTGATCACCGAAAGGTCGACAGCAGCCAGCTGCGAGGCGAGCTCGGCGTGACCCCCGTCGTTCAGCTCGTCCGGCGGGTCCAGGTAGGCCGGGATGAGGGCCCGCGTGCCGTCCGGGCCGTTGAAGGCGTGGTAGACGTCGATCACCTGGAAGCCCGCAGCTTTCGCACGCTCGGTCTGCATCGCCGCCCAGCGGTCGTAGGCAGCCACCGCCCATCTCTTGACCTCCTGCTCCTGGTGCGACTTCGTGTAGAGGGACAGCAGGCCGTCGGGTACGTCGTCGGGAGACTCGATGTTGGCGTTCCAGCTCGTCGTCTGCGCGTACACCGTCGGCTTGTCGCCCCGGAGCGCCTTCACCCCGGCGTAGACCTGGTCGTAGAGGTCGCCGTACGTCGCGACGCCCTCCTTCAGGCAGGGTCCCTGGGCCTCCAGGAACCAGCTCGTGCACCCGATCCCGGTCTCGGGATCGGGAAGGGCGTTGTTGGCACCCACGGTGACGAGCACGATGTCCGCGGCCGCGATCGTGTCTGCGTCAGGGCCCGGCTTCGACACCAATGCTGCCGCTTCCGGCACTCCACCGAGCGACAGGAGGTCGTACGTCGCCTCCACTCCGAGCTCATCCGCGACGTGGTCGGCGAACTGCACCCACCACTTCCCCGGGTCACTGACTTCCGGCCCGGACTCCGGAAAGTGGGTGCCGAGCACGACGATGCGCACCGGATCGGCCTGCCCGTCGGCCTCGGTTCCACCTCCACAACCGGCGAGCACGAGCACCGCCGCGACCGCCACCGTCAGACCTCGCATGCCACTTGTCCTTCCTGCCGGAAACCTGGTGCCCACAGCACGTCAGCAAGCGGTAACGCGAGAGTAAAACGCGAGGTCATGGCATGTGGATCGGGTTTCGCGTTTGACGTGAAGATGCGTCCGTGTCGGCCAAGGATCAAGCCGACGAGTAGCGACTAGATGCATCGGCAGTCCGTTGTCACTCGGGGACGTGAGGCAAGTTCGGCGAACGCCCGGGCGCTGCGGTCCCGCGTGCGGATCCCGCACCGGGTCGCTCCGCGAGCCCATCCCGCACTGGTCACGCTCCGCGTGACGATCCCGCATCGGGTCGCTCCGCGAGCCCATCGGCACGCGGAGCGTGCCACAGGCGGATCGGCGATGTGTTGTCGTGCGGTTTCGCGAGGCGCTTGTTGAAGGGTCGGGCACTGCCCGATGCCCGAGTCGGCCGCAACCGCGTGGCTCGACTGGGCCCACCCTGGAGGTGCGCCGTGAGCGCTCTACTTGTCGGGTACGCCCGATGCTCCACCGATCAGCAAGACCTCACCGCCCAACGCGACGGACTGCTCGCCCTCGGCGTCGAGGCCGAACGCATCTACGTCGACCACGGCCTGACCGGCACCAACCGCGAACGGCCCGGACTACGTGAGGCACTCGCTGCCTGCCGCGCCGGCGACACCCTCGTGGTCACCAAGCTCGATCGGCTCGCACGGTCGCTACCGGATGCTCGGGCGATCGCCGACGAACTGACGACAAGAGAGATCAGCCTCAGCCTCGGTGGCTCGGTCTACGACCCGACTGACGCTGTTGGGCGGCTGCTGTTCAACGTCCTCGCGATAGTGGCAGAGTTCGAGTCCGACCTGATCCGGCTGCGGACGGTCGAGGGAATGAAGGTCGCGAAGGCCAAGGGCCGACTGAAGGGGAAGCAGCCGAAGCTCAGCCGCAAGCAGGAAGCGCACCTGGTCTCGCTGCTGCACAGCGGCGAGTACAGCACCCTCGAGGTCGCCGAGCTCTTCGGCGTCGGCCGGTCCACCGTTTACCGGGCGATCGAGCGGCAGCGCACGGCTGCGAAGGCAGGACTCGTTGACGCTTCACGACGCTAATCTCGCGCGTAGTCGGCGTCCCGCAACTGACACCCTCGCGGGACGCCGACGAGCGAAGCTCCCTCGAAGCCGGCCGCGGGGCCCTGCATCCCGACAACGGTTCGGCTTGCGGGACGGCCGGGCGCTCATGTCGAACGGATCTCGGGCGTGTGCAGCGAGAGGCGACGTGGGTTTGCTAGGTCTGTCTCGAGGCGTGGTCAGACGGAGGCGTGCCATCCGGCGTAGAGGGCGTCCAGCGCCAGGCCGATGTGTTCGTTGGCGTCGCCGGGGACGGCGGTGGGTACCTGATCCAGCGCGGCGAGCCGGGATACGCCGTAGACGACTCCCCACGCGATGGTGCTGCGGCGCAGCACGTCGGCCTCGCTGACGCCTGGTGGCTGGCATGCCTCAACGGTGTCGTGGAGCAGGTTCCAGTAGCGGATTGCGGCAGCCTGAAGCCACGGGTGCTCGCTCTTTTCGATACGCAACGCGAGGTCGATGTCGTGGACGTGAGGCTCCCGCGCCACCCACTCCGTGTAGGCCCTCGCCAAAGCCCGGAGTCTGGCGATCGGCGACTCCCCGGCGGCAGCCACCTCGGCCTCCGCTAACGCGGCGGCCCGGTCGAGACCAACCCCGGCGACGGCGGCGAGGAACCGTCGCTTGGACCCGAAGTGGACGTACGGCGCCTGGTGGCTGACACCACCCTGCTCGGCGACGCGGCGGAGGCTGAGCTGTTCGACCGGCGCGACGCGCAGCATCTCGAGTGTGACTTCGACCAGGCGCATCCCCAGCGACCCCTCGCCGAGGCGCTCCGAAACCACATTGACAGTGTCAACCATGCTCGGCACACTAATGCATTGACAGTGTCAACTCACGCCGGAGGTGCCCATGGTCGACAAGGAATTCATCGAATCGACCGTAGGTCGACTCACGGTCCATGTGTCCGGGACGGGCAGTCCGGCCGTGCTGTGGCACAGCCTGTTCGTCGACGAGCGGAGCTGGCAGCGTGTGACGGGCGAGCTGGCTCGAGATCGGCGGCTGATCGTGATCACCGGTCCTGGCCATGGCGAGAGCGGCGACCCGGGTCGCCGCTACACCCTCCGGGACTGCGCCCAGGCAGCCGTCGAGATCCTCGATGCCCTCGGCGTGACCGAGCCGGTGGACTGGGTCGGCAATGCCTGGGGCGGGCACGTCGGAGTGCTCGTCGCGACGGCGTACTCCCATCGGGTCGCGTCGCTGGTGATGATCGGGACTCCTGTCCAGGAGCTCGACGCCGCCGAGCGGCGTCGGATGCGGTTGCTCCTCGGGGCTCACCGGTTGCTGGGTCCGGCGGGCTTCATCGCCGATGGCCTGGTTGAGACGATGCTGTCGCCAGCGACGAGGGTCGGCGATCCCGAGGCCGTCGCACTCGTCCGCCATACCTTCGTCGAGGCGGGCCGGCGAGGGCTGCGCAACGCCGTCGTCTGCATCTCGCTCAGGCGCGAGAACCTCATCGAGCTCCTGCCGGACGTCACCGTCCCCACGCTGATGATCACGGGCGAGCAGCACAGCGGCTTCACCCCGGCCCAGGCGGCCTCGGCCGCAGCGGCGCTGCCCAATGGTCGGGTGGCGGTGGTCCCGGACGCGGCCTACTTGGTGCCGCTCGAGCAGCCCAACGCCGTTGTCGGGCTGGTCCGCGGCTTCTGGGCGCAGATCCGAACTGAGCCATCAGGTGGCCGGGCATGAGCACTGACCGCTGGGCGGCCGTCGCCGGCATCCTCTACGTCGTCATGGACATCGTGGTCGGCTCCGTGGCGGGAGCACCGCCCGCGCCGGGAGCATCGCAGAGCGAGATCACCGACTACATCGCCGATCATCGGAATGGAGTGGCCGTCGGTCTCTGGCTGTTCGGCCTGGCGTCGGTGGCATTGCTGTGGTGGTTCGGTTCGCTGTGGCGCCTCATGGTCGGGGCCGAGTCTGGTGCGCCGAGGCTCGCAGTCGTGTCCCTCACCGGATTGGTTCTCGGTGGCACCATGGCCTTCGCCTCGTCGGTAGTGATGGCCACACTTGGGCTCGTGGACAGTAACGGGAGTGTCACCACGTTCTACGCGATGGCGGCCGTGTTCCTCTCAGCATCCGGCTTCGGCCTCGGCGCCCACCTCCTCGCCACCAACACCCTCGCGATCCGCGGCGACATGTTCCCAGCATGGCTCGCCGTAATCGGAATGCTGTCCGCGGCCGCGTTCCTCCTCTCGGCTGTCATGGGCGCGATTGAGAACGACACCACGTCGAACACCGTCAGCCTGGTCGGCTTCGCCGTGTGGCTGCTGTGGATCGTAGGCGTCAGCGTGTGGATCTGGAGCAAAGAACCCATGACACGAGTGGGCCAAGAAGAGCAGATAGCCGCCTAACCCGGAGCGCGGATCGCGACCGCCCCGGAGAAGGATC
>CAZQCA010000080.1:0-13054 GCA_964591845.1 uncultured Nocardioides sp.
AGCCGTAGCCGTCGAGGTGCATCCCGAGCAGCCCCATGCCGCCGAAGCTCTTCATCAGCCCGCGAGGGTCGTCGATGGCGCCGCGCTCGAACCAGTCGGCGGCGTAGGGGGCCGCCACCTGGTCGACGAGCTGGCGCACCGACGCGCGCACGTCCTTCTCGTCCTGCGTCAGCAGGTCGTCGATCCCGGCGGGGTCGGCGACGTCGAACCTCGGCAGGCGGTCGGAGGTGCTCATCTCGCTCCCAGCGGGGTCGTGCTCTCGAGGTCCGGGGCGTCCGGAGGGGCCGGGGCGCGACGGCCCCAGCCCAGGATAGGGCGGTCCCGCCACGACCGCCCCGGCGCCTCGGGGTGGCGCCCACCTCCGGACTGGGGAACCATCGGAGGACCCCGACGATCGGATCCCTCGTGAGACGCAGCCTCGGCACGCTGACGGTGTCGGTCGCGTGTGCCCTCGCGCTCACGGCGTGCGCGGGCGGGGAGCCGGCCGCGTCGACCGACTCCCCCGCCTCTCGCGACGCCGAGACCTCCCAGCCGATCCACCTCGTTTGCCACGGCGACTCGGGACCGGTGGTGGTGCTGGAGACCGGCCTCGACGAGGACATCGGGTCGCTCCAGGTCCTCGACGACGCCCTCAGCTCACCCGACGTGGCCGCCATGCGGGTCTGCCGCAGCGAGCGGGCCGGCATCGGTGCCAGCCCACCGCTCGGCGCCGACGGCGCCGGCCCGTCGCCGGCCCGGGCCGCCGACCAGCTGCTCGCCGCCCTCGACCAGGTGCTGCCGGACGAGCGCTACGTCGTCGTCGGCTGGTCCTACGGCGGCATGGTCGCCCAGGCGTTCGCCGACCGCCACGCGGACCGGCTGGCCGGCGGCGTGCTGCTCGACTCGGCCGTGCCCGAACAGTTCACCGATCGGTTCTTCGACGACGTGGAGTGGGTCGACGGCGGACGGCCGGTCGACCAGGAGGCCGCGCGCGAGGAGCTGCGCACCCTCGACCTGGGCGACGTCCCGCTCGTCGTGGTCACCCAGGGAGAGGCCACCGGCGAGTTCCGCAGGGTCTGGTTCGGCTACCAGGACCGGCTGGCCGCCCTCTCGACCAACGCGGTCCACGTCGTCGCCGCCGACGCCGGCCACGCGCTCCACGAGGACGCACTGGACCTCGTGACCCAGGCGGTCGCGGAGGCGGCCGCCGGTGGCACGCTCACGCCCTGTGACGACCGGTTCACCCCATTCGGCGGCCGCTGCCGCTGAGCCCGGGCTCGATCACTCCCACTCGATCGTGCCGGGCGGCTTGGAGGTCACGTCGAGGACGACGCGGTTGACCTCGCGGACCTCGTTGGTGATGCGCGTCGAGATGCGCTCGAGCACGTCGTAGGGGACCCGCGCCCAGTCGGCGGTCATCGCGTCCTCCGAGGTGACCGGGCGCAGCACGACGGGGTGGCCGTAGGTGCGGCCGTCGCCCTGGACGCCGACCGAGCGTACGTCGGCGAGCAGCACCACCGGCAGCTGCCAGATGTCCCGGTCGAGGCCGGCGCGGGTGAGCTCCTCCCGGGCGATCGCGTCGGCGTCGCGGAGGATCTCCAGCCGCTCGTGGGTGACCTCGCCGATGATCCTGATCCCCAGCCCGGGCCCGGGGAACGGGTGTCGCCAGACGATCTCGGCCGGAAGGCCGAGCTGCTCGCCGACCAGCCGGACCTCGTCCTTGAAGAGGGTGCGCAGCGGCTCGACCAACGCGAACTCGAGGTCCTCGGGCAGCCCGCCGACATTGTGGTGGGACTTGATGTTGGAGGTGCCGGCGCCGCCGCCGGACTCGACGACGTCGGGGTAGAGCGTGCCCTGGACCAGGAAGCCGACGGCGCCACCCTCACCGGTCTGCTGTCGCAGCACCTCGGCCTCGGCGGCCTCGAAGACCCGGATGAACTCCCGGCCGATGATCTTGCGCTTCTCCTCCGGGTCGGTCACGCCGGCCAGCGCGTCGACGACGCGCTGCTCGGCGTCGACCACGTGGAGCGAGACGCCGGTGGCCGCCACGAAGTCGCGCTCCACCTGCTCCGCCTCGCCCTTGCGCAACAGCCCGTGGTCGACGAACACGCAGGTGAGCCGGTCTCCGATGGCACGCTGCACGATCGCCGCCGCCACCGCCGAGTCGACGCCTCCGGAGAGGCCGCAGATCGCGCGCCCCGCGACGCCGATCTGGTCGCGGACCCGCTCGATCTGCTCCTCGACGATGTTGACCATCGTCCAGGTCTGGCGGCAACCCGCGATGTCGTGGAGGAAGTGCTCGAGCACCCGCTGGCCGTGCTCGGTGTGGAGCACCTCCGGGTGCCACTGGACACCTGCCAGGCGACGGTCGAGGTCCTCGAACGCCGCCACCGGCGTGGAGTCGGTCGACGCCAGCACCGCGAAGCCCGGCGGCGCCTCCGCCACGGAGTCGCCGTGGGACATCCAGACCCGGTGCTCGGTCGGGAGCTCGGCGAGCAGCACACCGGGCTCGGTCACGCGCACGTCCGTGCGGCCGTACTCCCGGCCGCCGGTCTGCGCGACCCTGCCCCCGAGCCCCTGCGCCATCAGCTGGAAGCCGTAGCACATGCCGAAGACCGGGACCCCGGCGGCGAAGACGGCCGGGTCGACCGACGGAGCACCCTGCTCGTAGACCGACGAGGGACCGCCGGACAGCACGATCGCGCGGGGCTGCCGCGCCAGCATCTCGGCCACGGGCATCGTGTGGGGCACGATCTCCGAGTAGACCCGCGCCTCGCGTACCCGGCGGGCGATGAGCTGGGCGTACTGCGCTCCGAAGTCGACCACCAGGACCAAGTCGTGGGCGACCCCCGTACCGGGGCTGGTCGGACCGTTGTCGGCGAGCACTCGCGGCCTCTCTTTCGCCTGCGTCGGTGAGGCCCCGAGTCTATCGGCCGGGATGAGGCGGGCATCACGGCGCACCGGGCCGGATCGGCGTAGCGTCGACAGCGGTCAAGGAGGCCGTCATGAACGTCACCACCACCCCCACCCGACAGGCCGCCGCCCACTTCCTCGAGAGCCGACGCATCGCCGTCACCGGTGTCTCCCACGCGCCCAAGGGCCATGGCAGCAACGCCGTCTACACGTTCCTGAGGAAGCAGGGCTACGAGGTCTTCGCCGTCAACCCGAACGCACCGGAGGTCGAGGGAGACCCGACCTACCCGACGCTCCACGCCATCCCCGGGGGCGTCGACGCGGTCGTCCTCGGCACCCGGCCCGACCACGCGCTGGGCACCCTCGAGGAGTGCGCCGACCTCGGAGTGAAGAAGGTCTGGATGCACCGCGCGTTCGGCCAGGGAAGCGTGTCTCCCGAGGCGACGGCGTACGGCCGCGAGCACGGGATCACCGTCATCGACGGAGGCTGCCCGCTGATGTTCTCCGAGCACGGCGACGGCTTCCACCGCGGGATGTGCCGGGTCCTGACCTGGACCGGCAAGGTGCCGCGCAAGGTCTGAGCCCCGGCGTAGGGTCGCCATGCGGACGATTACCGGCCGGACAGGAGACCCGCGTGACGCTGATGGACGACGCCTCACCCACCGCGCGCTCGCTGGCGCTCCTGGAGCTGGTGCAGGACCGACCGGGCATCTCCGCCGACGACCTGGCCGAGCGGCTCGGGGTCTCCGACCGGGCCGTACGCCGTCACGTCGACACGCTGCGCCGGGCCGGGGTGCCGATCGAGTCCTCGCGCGGACGCTACGGCGGCTACCGCGTCGGCCGCGGCCTGCGGATGCCGCCGCTGATGTTCACCGGGGCCGAGGCGCTGGGCCTGGTGATGGCGGTGCTGGAAGGGCGCGGCGACGTCGACGGCGAGGACCCGGTCGGGTCGGCGCTGCGCAAGATCGTGCGGGTGCTGCCCGAGTCGGTCGCCCGCGCCGCCCGCGCGGTGCGGGAGGTGCCGACGGCCCATCAGAGCGTGCCGCCCAGCGTGGACCCCGAGATCACGGCCGCCCTGGTCCAGGCGGCGTCCGCCGGCCGCCGGGTCGGCATCGACTACGCCCCGGAGGGCAAGCCGTCCCGGCCGATGGAGATCGACCCGTGGGCGGTCGTGCTGCGCCGGCAGCGGTGGTACGTCCTCGGCTGGTCCCACACGGTCGACGCCAGGCGGGTGCTCCGGATCGACCGGGTCAGCGCCGTGCGGGAGCGGACGGAGACGTTCGAGGCCCCCGGCGACCTCGACCCCGTCGACGTGGTCGACGCCCACCTGTCGGAGGGCTGGGCGCACGAGGTCGAGATCCTCGTCGACGCGCCGCCGGCGTACGTCTCGCGGCTGCTGCCGCGCACCCACGGCCGGCTCGAGTCCGCCGGCGAGGACCGCACCCGGGTGCTGGGCTCGACCAACGACCTGGACCACTACGCCGCCCGGCTGGCGTTCCTCGAGGTGCCGTTCGAGGTGGTGTCGCCGGACGAGCTGGGCGAGGCGTGCCGCCGACTCGGCGAGCGCTTCCTCGCCGCACGCGGCTGAGCGGTCAGCCGCGGATCGAGACTCAGGAGACGCCGACGACGGGCAGCCGGAGCGCGCCCGGGGCGCCCTCCGGGACCACGGGCGTGGCCGGCGGCACGGGATCGACCCGGCGGTAGGGCTCTCCGAGGGCGGGGCGCGGGTCGTCCTCACCCTTGTTGGGCCAGAAGGCCATCGCGCGCTCCGCCTGCGCGGTGATCGTCAGCGACGGGTTGACGCCCAGGTTGGCGGTCACGGCCGCGCCGTCGGCGACGTGGAGCCCCGGGTGCCCGAAGACGCGCTGGAAGCCGTCGACCACACCCGCCTCGGCGTCGGCGCCGATGGGGCAGCCCCCGATGAAGTGAGCGGTGAGCGGGCGCTGGAACGGCTCGCCGATCGACCCGCCGGGCCGGCCGCCGAGGATCCGGGCCATGATCCGCACCGCCCGGTTGGCGACCGGGATCCACGTCGGGTTGGGCTCGCCGTGCCCCTGGCGCGACGTCAGCACGCGACGCCCGGTGACCCGGGACCGCTTGGTGAACGTGGTGATGGAGTTGTCGCGGCTCTGCATCACCAGCGCGATCACCGCCCGCTCCGACCAGTGCCTCATGTCGTAGAGGTCAGCGAGGTCGCGACGCTGCCGCCACATCTCGCGGGCCCAGGTGCGCCAGCGCGGCTCGGGGCCGTCGCCGTCGGTGAGCACCGTCTGGAGCAGCGACATCAGGTTGCTGCCGCGGCCGTAGCGCACGGGCTCGATGTGGGTGTGCTCGTCGGGGTGGAACGACGACGTGATGGCGACGCCGTGGCTGTAGTCGACGGTGGAGTCCTGGGACGCGACGGCACCGAGGATCGACTCCGAGTTGGTGCGCGAGAGCTCACCCAGCCGTCGCGACAGGCGCGGCAGGGAGCCTTCGTCCCGCATCGCGTGGAGCAGCCGCTGGGTGCCGAGGGCGGAGGCGGCCAGCACGACCTGGTCGGCGGTCAGCACTCGCGCGGGCGCCCGCCGTCGACCGGCGATCGTGGTGGTCGGCCGCACGTGGACGGCGTACCCGCCCGTGGTGCGGGGGACGACGCGCGTCACCGTGGAGAGCGGCAGGATCTCGGCGCCGGCCGACTCGGCCAGGTGGAGGTAGTTCTTGACCAGGGTGTTCTTGGCGTCGTGGCGGCACCCGGTCATGCACTCCCCGCAGTTCCTGCACGGGTGGCGCGCGGGCCCGGCACCGCCGAAGAACGGGTCGGGCACCGGGTCGTCCGCGGACTGGCCCGGGCCGCCGAAGAAGACGCCGACCGGGGTGGGGTGGAACGTCTCGCCGACGCCCATCTCCTCGGCCACCTGCTGCATCACCTCGTCGGAAGCGGTGTGCACGGGGTTCTCGACCACGCCGAGCATCCGCTTGGCCTGGTCGAAGTACGGCGCCAGCTCGGCGCGCCAGTCGCTCAGGTCACGCCACTGGGGGTCGTCGTAGAACGCGGGCAGCGGCTCGTAGAGCGTGTTGGCATAGACCAGGCTGCCGCCGCCCACGCCGGCCCCGGACAGCACGAGGCAGTCGCGCAGCACGTCGATGCGCTGGATGCCGAAGCAGCCGACCTCGGGCCGGAACAGGTAGCGCCTGGTGTCGAACGACGTGGCCGGGAAGTCAGCATCCTCGAAGCGGGCGCCGGCCTCGAGGACGCCGACCCGGTAGCCCTTCTCGGTCAGCCGCAGCGCCGTGACGGCCCCGCCGAAGCCGGAGCCGACGACCAGCACGTCGTAGTCGGTCATCTGCCCTCCGCGGCGCCTCAGCCCTGACGGCCGAGCTTGTGCGAGACCCGCATGTAGGCGGTCATCAGCTTGGCGTAGCCCTGGTCGGACATGCCGAGCATCGGCGACAGCCGGGTGAGCCGCTGAGTGGCGACGGTCTGGGGCTCCGTGTAGCGCAGGATGCCTTCAGCGCCCTGCCGCCGGCCGAGCCCCGAGGAGCGCATCCCGCCCATGGGGGCGTCGATGCTGCCGAACGTCGCGCCGAACGCCTCGTTGACGTTGACGCTGCCGCACCGGATGCGCTCGGCGAGGGCCCGGGCCCGGCGGCCGTCCTGACTGTAGATCGAGGCGTTCAGGCCGTAGTCGCCGTCGTTCGCACGGGCCACCGCCTCGGCCTCGTCGTGGAAGCGGTAGACCGAGACCACCGGCCCGAACGTCTCGGCGCCGAAGCAGGCCATGCCAGGGGTGACGCCCTCCAGGATCGTCGGCTCGAAGAAGTAGGGACCGAGGTCGGGGCGGTGCCGCCCGCCCGTCACCACGCGGGCACCGCGCGACACGGCGTCGTCCACGTGGGCCTGCACGGCGTCGAGCTGCCGCTGGGAGATGAGCGGGCCCATGTCGACGCCCCAGTCCACGGAGGAGCCGAGCGACATCGCCTCGGTGCGAGCCACGAACCGCTCGAGGAACCGGTCGTAGACCTGGTCGGCGACGAACATCCGCTCCGTCGAGACACACAGCTGACCCGCGTTGGAGAAGCACGCGCGGACGGCGCCCTCCGCCGCGCGCTCGAGGTCGGCGTCGCGCAGGACCAGGATGGGGTTCTTGCCGCCCAGCTCCAGCGAGCAGCCGATCAGCCGCTCCGCGCAGGCGCCGGCGATGGTCCGCCCGGTCGCCGTGGAACCGGTGAAGGCGATGTAGTCGGCATGCCGGATCAGCTCGGGCCCGATCTCGGGACCCGGGCCGGCGACGACCTGCCAGAGATCCTCGGGGAGGCCGGCCTCCTCGAGCAGCTGGGCGCCGAGGAGCGCGGTCAGCATCGTCTGGTGGTCGGGCTTGGTGACGACGGCGTTGCCGGCGAGCAGCGCGGGCAGTCCGTCGGACATCGCCAGCGTGAACGGGTAGTTCCAGGGGGCGATGATGCCCACGACTCCCTTGGGCACGCGGTTGACCTCGACCCTCGTGAGCAGCGGCGTGACGCCCGTGCGGCGCGAGGTGGTGAGGTGACGGTGGGCCGTGCGCGCGTAGTAGCGCGCCGTCAGCGCGACGTGGAGCGGCTCGTCGAACGCGTGCTTGCGGGACTTGCCGGACTCGCGGATCGTCAGGTCGAGGATCTCGTCGAGCCGGTCGAGCACCAGGTCGTGGAGCGTGAGCAGCACCTCGGCCCGCTCGTCGAGGCTGGTCCGCGCCCAGGACTGCTGGGCCCGCCGGGCGCGCGCGAAGGCGTCGGCGACGTCGCGGGTGGTCGACTGCGGGATGTGCGCCAGCGGCTGGTCGTTGAGCGGCGAGCGGACCTCCTGCGTCTCTCCACTCGAGGCCAGGATCCGACCGGTGAGTGCGGCGACGTAGCCGCGATCGAGCGCGTAGGAGGCGGTCGGGTCGTGCTCGGGGTCGCGAGGGCCGACCGCCGGGTCGGCGGGGTGCTGCGAGGTCATGGGCCGAGCCTAGGCGCTGGCTTCGGCCGGGGCTACCCCCGAGTAACCTCGGGGGTCCGGACCGTCCCGTCGTACGACGGCTAGGGTCGGGCGCGACGAGAGGGGACGACCGTGTTCCGACAGCTCCGGATGCTGGCGCTGATGCTGATGGGTGCGCTGCTGGTCATCGGCGTCGCCCTGTGGATCGCGATCTCGGCCACCGAGGACGTCGGCGCGCTACCGCCGATGTGGCTGCTGCTCGCGCAGATCGCACTCGGCTTCTCGGTGCACTTCTTCCTCCAGGCCGGCGGCTACCGCACCCGCCCGATCGCACCCGGCACCGCCCGCGACGAGGCCGCGGTGACCTCGCGCCTGGCGTTCCAGTCCTCGCTCGTACGCCGCTTCGCGTTCTGCGAGCTGATCGCCATCCTGTCGGTGGTCGCGGCGTTCCTCGTCGAGGAGGGCGGCTTCCTGGGCTACGTCTCCGGCGCACTGGTGTCCCTGGCGCTGATGGCGATCCACGTGTGGCCGACCGACGAGACGGTGGAGCGGGTGAAGGCCAGCCTGGAGCGCGACGGCGCGACGTCCTACCTTCGCGAGGCCCTCGACCTCGCCTGAGCCCGGGGGCGACTCGACCCTCAGACGGTGTCGACGATCTCCGGTGCGCTGACCCTCGCCTCGTCGGCCTCGCGGTCGGTCATCTGCAGCTGGCTCTGTCGCTCGGCCTCGACGCGCCGCAGGTAGTGGTCGACCTCGTCGTCGATGTCCGACTCCGTCCAGCCGAGCGACTCGGCCATCAGCTCGGCGGTCGGCCGGGCTGCGGAGACGCCGCGGTCGAAGGTCTCGATCGAGACTCGCGTCCGACGCGCCAGCACGTCGTCGAGGTGCCGCGCGCCCTCGTGGGTGACGGCATAGACGATCTCCGCCGACAGGTAGTCCTCCGCCCCGGGCAGGGGGTCGGCGAGCTCGGGCCGGTCGCGGATCAGGTCGAGCACCTCGTCGACCATCCCGCCGAAGCGACCGAGCAGATGGTCGATCACCCCCACCGGGACCCCCGACTTGCGCGACAGCATCACCCGCTGGTTGGTGCGGGTCTCGAAGCCCTGCGACCCCACCAGCGGCACCCGGTCGGTGATCGACTCCCGCGTGGTCGTGGCGGTGAGGTGGCGCAGCGTGGGCACCGCGGCGTCCACGGCGTCCTTGGCCATCACGCGGTAGGTCGTGAGCTTGCCGCCCGCGATCATCACCAGCCCGGGCACCGGCGCCACCACCGTGTGCTCGCGCGAGATCTTCGACGTGGACTCGTCCTCCCCCCTGAGCAGCGGCCGCAGGCCGGCGTACACGCCCTCCACGTCGTCGTGGTCCAGCGGGTCCTTGAGCATGGTGTTGACGTGGGTCAGCAGATAGTCGATGTCGGCCTTGCTCGCGGCCGGGTGGGCCTTGTCGAGCTCCCACGCGGTGTCCGTGGTGCCGATGATCCAGTGCCGGCCCCACGGGATGACGAACAGCACGGACTTCTCGGTCTTGGTGATGAAGCCGGCCTCGGAGCGGATCCGGTCGCGCGGCACCACGAGGTGGATCCCCTTGGACGCCTGCACGTTGAGCGAGCCGCGTCCGCCCACCAGCTCCTGGATCTCGTCGGTCCACACCCCCGCCGCGTTGACGACGACACGGGCCCGCACCTCGAAGTCGGTGTCGGTCTCGAGGTCCCGCGCGCGTACGCCGACCACGCGCTCGCCCTCGCGCAGGAAGCCCGTGACCCGGGCGCGGGTGGCGATCAGCGCACCGTGTGACTGAGCGGTGCGGGCGATGGTCATCGTCCAGCGGGCGTCGTCGACCTGACAGTCGTAGTAGCGGACGGCGCCGACCATCTCGTCGGTCTTGAGGTCGGGGGCGATCCGCGCCACCTGCTTGCGGAACAGGTGCCGGTGCTTGGGCACCCCCATGTCGTACTTGCCGGCCATCGCCATGCCGTCGTAGAGCAGCAGCCCGGCGCCGACGTAGGGGCGCTCCCAGGTGTGGTGGAGGGGGTAGAGGAAGGCCACCGGGCGCACCAGGTGGGGAGCGAGCCGGGTCAGGTGCAGCCCGCGCTCCTCCAGCGCCTCGCGCACCAGCGGGAAGTCGAACATCTCGAGGTAGCGCAGGCCCCCGTGCACCAGCTTGCTGCTGCGGGAGCTGGTGCCCGAGGCCAGGTCCCGCTGCTCGATCAGACCCGTGGCGAGCCCCCGGGTCACGGCGTCCAGCGCCACCCCGGCGCCGGTGATCCCGCCCCCGACCACGAGCACGTCGAGCTCGGCACCGGGCGCGGTCGTCGCCCGCAGGGACGCGAGGGCGTCGTCGCGGGCGGCGGGACTGAGTGCGCTGCTCTGGCTCATGGGCCCATTCTGCCCAGCGAGGGTGACTAATCCGGATGACACCCGCCTGCCTGCGTCGCCACACTGCCGGGATGCACGCCATCCGCCCCGCGTCGGCCGACGACCTCGACCGCGTCCTGGACCTGCTGACGAGGGAGCAGCAGGACCCGGCGCGGGCGTGCATCTTCCTGGGCACGCAGCGCGACGGGATCCTCGCCGAGCTCGACGACCTCGAGACCGACTGGCGGGCGACGCTGCGAGTGGCCGAGCGCGAGGACGGCGAGATCGTCGGTGCGGTCCTGAGCGACTGGGATCGCGACCTCGGGCGCGGCTGGATCCACGGACCCTGGGTCGCGGGCGACTGGCCGCGGCTGGCCGGCGAGCTCCTCGACGCCGCCCTCGCCAGCGCCCCGCCGGAGGTCCTCTCGCACGAGCTCGGTGCCGACGTCGCGCACACCGACCTGGCCGCGCTCGCCGCAGCCCGCGGCTGGTCGACGAGCGAGATCAGCCACGTCTACGTCGCCGACCGGCCGACCGTCGAGGCGTGGCCGCCCGAGGACCCCCGGGTCCGCGCGCCACGACCCGGCGACGCGGCCGCGATCGGGCCGCTCCACGACCGGGAGTTCCCCCACACCTACTACCCGCTCGACCGGGTGCTGGCAGGTGCGGCCTCCGGCGACCTGCTGGTGGGCGTGGCCGACGACGGCGGGTTCCTGGGGTACGCCGTGGGGCGGGTGCAGGCCGACGGCGAGGGCTACCTCGACTACCTCGCCGTCACCGACGACGCCCGGGGCCGGGGCGTCGGCGAGGCCCTGCTGGCGACCGTGGGACGCTGGATCGCGGCCGCCTCCCCCCGCGGCACCCTCCACCTCACCGTGCAGGACCATCGTGCGCCCGCCGTCTCGCTGTACGAGCGCCTCGGCCTGCGCCGCGAGTGCTCCATGGTGGGCTACGGGTCGCCCCGCTGACGCGCCCGTCGGGGAGGATGGCCGCGTGGACGAGCTGGTGGCCCTCTACGACGACTCCGGTCGTCCGTCCGGGACTGCGCTGCGCTCACGGATGCGTGCGGAGAACCTGCACCACGCGGCCACGGCCGTGGTCGTGCGCGACTCCCTGGGCCGGATCTACGTGCACCGCCGGACCACCACGAAGGACGTCTACCCGGGGCGGCGGGACTTCGCGGCCGGCGGCGTGCTGACCGCGGGCGAGCACCCGGACCGAGCCGCGGAGCGTGAGCTCGCCGAGGAGCTGGGAGTGGGCGGGGTGCCGCTGCTGCCGATCGGCGAGGGCGACTACCGCGACGACCACACGTCGTACCACGGGTTCTGCTACGTCACCACCTGGGACGGCCCGGTGGTCTGGCAGCCGGAGGAGGTCGCGTCCGGCGGCTGGACGACCGTGGAGGACCTGCTCATCGAGCTCGACGCGGATCCCGCGGACTTCATGCCCGACACCGTCGGACTGCTCGGGCCCTGGCTGCGTGCACTGGGGGCGCACCGCCGAGAGCCCGAGCAGGGCTGGGACTGCCACACGGTCGTCGTCGAGGATCGGTGGGTCGACCGGACGCCCCGGCGGCCCGAGGTCGAGGCCGGGCTGCTGCGCGAGGCGGCGGTGCTGCCGAGGATCGCGGACCGGCTGCCCCTGACGGTGCCCCGTCCGGCGGTCGTGCAGGCGTCACCGGTGCGGCTGCGGCACGCGATCGTCCCCGGCGAGCCGGTGGACGTCGGACGGCTGACGGAGGCGGACGGGTACGCCGTCGGGGAGTTCCTCGTGGCCCTCCACGCGATCGCGGGCGACGACGTCCCCGAGCTCCCCACCGCCGCCGAGGAGCAGGCGAGCCGGGTGTCCGACGTGGCGGACTTCGAGGAGCGGGTGCTGCCCCTGCTGCCGAGGCGCTCGCGGCCGGAGGGGCTGGCGCTCCTGCGCGCGATCGCCCAGCCGGTCGCGGCTCGGCTGATCCACGCCGACCTCGGGCCGGGCCACCTGCTGGCGGCCGGCGAGCAGGTGTCCGGCGTCATCGACTGGTGCGACCTGCGCCTCGGCGACCCGGCGCTCGACCTGTCGTGGTTGCTGCGGGGCGGGCCCTCGGCGTTCGGCGCCGGCGTCGCCGCGGCGTACGGCGTGGACGCGGCCCTGCGCGAGCGAGCGCTGCTGTGGTGGCGGCTCGCGCCCTGGTGGGAGGTCGTGTGCGGCCAGGACTTCCTCGGCGAGGAGCACGTCGGCGCCGGGCTGCGGGAGGTGGTCGCCCGGCTGGGGTGACCGGCGGCCTCGAGCTACTCGACGACGACCTCGACCCGCTGGAACTCCTTGAGGTCGGTGTAGCCGGTCATCGCCATCGAACGCTTGAGCGCGCCGATCAGGTTCATGGTGCCGTCGGCGACGCGGGACGGGCCGAACAGGATCTCCTCCATCGTGCCGACGGCGTCGAAGGCGACCCGCTCTCCGCGGGGGAGGTCGCGGTGGTGCGCCTCTCCGCCCCAGTGGAAGCCGCGGCCCGGCGCGTCGGAGGCCCGCGCGAACGGCGAGCCGACCATGACCGCGTCGGCGCCACACGCGATCGCCTTCGCGATGTCGCCCGAGCGTCCGATGGAGCCGTCGGCGATGACGTGGACGTAGCGGCCTCCGGACTCGTCGAGGTAGTCACGGCGCGCGGCCGCGACATCGGCGACGGCGCTGGCCATCGGCACCGCGATGCCGAGGACGGTGCGCGTCGTGTGGGCGGCACCGCCCCCGAAGCCGACCAGGACCCCGGCCGCGCCGGTGCGCATCAGGTGGAGCGCCGCCTGGTGGGTGGCACACCCGCCGACGATCACCGGCACGTCGAGCTCGTAGATGAACTCCTTGAGGTTGAGCGGCTCCGCCTGCGACGAGA
>CAZQCA010000081.1:0-13005 GCA_964591845.1 uncultured Nocardioides sp.
TCACCCAGGCCCAGCTCGCCGAGCTCCTCGCCACCAGCCAGAGCGCCATCAACCGCATCGAGAAGGGCCACCAGAACCTCTCCCTGGAGATGCTGGCGCGCATCGGTGCCGCCCTCGACTCCGAGATCGTCGCGCTCGGCGCCGGGCCGACCCACCTCCGGGTCACCGGGCCCACCACGCTCTCCGGCAGCATCGACGTCAAGACCTCCAAGAACGCCGGGGTCGCGCTGCTGTGCGCCTCGCTCCTCAACCGCGGTCGGACGACGCTGCGCAAGGTCGCCCGCATCGAGGAGGTCAACCGGCTGCTCGAGGTCCTCAACTCGCTGGGCGTCCAGACGCGCTGGCTCAACAGTGACAACGACCTCGAGATCGTGCCGCCGCGCGAGCTCGACCTCGACCACATCGACGAGGACGCCGCCCGGCGCACCCGCTCGGTGATCATGTTCCTCGGCCCGCTCATGCACCGCGCCGACACCTTCGAGCTGCCCTACGCCGGCGGCTGCAACCTGGGCACCCGCACCGTCGAGCCCCACATGGCGGCGCTGCGGCCCTTCGGCCTGGAGGTCAAGGCGTCGGAGGGCAACTACCACGCGAGCGTCAACCGGGCCATCGAGCCGAGCCGGCCGATCGTCCTCACCGAGCGCGGCGACACCGTCACGGAGAACGCCCTGATGGCTGCCGCCCTCCACCCCGGCACCACGGTGATCCGCAACGCGTCGTCCAACTACATGGTGCAGGACCTCTGCTTCTTCCTGCAGCGGCTGGGTGTCGACGTCGAGGGCGTCGGCACCACCACTCTGACCGTCACCGGCCGCGAGGTCATCGACGTGGATGTCGACTACGCGCCGAGCGAGGACCCGATCGAGGCGATGTCCCTGCTGGCCGCCGCCATCGTCACCGGGTCGTCGATCACCATCACCCGGGTGCCGATCGAGTTCCTGGAGATCGAGCTGGCTCTGCTCGAGGAGATGGGCTTCGCCTACTCGCGCTCCGAGGAGTACCTCGCCCGCAACGGCCACACCCGGCTGGTGGACCTGACGACCCGCCCCTCGCAGCTCCACGCGCCGTTGGACAAGATCCACCCGATGCCGTTCCCGGGTCTCAACATCGACAACCTGCCGTTCTTCGCGGTGATCGCGGCCGTGGCCGACGGACAGACGCTGTTGCACGACTGGGTCTACGAGAACCGCGCCATCTATCTCACCGAGCTCACCAAGCTCGGCGCCCAGGTCAAGCTGCTCGACCCCCACCGGGTGATGATCGAGGGCCCGACCCACTGGTCGGGCACCGAGATCGTGTGCCCGCCGGCGCTGCGCCCCGCCGTGGTGATCCTGCTGGCGATGCTGGCCTCGAAGGGCACCTCGGTGCTGAGGTCGACCTATGTCATCCACCGCGGCTACGAGGACCTCGCGGAGCGGCTCAACCACCTGGGCGCCAACATCGAGCCCTTCCGCGACATCTGAGCGCCCGCTCCTGCCCCGTGCGGCTGCCCCGTGCTCCCGAGTCCGTGCTCCCGAGTCCGTGCTGATCGCCGTCGACGACCCCCTCCGGGCCGACGTACGCCGGCTGCTGGAGGAGCACCTGTCCGAGATGCGCGCGATCAGCCCGCCCGAGAGCGTCCACGCCCTCGACCCCGCCGACCTGACACCGGCCGGGGTGACCTTCTGGTCGGCACGTGAGGACACTCGCCTGCTGGCCTGCGGGGCGGTCAAGGAGCTGGCGGCCGACCACGGCGAGCTGAAGTCGATGCGGACGGCTCGGTCGGCGCGCGGACGCGGCGTCGCGAGCGGCCTGCTGCAGCACCTGCTGGCGGAGTGCCGGGCCCGGGGGTATGCCCGGGTCAGCCTCGAGACGGGCTCCCAGGAGGCCTTCGCCCCCGCGCGGCGGCTCTATGCCCGGCACGGGTTCGCCGAGTGCGGCCCCTTCGGCGACTACCGGACAGACCCGCACAGCGTCTTCATGACGCTGCCGCTCCAGCACGGCTGAGATGCCGGTGCCGGGCCATGCGTGGGCGCACCACTCTGGCATCGTGACGCTGTGAGCTCGCCTGGTGCCCGCCCCGATGCTGCGCTCCGGCCCCGTGTCCACCTCGTCGGTGGCGGGGTGGACACGATCGCCTCTGACCAGGTCCTTGCGCCGTTCGTCGAGGACGTCGGCGGAGGTGGCCGACACGGCGGGACCCGGAGCCGCCTGCTGCTGGTCATGGCCGATGACGCCGGCAGGGCTGCAGAGTTCCGTCCCGCGTACGTCGAGGCGCTGGACTCGGCGGTCGAGGACGGCTTCGACTACGTCGACGTCTGGCTCGACGGCAGGTCCAGGCTCGAACCCGCCGCACTCGAGGGCGTGGACGGGATCGTCGTCGCGGGCGGGCCAACTCCGGTCTACCGCGACGGCCTCGCGCCGGCGGCCGCGGCAGTGAGGGCTGCGGTGTCCGGCGGGGTTCCCTACCTGGGCTTCTCCGCGGGCGCCATGGTCAGCGCATCGAGGGCGCTCATCGGCGGCTGGCGAGACGGCGGGATGGCGGTCTGCCCCGAGGACTGGTCCGATGGACTGGACGACGTGACCACCGAGGCGGGCTTGATGCTGGTCGACTTCACGGTCGACGTTCACGCGACACAAGGCGGTCTCGTGACCCGTGCCATGTCCGTGGCCTGCCACGACGGAATCGACCGGGTCGTCGCCATCGACGAGGGGACGTGCCTGTCCGTGCCGGTCGGATCACGCATGGACACGGCATGGCAGGTCTCCGGCTCCGGCTTCGTCTGGGTCATCGACGCAGCAGAGCCCGATGGTCTGCGTGTCCGGCGCCTCGCGGAGTGACCGGCTCCCGACGGGGCCCACTGCTCGTCACTCGGATCACTCGAGCGCGACATGCCGCCCAGCGCCTTCATGACGCTGCCGATGGCCACCCGCTGACGGTCGCCGGTGAGCCGGATCCCGGGTCCGCGCGGGCCACGTGTGTGCCGAAACTGCAGCCCCAGGACGTGAAAGGCTGACGTTTGAGCCCAAACGTCAGCTCTCCGAGCGCGACGCGGACTGCCGCGCCGGTCAGTCGAACAGGGTCTCCACCCAGCTCCGGGGACGGCTGGGCGGCAGGGGTGGGGAGGTCATGTCGCCGGTGATCCGGGGCAGCTGGGCGGTGTCGTGGACCGACCGCTCATGCCAGTCGGTCTCGGCCTCGACGAGGGCACCCAGGTCGGCGCGCTCGAGGAAGACCCCGTGACCGTCGGGGCAGCGGCTCACGTGGGCGTCACCGAGCCGGCGCTCGGTCATCTCGGCACCGCAGCGGGGGCACGACAGCGCGTCCATGCTCCGACGCTACTCCCGCGGCGGACGCCGACAGCCCCCAACGCGCCGAGCGCGACACGCCTGGACCAGGTACGCCGCTCCATGGCCGCAGCGCCCCCGGGACGGCCATACTGAGCACGCTCCAGCGGGAGTCCGGGGCCTGGCGGCCCCGGGAGCCGAGAAAGGGACCACCATGCACCCATCCGACGAGACGGCGCCGGACGGCGACATCGCCAACCTCCAGCCGCTCTGGGAGTCCCGCAAGAAGGAGCAGAGGGCCTGGTACTGGTACGACTGGGCCAACTCGGCCTACGTCACGACGATCGCCACGGTCCTGTTCTCGCCCTACCTCACCTCCGTGGCCGAGACCGCTGCCTGCGGCAAGCCCACCGACGACGACTTCACCTGCAAGACCAACCTCGACGTCCTCGGGGTGTCGGTCTCCCCCGGCTCGCTGGTCTTCTACGTGGTGACGATCGCCACGATCGTCTCGGCGCTGCTGCTCCCCATCGTCGGCGCGTACGCCGACCGGTCGGCCGCGAAGAAGACGATCATGGCGGGCTTCGCGTGGGCCGGCAGCATCGCGGCGGCGCTGATGTTCTTCGTCACCGGGAGCAACTGGCAGCTCGGCACGCTCCTGCTGTTCGTGGCCAACATCTGCCTGGGTGCGTCCCTGGTGGTCTACGACGCGATCCTGTGCCAGATCGCCGGGCCCGACGAGCGCGACGCGGTGTCGTCGCGCGGCTGGGCGCTCGGCTATCTCGGAGGGGGCCTGCTGCTCGCGTTCAACCTGGCGTTCGTGCAGCTGCACGACACCTTCGGCGTCGGCACCGGCCTCGCGGTGCGGATCAGCATGCTGTCCGCCGCGATCTGGTGGGCGGCGTTCACCGTCATCCCCTACCTCGGCCTGCGCGACCGCGAGCCGGTCGCGGTCGAGCGGGAGCCCGGAGGGCTGGTGCGCCAGAGCTTCGGCCAGCTCTGGGTCACGCTCAAGGACATGCGCCACTACCCGATGACGCTGACCTTCCTGGTCGCCTACCTCTTCTACAACGACGGCATCCAGACGGTGATCTACGCCTCCTCGACCTACGGCGAGAAGGAGCTCAAGTTCGAGACCGCGACGCTGATCAGCACCATCCTCCTGGTCCAGTTCGTCGCCTTCGGCGGCGCGCTGCTCTTCGGCCGGCTCGCGCGGGTCGTCGGGACCCACCGGACCATCCTCGGCGGCCTGGTCGTCTGGATGTTCGTGGTGGTGATCGCCTTCTTCGTGCCGGCCAAGAACGCGCTGATGTTCTACCTGCTCGCCGTGCTGATCGGGCTGGTGCTCGGAGGCACCCAGGCCCTCTCGCGGTCGTTCTTCAGCCAGCTCATCCCCCGCGGCCGCGAGGCGGAGTACTTCTCGCTCTACCAGGCCGGAGAGCGCGGGACCAGCTGGCTCGGCACCCTGGTCTTCGGGCTCGTCCACCAGTGGACCGACTCCTACCGACCCGCGATCGTGGCACTCATCGTCTTCTTCGTCGTGGGCGGGCTGCTGCTCTCGCGCGTCGCCCCCCGCAAGGGCATCGAGGAGGCGGGCAACCCGGTCCCCCAGGTCGTCTGAGCCGCGCGGGACGTGACCGGTGTCACGGGAATCTTTCGCGCCCCCGGGCCGTTGAAATCTCCCGAAAGTGTCTAGACGTTTTCGCGTCATGGACGACGACCCCGAGCGTCACATCACCGTTAGCGGGGGACCAAACCAACGGGAGGTGGCTCATGGCGGAGCGCACACTGCGCGGCGCCCGGCTTGGTGGCCAGAGCTTTGAGGACGAGCGCGGCATCGAGTTCGCTGCGCGTCAGCAGGTCGGCTACCGGTGCCCTCAGGGGCACGAGTTCGAGATCACGATGGCGCTCGAGGCGGAGGTGCCGGCGGTGTGGGAGTGCCCGCGCTGCGGTGCCGACGCGCTGAGCACCACCGGCATCAAGCCGGAGTTCAAGGCGGAGAAGCCGGCGCGCACCCACTGGGACATGCTCCTGGAGCGGCGCAGCGTCAAGGAGCTCGAGGACATCCTCAAGGAGCGCCTCGAGCTGCTCCGTGGCGGTGAGATCGGCCCCGCCCACCTGCACCGCGCCAACGCCAAGAAGCGCAAGGTCTCCTGACCGTCGTACGCCGTCACGCGGCGCACGACCTCGGCAGACCCGTCACTCGACGACGTCGCCCCGGACCACCGGCCCCTCGGGCCCGGGTCCGGGGCCTCGTCCGTTCCAGGGCTGGTCGCCGGCCAGGTCGACCACGCGCAACCGACGGGTGATCACCCGGGCGAGGACGCGCCGACCCACGGGCCTGGTCACGGGCAGCACCATCAGCACCCCGACCAGGTCGGTGACGAAGCCTGGCGTGAGCATCAGGGTCCCGCCGATCAGGATCAGCGCCCCGTCGGCCAGCTCGGTGGCGGGCATCCGCCCCGTCTGGAGCGCCTCGGTGAGCGCCCGCCAGGCCCGGCTGCCCTCGTGCCGCACCAGCCACGAGCCGAGCAGCCCGTCGACGACGAGCAGCAGGATCGTCCACCAGGCCCCGATCACCTGGCCGACCCGGACGATCACGTAGATCTCGATGAGCGGGACCGCCACGAAGGCGACCAGCAGGAGCCAGACGGCCAATCGGCGGCGGCGGCTCATCGGCGAGCCCTCGCGACCAGCCGGCGCAGCTGCGCGCGCCGCTCCTGGACGCCCCAGACGGTGATCCGTCTCAAGGACTCCCCCGCCACCGCGCGGCTCATCTTGGAGTCTCCTCGCTCACGCTCCACGAACTCGATCGGGACCTCCCGCACCCGCAGGCCCGCCCGCAGCACCCGGTGCGCGAGGTCGGTCTGGAAGACGTAGCCCGCCGACTCCACCGAGTCGAGGTCGATCTGCTCCAGAGCGCTCCTGCGGAAGAGGCGGTAGCCGGCCGTCGCGTCGCGCAGCGGCAGGCCCAGCAGCACGCGGACGTAGAGGTTGCCCCCTCGGCTGAGCAGCTCGCGCGATCGCGGCCAGTTGACCACCGAGCCCCCCGGGACCCAGCGCGAGCCGATCACCAGGTCCGCGTCGGTGAGCGCGTCGAGGAGCAGGTGCAGCTGCTCGGGTTGATGGGACCCGTCGGCGTCCATCTCGCCCACGACGTCGTAGCCACGCTCGAGGGCGACCGAGAAGCCGTGGAGATAGGCCGCGCCCAGACCCTCCTTCGCGGTCCGGTGGACGACCGCGACCTGGGGGTCGGCGGCGGCGAGACGGTCGGCGATGTCGCCGGTGCCGTCGGGCGAGCCGTCGTCCACGACGAGCACGTCGACCTCGGGCCGGGCGGCGCGGATCCGGCCGACGATCCACTCGAGGTTGTCGGCCTCGTTGTAGGTCGGCACGACCATGACGACGCGGTGTCCGGTGAGGTCAGGCACGGCCGGCCCCCGTCAGCGTCGGCCGGTCGCCAGCGCCTGCGTCGTCGGAGTGGCCGTGGGCGGCGGGCCGGCGCCGGCGTACGACGAGGAGCAGCACCATGCCGAGGGTCGCGGCGACGGCGCCGCGGCCGATCCAGGGGCCGACGCGCATGCCCGGGGTGACTCCCGGGACCAGGTCGACGGTCTGCACGAGAACGTCCTGCGTGCGGGGCGCGGCGGACTCCACGACCCGCCCCTGGGCGTCGATGACCCCGGTCACGCCGTTGGTCGCGGCCACGACCACCGGATGCCGGGTCTCGATGGCGCGCAGCCTCGTGATCGCGAACTGCTGGGCGATCTGGTGGGTGTGGATGAAGGTGGCGTTGCTGGTCTGGACGACCAGCAGCTGGGCGCCGGCCTCCAGCTGCACGCGCAGCCCGTCGTCGTAGGCGATGTCGAAGCAGATCGAGTCGGCGACCGGGGTGCCGGCGACGTCGAGCGGCCGGGTGCGGGTGCCGCTGAGCATGTCGCGCTGCACCAGCGCGAGCTTGCCGAAGTTGCCCTTGAACACCTTGTCGCGCCAGGGGATGTACTCGCCGAACGGCACGGGGTGCTTCTTGGTGTAGCGGTCGCCGGGGCCCGACTCGGGGTCCCACACGATGCCCTGGTTGAGCACGTCGCCCGCGCGGGGGGCGTCCGCGATCACCCCGACCAGGATCGGCACCCCGACGGCTCGGGCCGCCTGGTCGAGCTCGAGGTTGATCTCCGCGTCGCGGAACGGGTCCACCGCGGTGGAGTTCTCGGGCCACACGACGAAGTCGGGACGCTCCTGGCGACCGTCGGCGATGTCGGCCGCCAGCGCCAGCGTGGCGTCGACGTGGTTGCGGGTGACCTGTCGGTGGTCGAGCAGGATGTCGGAGCCGTCGCCGGGCACGTTGCCCTGGACGGCGGCCACCGTGACCGAGCCGTCGGCCGGGAGCGTGTAGGGCGCCACACCGGGGCCCCACACGAGGACGGCGGCGGGGAGCGCGACCGCGCCGACGTACGCCGGCCGCCGCAGCGCCCCGCCGACCAGCACCCACGTCAGAGTGGTGCCGAGCAGCGCCAGCAGCAGGCTGACGCCGTTGGCGCCGATCCACGGCAGCGCGTCGGCGAAGGGCGTGTCGATCGTCGAGAAGGCCAGCCGCCCCCAGGGCATGCCGCTGAACGGCCACTGGCCGCGCCAGATCTCGGCGGCGAGCCACGCCAGGGCCGTCCAGAGGGGCCACAGACGCGCGCGGAGGAGCAGGGCGGTCGCGGAGCCCAGGGGCGCGAAGAACGCCGCCTCCAGGCCCGCGAGGGCCAGCCAGGCATCCGGGCCGACGGCCCGCATCCAGCCCAGCAGGACGAACTCGTAGCCGATCCCGAAGGCCAGTCCCGGCACCCACGCGCGGCCGGGACCCAGACCACGGATCGCGAGCACGAACGCCGTCACGCCGAGGGGCGCGACGAACGCCCAGGCGACGGGCTCGAAGGCCAGGGTGAGCGCGGCTCCGGAGGCCGCGGCGAACGCCGCACGCGGGAGGAGACCGTCGAGGGACGGGAAGCGCCGGGCCACCGGCCCAAACTACCCAATCGAGCCCAGCGGGCCGGGGGCTGGCAGGGAACTGGCAGGGAACTGGCAGGGACGGAGGGGACCCGAGCGCTTCGGACCAACCCGGTGCCGACCGGCTGCCGGCCCCGGAGCTGTTGTCTAAGGGGCTCTGGTCCCCTCCGTCACCGTCCTCGCGGGGGTGGCACCCGCGCCCGGCCGGACCGGTGACGGCTGGAGCCCGCCCCCGGCGTCCGGCCACGCGCCGGCGGCCTCCCCGGCCGCGCACTGCATGGACGAATTCCGGGCAACCTTGACTCCAAGGCGGGCTCGTGTCAAGCGGCCCGCGACCTGCGGAAACGCGCGAAGCCGCAGGTCAGCCCGGTCGGGGCCGACACCGGGAATCTGCCTGCCGTTCACCACGTGGACGGCGTGTCGCGCACGACACGCCGAGACGTCTCAGGCAGGCGGCGGGACGACGACGGTGCCGACCGCCGTGGTCGCCAGCAGCGGCTCGGCCAGGAGCTCCGCCGCCCCGGGGCGCTCGGCGGTGGCCGCGCCCCGGGCCACCACGTGGACGGCGAACGTGAGCTCGCGCGAGCGGGTGCCGACGCGCGTCACCTCGCAGCTGATCTCGAGCACGTCACCGGCGCGGACCGGCTCCCGGAACTGGACGTCGGCGTAGGACGCGAACAGTCCCTCGTCGCCGTCGGTGAGGATGCACATCTCGGTCGCCACGTCGCCGAAGAGCCCTAGCGAGTAGGCCCCGTCGACCAGGTTGCCGGCGTAGTGGGCGTGGCTGTAGGGGACGTAGCGGCGGTGCACCACGCGGGTGCCGACGGCTGCGGTCACGACGCCTTCCTCTCGGTCTCCCGCGAGCCGGGCCCGCCCGACGCCAGCCGGTGGACGAGATAGCTGGCGACCTCCCCGGGGGTCGTCCCCCGGGTGAAGACGCGGTCCACGCCGAGCTCGTCGGCCATGGTCTCGTCGAAGCGGGGGCCGCCCACGATCATCAGCGGCCGCCGCGCGGCCGGGTAGGCCTCCCGGAACGCCGCCGACATCTCACGCGTGTTGAGCAGGTGGGCGTCGCGCTGGGTCACGACCTGCGAGACCAGCACGGCGTCGGCACGCTCGGCCTGCGCCCGCTCCACCAGCTCGGGCACCGACACCTGGGCGCCGAGGTTGACCACCTTGAGCTCGCGGTAGTACTCCAGGCCCTTCTCCCCCGCGAAGCCCTTGATGTTGAGGATCGCGTCGATGCCCACCGTGTGGGCGTCGGTGCCGATGCACCCGCCGACCACGACCAGGCGGCGCCGCAGCGACCGGCGTACGGCGGAGTTGACCTCCTTGGGCGTCAGCAGCGGGTAGTCGCGCTCCACGACCTCCACCTGCGACAGGTCGACGAGGTGGCTGACCCGGCCGTAGACCACGAAGAACGTGAATCCGTCGCCCATGGGCTTGCTGTGCACGACCAGCGCCGGGTCCATCCCCATCTTGTGGGCGAGCTGGGCCGCGGCCCCCTCGGCGGCCTTGGAGTGCGGGATCGGCAGCGTGAACGACAGCTGGACCATGCCGTCGCCGGTGGTGTCGCCGTAGGGGCGCACGATCGGGCCGCTCATGAGTCGCCCTCCAGGATCTCGGTGGCGGGGTTGTAGTACGCCGCGGACTTGCGGGCCACGCCGTCGAGGCCCTTGCCGGCGTCGGCGGGCCGCTTCATCAGCCCGAACGTGCCGTCGGCGATCGCCGCCAGAAGCGGGGGGTGGCCCGCGTCGTCGGTGTCGTGGGCGATGTCCTCGAGCAGCTCGATGGTCTCCGCCAGCACGTGGCGCGCGCGCCGCTCGATGAAGCCGTCCTTGGCCGGCCGGAAGTCCTCGTGGAGGCTGCCCGCGGCGTTCATCACGTAGCGGACGTTCTGCAGCGCCAGGTCACGGTCCGACAGCCAGGGCGTGACCACGGCCTCGGTCATCATGCCGACCAGCAGGATCCCCTGGCCGGTGAGCGCGCCCACGAGGTTGAAGAAGCCGTCGAGGAGGTAGCCGCGGAAGACGTCGCCGGTCATGTGCCGGGTCGGCGGCATCCACTTGAGCGGCGCCTTGGGGAAGAGGTCGCGCGCGAGCATGGCGTGGGCCAGCTCGAGCCGGAACGAGTCCGGCACGTCGGGGTCGATCTCGAACGCGTGGCCGAGCCCGAGCTGCCAGTCCTCGAGGCCCGCCTCCTTGGCGAAGTACTCGTTGAGCAGCTGGCTCGTGGTGACGGTGTGCGCGGCCTCCACGGCGTCGGCGGTCGTGAGGTAGTTGTCCTCGCCGGTGTTGATGATGATGCCCGCGCGGGCGTGGATCTGCCGGCTGAACCGCTGGTCGACGAACGTCCGGATCGGGTTGATGTCGCGGAAGAGGATGCCGTACATCGAGTCGTTCAGCATCATGTCGAGCCGCTCGAGGCCGGCCATCACGGCCATCTCCGGCATGCAGAGCCCCGAGGCATAGTTGGTGAGCCGGACGTAGCGACCGAGCTCTCGGGAGGTCTCGTCGAGGGCCGCCCGCATCAGCCGGAAGTTCTCCTGGGTGGCGTAGGTGCCCGCGAAGCCCTCACGGGTCGCGCCCTCGGGCACGTAGTCGAGCAGCGACTGTCCGGTCGAGCGGATCACGGCGATCACGTCGGCGCCCTCGCGCGCGGCGGCCTGCGCCTGGGGGATGTCCTCGTAGATGTCGCCGGTGGCCACGATGAGGTAGATCCAGGGCTTGCGCGGCGCGTCGCCGACCTTGGCGATCGCGCGCTCGCGCTCCCGACGCCGGGCGTCGACCCGCCGCAGGCCGGCGTGCACCGCGCGGCGCGACTCCGAGCGCGCCCGGGCGGCGTCGCGCCCGTCGGGCACCTCGAACCGGACCGAGCCGGCGGCGGCCTTCTGGGCCAGCTCGTCGAGGGTGGCCGCCTCGCCGCGGCGGATCGCGTCCCACACGGGGAGCGCGATGCCGTGCTCGCGCGCGACGTCGGCGCGCACGCAGTCGACCAGCCGGTTGACCCACGGGATGCCGTCCACGTCGGCACCCGACAGTCCGGCCAGGCGCAGCGTGGCGCGCTCGACCGACACGGTGGTGTGCTGGCGGGCGACCTTGACGATGGGCTTGCCGACCTTGCGCGCGAGCTGGCGCGCGAGCTTGACCTGGTCGCGGTCCAGCTCGAGCCGTCCGACGGTCCTGCTCATGACACCTCCCCGCTCGTGACCGCGTGCCGCCGCTCGAACAGAGCGCGCACCCCCGGCGTGGATCTCAGCAGGTCCAGAGCGTACGCCGCGTGGCCGGGCACGTAGCCGTTGCCGACCAGCATCGTCACGTCGGCGGCCAGGCCCTCGGCGCCCAGCGCGGCCGACGCGAACGACGTCGCCATGGAGAAGAAGATGACGGTCCCGCCCTCGGCGGTCGCCAGGATCGCTCCGCCCTCGCAGCCCGGCACGTCGACACAGACGACGGTGACGTCGGCCGGACCCCCGGCGCCGAGGACGGCGTCGCGCAGCGCGACCGGGTCGCGGGCGTCCGCGACGACGACGGCGTCGGCGACCGACGCGCCGCCGAGCAGCTCGGCCTCCGCCTGGTGGGGCACCACCCCGATCGTGCGCGTGGCGCCGGCCGCCCGGGCGGCCGCCAGGCTCAGCGAGCCCGACTTGCCGGCCCCGCCGACGACGGCCACCGTGGCCGACCCGCGCTCGGCGACGTAGCGGCCCACGACCCGAGAGGTGAGCGCCGGTGCTCCGCACACGTCCATGACCGACAGCGACAGCTCGGGCTCGAGGTCGTCGGGGACGACGGCCGCGATCGACCGGCCGAACAGGACGGCGTAGCCGTCGCAGGGCACCTGCTCCCCGAGCCCGTCCCACCGCTCCAGGCCGTCCTCGATGACCAGCGGCGTCAGCGTCAGCGAGACCAGCGTGGCCACCTGGTCACCGACGGCGAGCCCGAGTGGCGAGTCCGGCCCCACCTGCTCCACCACTCCCAGCAGCATCCCGCCGGACCCCGTCACGGGGTTCTGCATCTTGCCGCGCGAGGCGACGATCCCGAGCACGTCGCGGCGTACGGCGGCGCCGTCGACGCTGCCGTCGGGGCCGGTGTGGCTCTCGGCGAGCTGCCGGTAGGACGCCGCATCCAGGTTGAGCCGGTGGACGCGCACGCGCACCTCGTCGGGCCACAGCTCGGAGCGCGTGTCGAGCCGGGCCGCCGCCTGCGGGAGCACGAGCGGGCGATCGAGCACCCGGTGCAGCCCGGTGGGGTCACTCGTGGCGTGGGTCACACGCATCCTCCCTCTAGATCGGCGTCGCGCAGCAAATCCTTCGCGTATGTATTGGACTCACCGGACGTTCTACGCCTACTCTGTCAGACACGCCCGATCGCACACAACCGACGCGACGGGTGACCGGACACCGCCCGCACCGCGGGTGTCCCCCGAGCTGGAGGAGGCCCCCGATGAGCGTCGAACTCGCCCCCGTCGGCCCCCACATGACGGTGGCCGCCGAGGCCGCCGTCGACGGCGGCCAGCCCTACCCCTACACCCGCGTGGAGCTGGTCGAGCCCGACTGGACGCGCTTCCCGGGGTGGCGCGACGTCACCGCCGCCGACTGGGCCTCCGCCCAGTGGCAGCGCGCCCACTGCGTCAAGAACGTCCGGCAGCTGCGCGAGCTGATGGGCGACCTGCTCGACGAGCGCTTCTACGCCGACCTCGAGAAGGACCAGGCCGAGCGCGCCACCATGTCGATGCTGGTGCCCC
>CAZQCA010000082.1:0-13000 GCA_964591845.1 uncultured Nocardioides sp.
GCGACGGAACCTCACGGCCACCGGCGGTGTAGAACGGGTGGTGCCGGACGACAGGACGGAGCATCCCATCACCGACGACGCCACCCTGGTGGCTCGCGTGCGGTCGGGTGACCTCGATGCGTACGCCGAGCTGGTGCGCCGGCACGCCCCGATGGCGGTGCGCACCGCTGCGCTCCTGGGAGCCGGCGCCGACGCGGAGGACGTCGTGCAGGAGGCACTCGTGAAGGCCTATCGGTCGCTCGGTCGCTTCCGCGAGGGCGCGTCGTTCCGCCCGTGGCTGCTGCGGATCGTCGCCAACGAGGCGCGCAACCACCATCGTTCGGTCACCCGGCGGGGGGCGCGCGAGCGCGCGGTGTGGGTCCCCGAGACGCTGCTCGACCCGGGGGATCACGTCGCCGAGCGGGAGCGGTGGGAGCAGCTGCTGACGGCCGTCAACGGACTGCCCGACCGGCTCCGGGTGGTGGTCACCTGCCGCTATCTCCTCGACCTCGACGAGGCCGAGACCGCGACGACCCTGGGGCTGCCGCGCGGCACGGTGAAGTCGCGGCTCCACCGCGGCCTGGCCCGGCTGCGGGCCGAGCTGGGCACCACCCGATGGGAGGCCGATCATGTCTGACGTGCTGGAGCGCGAGCTGCGCGCGCTCGCGGGGGCGCTCCGTGTCCCGGAGCCCGGCGACGGCCTGGCCGACGCCGTGCTGTCACGCCTCGGCCCGGCCCCGGAGCCGCGTCGTCCGCGACCGCTCCGGTGGGCCGTGGTCGCTGCGGTCGTCGTCGCGCTGCTGGGCCTCGCGGTGTCGCCGGTGGGGGCCAAGATCGTGGAGTGGCTGGACTTCCACGGCGTCATGGTCCGCAGCGACGACCGCGTGCCGTCGGGCACGCCCGTCGTGCCGTCGGAGTCTCCGGGCACCTTCGACGGTGCGGCTTTCCGGCCGCTGGTGCCCGCCGAGCTCGGCCCTCCCGACGGCGTCGACGTCAGCGCGGACGGCCTGCGGGTGTCGATGACCTGGTCGCGCGCCGCGGGCACGATCCGGCTCGACCAGTTCGAGGGTGACCTCGATCCCGTCTTCTGGAAGACCACGCCCGCCGCCGAGCCGGTGGAGGTCGACGGGCGAGCCGGGCTGTGGTTCCCGCTGCCGCACCAGGTGGTCGTCGTACCGGAGGGCGGGGAGCCGACCACCCACCCGCCGCGCCTCGCCGGCCGGACCCTGGTCGTGCCGTGGGACGGCGTGACGATGCGGTTGGAGGGCGACCTCGCGCTCGACCGGGCGGTCGAGATCCTCTCGTCGTTGGAGTGAGCGGAACCGGCTGCGCACCGGCGGTGTAGTCACGACATGCGCCGACTCCTCACCCTCCTCGCCCTTGCCGTGACCGCCCCCGTGGTCGCGGCGCTCGTCCTGCTCGCGCTCGTGCCACCCGCCCAGGCGGGCGGCCCGACCAGCGTCCTGATCACCGATCCCTCGAGCGGTCGCGCCACCGCGCTCTACTACTCCGACCCGCGCTACGCGCAGCTCGACGAGCTCCTCGCCGACGGCGAGTCCCTCGCAGGGGAGCCCCGAGACCTGGGGGAGTTCGGCCTCAACCTCACCTGGATGATCCACGACGTGCAGCCCTGGCGGACCCAGCAGCTGTACGTCGGCGCCGACGGCGGCCCCGTCGTGGCGACGTACGGATCGGAGCTCATGGGTGACGCGGACTCGGTGACCTGGACCCGGCCGCGCGAGGCCAAGGCGGTCCTGCTCCTCGTCGACCGGATCCTCGAAGCCGACCCGGCGGCGGACACCGCGGCCGCGCCGACCACGCTCGACGTCGAGCCCGCCACCCCCGAGCCGGCCGTGACCGAGCGGGTCGTCACCGAGACCCGCTGGTTCTCCTTGGCAGGGTGGGCCTGGCTGGTCCCCGGTGCGGCGCTCGGCGCCGGCGGCGCGCTGCTACTGCGGCGTAGCCGGGACCGGGACGGCGACCGTCAGGATCGTCAGGTGCTGGTCGACGCCGTGCGCTAGCGTCGCCGGCGTGGAGCCCCCCGCCGGCGACCCGCCGATGATCACCACGGTCGACGAGTACGCCGGCCAGCCTGCCGTGCGGGTCGAGGCGACCCAGCTCGAGGGCCGCTTCTCCGCCCGGCAGGCCAGCCGGATCGTCGAGGAGTGGTGCGACTTCCTGAGCGCCGGCCCCACGGCGATCCTCGACCTGAGCTTCGTCTCACGGACCCCCAAGCGCCTCTTCGCCGCGCTGCGAGGCCAGACGCAGCTGCGGACGCTGCGCGTGAAGTGGGGCGACTACGACGACCTGTCGCCGCTGACCGCGCTGCGGGACCTCACCGGGCTGCGGCTGGGTGGCGCCTCCAGCGTGACCTCCCTGGCGCCGCTGGCCGAGCTCCCCCAGCTCCGCGGGCTGGCCGTGGAGTCGTTGCGACGCGCGCACGACCTCTCACCGCTGGCGGCCCTCACCGAGCTGCGGTCCCTCGAGCTCGGGGGCGACTGGACCAGCCCGCGCAACGCCCACGTCGACTCGATCGCGCCGCTCGGGCGGCTCACCCACCTCGAGCTGCTCGAGCTGCACACGATCATCGTCGACGACCTGGACTACTCGCCCCTGCTCGCCCTCACCCGGCTGCAGCGCGCGCGGGTCAAGGCGGTGCGCGGCATGCGGCCGACGTACGACGAGCTGTGCGCGGCGCTCCCGGCGATCGAGCGGCCGCCTGTGCGCTGAAGGCGCGTCGGGTCAGGCCGACTCGAACCACGGGTGGTGGAGGTCGAAGAAGCGAGCGCCGGTCATCGCGTACTCGAACTCGGCGCGCACCTCGGCCGGCGGCTCCATCGACTCGTTCGCGCGGGCGCTGTCCTCGTCGGTGAAGGCGACGGTCTCGGTGAACGTGCCGTCGGCCTCGATGGCGAGCGTGCCGCCGATGATCTCCGGCCGCATCTCGTGCAGCGAGTCGGTGTCGGCGAGCATCGCCTTGAGCCGGTCGACGTCGTCGACCTTGCCGCGGATCACCTGGACGAAGCCGGCCCGGTCGGAACCGCCGTCGAGGAACACTGTGACGTCGTCGCAGTCGTGGAACTCCACCGGGCCGTCCATCAGCGCGGCCATCTGCTCGGCCCACGCGGTCTGCTCGGGCCGGTCGGAGTTGGCCATCGCCGACTCGCGGCTGTCGAACCGGATGATGCCCACGAACATGTCGTCGTCGGTGAAGCCGAAGGTGCCGCCGAGCCAGCCCACCGCATCGGCCCCCGGGCCGGTGCGCCACCCTGCGGCCATGGCACGCAGCTCGTCTTGTCGCGTGCACTTCCCCTGGATGATCTGGATGAACATGGCGCCTCCTCGCTGACGGTCCACCTCGCTCGGCATCGGGGGTGGAGGGCAACCCACGAATCTACGCCTCCTGAGGAGCGGGCACCATGGTCCACATGACCCTGCCGGCCCCCACGTTGACGACGGCCCGGCTCCGGCTGCGACCGCTCGCCGAGGGCGACGCCGGGGCCCTGTTCGCGCTGCACAGCAACCCTCGCGTGCTGCGCCACTGGGACGCCCCGCCGTGGACCGACCCGGGCCGGGCCGGGCTCTTCCTGGAGACATGTCGCCGCCTGGCGGAGGAGGGATCGGGCGCTCGGCTGGCCATTGAACGCTCCTCCGACGGGGCCTTCCTCGGCTGGTGCGGCCTGAGCAGCTGGAACCCGGACCACCGGAGCGCGTCGCTCACCTACATCCTCGACGAGTTCGCCTGGGGCCACGGCTACGCGACCGAGGCCGTGCACGCCCTCCTGACGTGGGGCTTCGAGACCCTCGACCTCAACCGGGTGCAGGCGGAGGCCGACACCCGCAACCATGCCTCCGCCCGCGTCCTGGAGAAGAGCGGCTTCGTGCACGAGGGCACGCTGCGCGAGGACTGCGTGGTCGCCGGCGAGGTGTCGGACTCGTCGGTCTTCGGGCTGCTCCGGCGGGAGTGGGCAGCTGTCGGGTCGGGCTGAGTGCCTAGGCGGACGCCGGGATTGCGGAGGCTGTGATCCACCTGGTGCACCACAGGCTCCGCAATGACGTCTGTCCACAGCCCGACGGCTGCCACGAGGCGAGCGCCGTCGCACCCCGCCACGATGGGTGCGTGCTTCCCGAACGGGTACGTCAGCTGCTCTCGATGCAAGCGGGCGTGGGCACGCGGGCGCAGCTGGAGACCCTGCGCTATGCGCCCCACGACCTGGCGCGCTGGCGCCGCCGCCGCGAGCTCGTCGCCCTCCATCCCGGCGTGTACGTCGACCACACGGGGCAGCCCACCTGGCTCCAGCGAGCGTGGGCAGCCGTCCTCCACCTGGAGCCCGCCGCCCTGTGCCACGAGTCGGCGCTGCGCATCGCCGACGGGCCGGGGCGGCTCGACCGGGGGGTGGACGAGGTCATCCATGTGATGGTCGCCGAGAGGAGGCGGGTGCTCGCTCCGCCGGGGGTGCGGGTCCATCGGCGCCGAGACTTCGAGCAGCTGATCCTCCGGAACCTCTCGCCGCCCCGCCAGCGCTACGAGGCCGCCGCCCTGGATGTCGCTATCGACGCCCCCGACGAGCTCGCGGCCGTCGCGGTGCTGGCGGCCGGCGTCCAGGGACGGCGTACGACGGCGCGTCGACTGCTCGAGCACAGCCGATCCCGAGCCCGGGTGCCGCGACGCAGCTGGCTGGAGGGAGTGCTCGCGGACGTGGCCGACGGCACCTGTTCGACGCTCGAGCACGGGTTCCTCGCCCGGGTCGAGCGACCGCACGGGCTGCCGCGGGCGCGGCGCCAGGTGGGAGAGCAGACAGCCGGCGGTCGCGTCTACCGCGACGTGGACTTCGGCCGGCTCGTGGTGGAACTGGATGGTCGGCTTCATCACGACAGCGCCGAGGCACGAGATCGCGACTTCGAGCGCGACCTGGACGCCGCACTCCTCGGCAAGAGCACCGTCCGACTCTCGTGGGGACAGGTCTTCGCTCGCCCGTGCAGCACCGCCGCCAAGCTGGCCGGTCTTCTCACCCGGCAGGGATGGCGCGGGACCCCGCATCCCTGCGGCCCTGCTTGTGCCCTGGCCGACGCGCCTGCCCGGGCATCATGACCGATGAGTTCCCGCACACCGGCAGGTCACCACATCGACAGCCCGCGAGGAGGCCGACATGACCGACCCACGACCGCTCGACATCACGTTCACCGCCCGCTTGGGCAAGGCGAAGGAGGGTGACACCTGGACCTGCGTGCTGTGGCCCGGGTCCGTCGAGGCCTTCGGCACTCGTGGGCTGGTGAAGGTGGCCGGTACCGTCGACGGGGAGCCGTTCCGAGGGGCGTTCATGGCGCTCGGCGACGGCACCCACAAGCTGCCGGTGGCGGCCGGCGTACGCCGGGCGATCGGCAAGAGCGACGGCGACGAGGTCGAGGTCCACCTCACCGAGCGCCTGAGCTGACCGACACCGCCCGCCCGAGCAAGCACCCCATCCAACAAGGAGGCCACGGTGTCGCTGACCAGGGTCCACAACCTGTCCATCTCGCTCGACGGCTTCGCCACGGGCGAGCCGCAGTCGCTGGAGGCGCCGTTCGGCCACGCCGGCGAGCGGCTGCACCAGTGGATGTTCGGCACCCGCTTCTGGGACCCCGCCGGCAGCGCCGGTGTCGACGACGCCTTCGCCGTGCGGCACAGCGAGGGCATCGGCGCGGAGATCATGGGCGCCCGCAAGTTCGGTCCGCCCGGGTGGCAGGACGACCCCGACTGGAGGGGCTGGTGGGGTCCCAACCCGCCGTTCCACACCCCGACCTTCGTGCTCACGCATCGACCGCGGTCCTCGCTCGAGATGGAGGGCGGCACCACCTTCCACGTCCTCGACGCCAGTCCCGCCGACGCCCTGGCGACGGCGCAGGCGGCCGCGGGCGGGCTCGACGTGAGGATCGGCGGCGGCGCGACCGTGGTGCGCGACTTCGTCGCCGCCGGCCTCGTCGACTGGATGCACCTGGTCCAAGCCCCGATCGTGCTCGGCCGCGGCGTCCGCGTCTGGGACGGGCTCGAGGCGCTCGAGGAGACCTACGACATCGAAGCCGTCTCGCGCCCAGCGGCGTCACCCACCTGACGTTCACCAGGAAGGCCGGCTGAGTCCGCCGCCGTCAGTCGAGCGCCAGCGCGGCCACCGAGGCGAGCACCTCGCCGACCCGCGACACCTCGCCACGGGGATCCAGCGACAGCTCGGCGGGGTCGAGGCGGTTGGCGGCGAGGCGGCAGAAGCCCAGGGCGTCGGTGACGATGCCGAGCTGGTCCGGCGTCGCACCCGTGGGGCCGAGCACGACCTCCCAGGTCCCGCCGCCGGGACCGGTGAGCACGAGCCGCAGCGCCACCGGCCGTCCCAGCCCGACCCGCGCCGCCCCCACCGGCAGTCCGCGGGCGGCGAGGTCGGTCATCAGGGTCAGCACGGAGGCGTCGGGGACCGAAGGCTCCCGGCCGGTGGCCAGGCGGATGTCGCTCTCGTGCGCCCACAGCTCGAAGGTCCGCACCACCATCAACGAGCCGGCCGACAGGCGCAGGGTGTGCAGCGCGACCTGCTCCTCCACGCCCACCTGGGCGTAGGCGCGCAGACTGGCCGCGACCTCACGCCGCCACGCGTCCAGGGTCTGCTCGGGTGGCTCGCCGAGATGAGCCTCGGCGGCGTCCTGGGTGAAGGCCACGTGGTCGACGTCGGAGACGGCTGCGTCGTGGCGCAGCGACCGCTGCACGTCGCGCTCGACGCCGATCAGGTGCCCGACCAGGCCCTGGATGTCGAGCCCGCGGAGCACGGGTCGCCGCCACTCCTCCGTGGTCAGTCCCTCCAGGACCGCCGCGAACGAGTCGCTCGCCCGAGTGATCGCCTCCAGCGGCGTGATCGGCGGTGCCGCCGGCGTGGCGCGACCGGGCGGGCGTTTGCCGAGCGAGGCGTCGAGGACGCGGTCGCGCAGGTCGACGGGCGGGCCGGAGGCCTCCGGCTGACGCGGGGCGGGGACGGGGGCGTTCATGACTGCTCCAGCAGGTCGCGGTCGAGCAAGGAGGCGAGCTTGGCCTGCGCAAGGCGGATGCGCGACTTGGCCGTGCCCTCGGGGATCCCCTCGGCCAGGCCCACCTCCCGGTGTGTGAGGCCGCGGAAGTAGGCCAGCTCGATCACCCGGCGTTGGTCCGAGGGCAGCTGCGCGATCGCCCTGCGGACGAGGCGGGCGGCCTCGGCACCCACCACCTCCTCCGCGACCGAGAAGACCTCGTCGGCCGGCTGGAGGCGGGTCTCCTTCTCCTGCCGGGCCGTCCGGCGCAGCTCGCTGCGCACCAGGTCGAGCGCCCTGCTGCGCGCCATCAGGCCCAGGTACGTCGCCAGCGATCCGGCGTCGGCCGCGAAGCGCTCGGGGTGCGTCCACAGCCGGACGAAGACGTCCTGTACGACGTCCTGGGCGAGGGCGTCCTGCCCTACGACGCGTCGCGCCGCGTCGTAGACCGCGCGCGCGTGCAGGTCGTAGACCTCGGCCAGCGCGTGGTCGTCACCTGCGGCGAGTCGCGCCACGAGGGCCGCGTCGCTGCTGCCCATCCTCGGCACGCTAGGGCCAGCGTCGCCCGGGCGGCAAGGGGTGGCGACGACCGCGAGGCGCGGCACCGGACGCAGCCGGGCCCACACCGGCGCGGCCAGCGTGGCGGTCATGGTGCTCCTTCGGTCTCCGGGCCGGCGCACAGGCCGGTCTCACCTTGAGTACGCCGCCGCAGCGCCCGGCGGATCACTCGCGTGGCCGGGTGTCTCCGCCGCCTCCGAAGCCCGGAGAAATCAGGTCGGGGGAAGTGATCCGCGGACGCGGGCGGCGGCGTACCCCTCGCAACGGATCCACCCGAGATCCCCGGCCCGAGGTGACGCCCGATGACCGCATCCCGTTCGCAGACCCCGCCGACCACGCCGGGCGCCACCCCGCACCTCGACGAGGTCCTGGACGCCCTTGGCGCCGTGCAGCGGCGCTTCGAGGCCGGCGGAGACCCGCGTCGGCACTTCGTGGCGACCTACGCCCGCACCACCGCCGCCGTGGGGGAGGCGGTGCGCGCGGGCCACTTCGAGGATCCGGTATGGGTCGACCGCTGGGACGCCGCGTTCGCGCAGCTCTATCTCGACGCGCTCGCGGCTCACGACCGTGACCAGGCAGCGGCGCCCGCCCCGTGGCGCGTCTCCTTCGCCGCCGACGGCTCACTCGCGGCCCTCCGGCTGGTGCTCCTCGGGATGAACGCCCACATCAACTTCGACCTCCCGCAGGCACTGCTGGCGGTCATCGACGACGACGACTTCGCCGACCCGGCGATCATGGAGAGCCGGCGGCGCGACCACCGGCGCATCGACGACGTCCTGGCCGCCCGCGTCGCCGCCGAGGATCGCCTGCTCGAGCCGGGCGGAGGCCGCGGCCGCGCGCTGCTGGACCGGGTGCTCACGCCCCTCAACCGCGCCGCGACCCGGCGGCTGCTGGGGGAGTCGCGCCGCAAGGTGTGGCACAACACCGGCGTCCTGCAGGCCGCCCGTCGCCGCGGCCCGCAGGACCTGGCCGATCGCGTCGCCGAGCTCGAGGAGCTCAGCGCCGCGCGGATCGCCGACCTCGTGGCCCCCGGACAGGTGCTGCTCAAGCTCGCCTCCGGCGGCTTCGGCGTCGTCCTGCCCGCCGACTGACCTTCCCGCCGACTGACCTGCCCGCCGACTGACCTGCCCGCCGACTGACCTGCCCGCCGAACCCCGTCCGTCCTGTCCCGAGCCCTGGAGTCGTCATGTCCCAGTCCCACCCTGCCCACTCGACTGCCCGACCCACCGGAACTGCCGTCGTCCTCGGCGGCAGCCTGGCCGGCCTCCTCGCCGCCAAGGCGCTGGCCGATCACTACGCCGAGGTGGTGGTGGTCGACCGCGACGACCTCGACGCCCCGTTGGAGGCGCCGCGTCGCGGCGTACCCCAGTCCCGGCACACCCACGGACTCCTGGTGCGTGGCGCCGAGGCCATGGAGGCCTTGCTGCCGGGGTTCTCCCGCGACGTGTGCAGGCGCGGCGGGATGCAGGCCGACATCCTCGAGGAGACCCGGTGGCTCCTGCAGGACCGCGAGCTCAGCCGCGGCACGTCGGGGCTGGTCGGGCTGCTGGCGTCCCGGGTGCTGCTGGAGTCGGAGGTACGCCGCCGACTCGCGTCGACGCCGGGTGTGCGCCTCCTCGGGCGACACGACGTCGTCGGCCTGCTGTCGTCCGCCGACGCCAGCGCGGTCCGCGGAGCCCTGGTCGCCCCTCGGGACGCCGACGGCCGGGCAGCCGCCGTCGAGCTCGAGGCCGACCTGGTGGTGGACGCGACGGGACGCGGGTCCCGGGCACCGACCTGGCTCAGGGAGCTGGGCTACCAGGAGCCTGAGATCACCCAGGTCGACGCGGGGGTCAGCTACGTCACCTGGCTCTTCAGGGCCCGGCCCGGTGTCCTGGACGACCTCGGAGCGGACGTCGTCGGCACCCGACCGCCGAACGGACGCTCCGGCGTCGCCCTCCGGATCGAGGGCGACCTGTGGACGGTCACCCTGGCGGGCCAGTGTGGTGAGGAGCCGCCGTCGTCACGCGAGGAGTGCGCGGCCTACGCGCGCAGCCTGCCGACGCCGGGGCTCGCCCAGATCTTCGAGTCCTGCGAGCCGGTCGGTGAGCCGGCGCGCCACCGCCTCCCCCACAGCCGCTGGGTGCGATGGGAGCGACTCGCCCGGACGCCCGACGGCTTCGTCGTCATCGGCGACGCGGTGTGCTCGTTCAACCCCGTCTACGGACAGGGGATGAGCTCAGCGGCCCAGCAGGCGGTCGTGCTCGGCGAGCTGCTGGGCCGGCACGGCAAGGCCGGCCTGGCGCGCCGTACGCCGAAGGCGTTCGCGCGGGTCGTAGGGACCCCGTGGGCCCTGGCCACGGGCAGCGACCGGCGCTTCCCGGGCATGGCGCCCAAGCCGCTGCCGGAGCGCATCCTCGACCGGTACGTCGACCGCCTGCTGGAGGTGGCCGGCTCCGACCACGAGGTGACGATCGCCTTCGCCAGGGTGCTGAACCTGCTCGCGCCCCCGCCGAGCCTGCTGGCGCCGGGCGTGGCCTGGCGGGTGCTGGGTCCCGGCTCGCGCCGCAAGCGGCGGCTGTCCCTCGAGCGCCAGGCAGCGCATGCGGTCTCGACCCCGACCGCCGAGCCGGTGGTGGTCACCCGATGAGGGTGGGTGCGCGCCGCCCGTCGCCGTGGTCCTTCGACCCCGCGCGGATCGCCCGCCACGAGCGCGACGCCTGGGTGGCCTACTACCGACGCGACTGGCGCGGAGTGCTGCGCGGCGCGCACGGCATGGTCCGCGAGGGGTTCGGCATGGGCCCGCTCTCCACGCTGCGCGGGGCCTGGCTGGTGCTGCGCGCCAACCGGGTGTGGGCGCCGTACCCGGACAACGACCCCGACCTGGCGCGCCGGCTGATGGGGGACTTCTACGCCCTGGTCGCCCGCCGGCTCGGCCTGGATCTCGACCCGGCGTGGGCCGCCACCCTCGAGGTCGCCTGGTGGCACGAGCACCGGGTGCTCCAGCGTGAGGACGCCGCGGACGACGGTGCCCTGGTCGACGCGCTGACGGCGCTGTACTCCTACGTCTACTCGCGTCCCCCGGCCGACGTACGCGCGGCGGCCGCCCATCGTGCCGCCGCCATGTGCGTCTCCGACGACTGGGTCGCCGACGGCTGCCGCCAGGACGACCCCCGGCTCGCCGAGGAGCTCGCCGACCTCGAGCGGTCCTACGAGGCGCTGCTGCGGGCGGTCGGGCGCACGAGCGCGGGGCGCCGGGTCTAGGCCCCTCCCCACTGCCGCGCCGCTTCGGGGACTAAGGGTGCCGCCGGCGGGCCACTCAGTCCCCACAACGGCGCGGGAGTGAGGACGAGCGAGCCGACGGCCTGCCGGTCCGGCGGTCACGGGGGTCGGCTCTGCCACGATGGGAGGCATGGCGCCGCGGGTCATGGTGGGTCTCGCCGCCCTCGGCTGCGTCGGGATCGTGGCGGTGATCGTCACGACCCTGACCGCGGACGACGCTGACAGACCCGACCCGGGCCGGATCCTGCGCGAGGCCAACCCGCTGGGGGTGCCGTGGTGGCAGGGTGGGCGGCTGCATCTCGACGACGTCGTGGTGCCGGTCGCCGGCGTCGAGGGTCTGGTGGTCGTCCCCGACGGCGTCGTCGTCTCCGACGACCGAGGTCGGGTGACCCACGTCGCGGCCGATGGGCAGGCGGAGGAGCTGGGTGGCGGGGCGTCCGCCGGCCAGATCGAGTCGGATCCGGAGAGCGGGTGGGTCGCCTGGGTCGACAACCACCTGGAGGACCGCTCGCTGGCGCCGGAGCTGATCGTCTGGGACACCACGACCGGTCGCGAGGTGGCGCGCCGCGACCTGACCCGGCACGGCCCGCGCTACGGGGAGCTCGACGAGGGCGACCATCCGCTGGCCGTCGACGACGGCACCGTCTGGTACGCCGACCAGGACGGCGACTACGAATGGCAGGTGCGGGTCCGCGACCCCCAACCGATGAGCGAGGTGTCCGAGATCGTCGACGTCTCCGGCGAGACGCGGCTGGTGAGACTTCGGCAGGGTGGCGAGATCCTGGTCTTCACGGTCGGCTGGATCGATCCGGTGCCACTGGAGTCCGGCAGCCGGCTGTCCGACGACGGGCGGTGGGTGCTGGGCTGCGGCCTCGGCGAGAGCCCGGCCCGTCTCTTCCGAGACGCCAGAGCCATGTCGACGGGACTCCCGAGCGGAGCCCGCGTCGTCGGCTGCGCCTTCGGCCCCGGCGAGGCGACGTACGTCGTCGGGAGCCCCCGCGACCAGGACGCGGAGAGCCCGATCGCCGTGCCGTGGGCGCCACCCTTCCGGCTCGTGCGCTGCACGCTCACGACGCCCACCTGCGCGACCGTGGTGGACGACCTGGTCGACCTGCCGGTGCTCCCCACCTGACCGCGGCGTCACGGTCACCGCCTTCCGGATGATGGACGCGCTCTCACGTCGATGTCCGCTCCGCCTCGTCACGCCCCCCTTGACACCAACGCCAGAAGGGGGAAGAGTCGGTCCTAGGCGTGGAAGCGCTCTCACACCTAGCGTTCCCACGGAGCATTCATCGCAGCCGGCTGACCTGTGCGGGCCACGGCGGCGAGAGACCAGGAGGAGTCACCGTGCAGCACCAATTCTCCAGGGCGCTGGCCCTGAGCGCGGTCGCCGCGCTCAGCATCGGCACCCTCGCCGCCTGTGGGGGCGACGACGACAAGTCCGGCAGCGGCAGCGCCGGAGAGCCCATCACCATCACGGTCGCGACGTTCAACGAGTTCGGGCTCGAGGGCCCGATCGAGGCCTGGAACGCCGATCACGACGACATCAAGATCGAGCAGAAGAAGGTCGGCACCTGGGACGAGGCGAAGGAGAACCTCTACACCAAGCTCGCCGCCGGCTCCGGCCTCTCCGACGTCGAGGCGATCGAGGGCGACGGCATGCCGGCGATCCTCGCCGAGTCCGACGCCTTCGTCGACCTCACCGACGACTCGGTCGAGGGTCGCTGGCTCGACTGGAAGCAGGCCGCCGGCACCGACGCCGACGGACGCCTGATCGGCTACGGCACCGACATCGGACCCGAGGGCATCTGCTACCGCTCGGACCTCTTCAAGAAGGCCGGCCTGCCCACCGACCGTGACGAGGTCGCGGCGCTGATGGGCACCTGGGACGACTACTTCGCCACCGGCGAGCAGTTCGTCGCCACGATGCCCAAGACCGCGTGGTACGACTCCTCGGGCGGCGTGGCCCAGGCGATGCTCAACCAGGTCGCCAACCCGTTCGAGGGCTCCGACAACGCGATCGACGTCGAGAACCCCGAGCTCGAGGCGGTCTGGCAGACCGTCACCTCCCACGTCGGCCTCTCCACGAGGCTCGCGCAGTGGAGCGACGACTGGACGGCGTCCTTCCAGAACGACGGCTTCGCCACCATGGCCTGCCCGGGCTGGATGCTCGGCGTGG
>CAZQCA010000083.1:0-12992 GCA_964591845.1 uncultured Nocardioides sp.
CCGACCAGGTCGAGGGCACTGAAGTCGACGTACGGCTCGATCACGGCGCGCCGCGAGGTGTCGCGCAGGTCGTCGTAGGCCTTGACGATGCGGCCGACGGGCACGCCGGACACGTACGGCGACCCGCCGGCGCTCCCCCAGGTCACGACGACGTCGCCGCGAGACGGCAGGGCGGCGCTGTCGACCAGCTCCAGGTCGAGCCGGCCGGCGGATCCCACGACGCCGCGACCACGCAGGAAGCCCAGCTCCATGCTGTCGCCGATGCGGCCGCCCACGACCGACTCCGCGTCCATCACCAGCAGCACGGTGGCCGTGCTCGGCGTCACCCGGATCACCCGTCCCACCAACCCGTCGCCGTTGACCACGGTGAGGTCGGTGGTCAGGCCGGCACGGGTGCCGGCGTCGAGGGTCACGGTGCGGGCGAACGACTGCTGTGCCCCCCAGGCCACCACGTGGGCGGGCACGAGCACCCGGCCGGTCTCGGTCGCCATCGCCGTGAGGCGGTCGTACTCGGCCAGCCGGCGGCGGTCGTAGCCGCTCCTGGCGAGCTGGCCACGCAGGTCGGTGTTGGCCGCTCGGAGGTCCGCGACCTCCCGCTGCAGATCGGACCGCGAGCGGAACCAGCCCGGGACGGCGGCGACCGGCCGGGAGACGGCCGCCGCGCCGGCCTGCAACGGCCCGACCCCCTCGGCGACGACCTCGCGGACCGGGTCGAGCAAGCTCGACTGGTGGTCGAGCGTCATCAGGGTGGCCGCCGTCAGCGCGAGCGCGACGACGGTCGAGCCGGACCCCGCCCGAGGCGCACCGTCGTGGCGCGTCCACCGGCGGCCGAGGCCGCCGACGCGCCGCGTCGGGAGCCGGATCGTCATCCGGCTCTCCGGCGCTCGGGGACGAGCAACGGCTGGAGCGCGGCGTACTGCTCGACGCAGCGGGCCGCGCCCGACACCACGCAGGCGCGGGGGTCGGCGGCGACGTGCACCGGTACGCCGACCTCGTGGCGCACCAGCTCGTCGAGCCCGGGGAGCAGGGCGGTGCCGCCGGTGAGCACCACGCCCCGGTCACGGATGTCGCGGGCGAGGCGTGCGGGCGCCTGGTCGAGCGTGGCGCGGACGGTGTCGACCACGGCCCGCAGGGGGTCGTCGAGCGCCCGGCGTACGTCATTCGTGGTCAGCCGGACCGTCCGGGCCTCCCCGTGGTGGGCGTCCCGACCGGTCACCTCGCCCTGCCGCTCCTCGAGCAGGGGGAACGCGGAGCCCAGGCTCCACTTGAGACCCTCGGCGGTCAGCTCGTCGACGAGCAGCCCGTGGGTGGCCGTCAGCCAGGCGACGAGGGCGCGGTCGAGCGCCGCGCCGGCGGTGCGCAGCGAGCGGGCGACGCGCACGGCTCCGCCGGAGATCACGGCCACCTCGGTGGTGCCGCACCCGATGTCGACGACCATCGTGCCGGTCTGCTCGTGCACCGGCAGTCCCGCACCGACGGCGGCCGCCATCGGCTCCTCGATCACGTCGACGTGACGGGCCCCCGCCTGGTAGCCGACCTCGCGGACCACCCGCTGCTCCACGGCGGTCACGCCGCTCGGCATCGCGACCACGAGCCGGGGGCGCGTCAGCGAGCGGCGCCGGGCTGCGGTGACGAAGCTGTGCAGCATCTGCTCGGCGGCCTCGAAGTCCGCCACGACGCCGTCCTGCACCGGGGCGACGATCTCGGCGCTCGCGTGGCCTGCGGCGGCCAGCAGGCTCGCTCGTCGACCCGCGGCGATCAGCTCGCCGGCGGAGTCGAGCGCGACGACGGACGGCTCGTCCACGACGATGCCGCGGCCACGGACATAGACCTGCGTGCTCGCGGTTCCGAGGTCGACGGCCACGTCTCGGCCGAGGACCATGCCGCGGGTGGTTCCAACCATGCGCGCGCCCTCGCTGGTGGGTTCGGGGAAGGAGGGACGGCGCACCAGCTCACCGACCCACCCTCAGGGTAGGAACCGACCGGCCCCGATCCGGGGCACGACACGCGCGGAGTCACGGGGTTAGGGTGCGCGCATGCCTGCACCCGCCTCCGCCGTGGACGACATCGTCGCCAGCCTCCCCCTCGAGCAGATCGCCGCCTCGCTCGGCGAGGACCCGGCGGCGGTCGAGCAGGCGGCGTACGCCGCACTGCCGGCGCTGCTCGGCGGGCTCGAGGCCAACGCCCAGGACCCGAGGGGCGAGGCATCGCTGGCCGAGGCGCTGCTCCAGCACGACAACGACCTCGCCGACGGTCCGGTGGACCTGTCGCGGATCGACGTCGCCGACGGCGAGCGGATCACCCGGCACATCTTCGGGGACCAGCAGGACCAGGTGGTCCGGCAGCTGGGCGGCGTCGGGGGCTCCAGCGGCCTCGTCGCCAAGCTGCTGCCGATCCTGGCCCCGATCGTGCTGTCCTACCTGGCCAAGCAGGTCGGCGGCAAGGACGGCGCCGCCGGAGGCGGCATCCTCGGCACGATCCTCTCGGAGATCCTCAACGGTGCCGCCCAAGGCAGCGGCAGCCGCTCCTCCGGATCGGCGGCGGGGTCGGACTTCGGGTCGATCCTGGGCGACCTGCTGGGCGGCCTCCTCGGCGGCGGCCGCCGCTGACCCACCCGCGAGGCGTCGCGGATTTCGCGGCGAAGCGTCGCCAGTTTCGCGCCGAGGCGTCGCGGATTTCGCGGCGGAGCGTCGCCAGTTTCGCGCCGACGCGTCGCAGATGTCGCGCCCACGCATCGCAGATCCCGTCTCCCCGACAAACGCGACGCCTCACCGCGACAAACGCGACGCCTCACCGCGACAAACGCGACGCCTCGCGGTCAGAGGTGGGGGAACCAGAGGGTGATCTCCCGGGCGGCGGACTCGGTCGAGTCGGACCCGTGGACGAGGTTCTCGCGGTTCGACAGCGACAGGTCGCCGCGGATCGACCCGGGCGCCGCCTTCCGGCCGTCGGTCGCGCCGTTGAGGGCGCGGACGACGTCGACCGCCTCGTCACCCTCGAGCACCAACGCCACCAACGGCCCGCCGGTGACGAAGGCACGCAGCGGCGGGTAGAACTCCCGCTCGACGTGCTCGTGGTAGTGACGGTCGGCCTGGTCGGCGTCGATCTGGCGCATCTCCAGCGCGACCACGCGCAAGCCCTTCGCCTCGTAGCGGCGAAGCACCTCGCCCATCAGCCCACGCCGGACGGCGTCGGGCTTGAGCAGGACGAGGGTGCGCTCGGTCGTCATGGGCGGCAGCCTAGCGAGGCGCCCGGCCGCGTCGGTCAGCCGCCCGCGCCCGCGCCGTACGCCGCCCGGTCGCGCTCGATCTTGCGACCGAGGAAGTAGGCGGTCCCCCACAGCAGGGCGAACAGGGCGCCGAGGAAGAACATCAGCGGCACCAGGAACCCGAGACCCACGGCGGCGAGCTGCACCACCCAGCCCGCGGCGTAGCCGGCCTCCGACCGCAGGGCACCCGCCACGACCAGACAGACCACCGCCAGCCCCAGCCCGACCCCGAGCGCGGTGCCGGTCGAGACATCCCCCACGCCGATCATGACCGGCGTCGAGAGGCCGATGGTGACGGCCTCCAGGGCCAGCACGGCGGCGCACATCCCGCGCCGAGGCGACCGCGGGGGCGCCTCCGCGGCGGTCGCGTGGCGGTCGGCGTCGCTCACGACGGCCGCCTCAGCATCGCCCGAGCCTCGCCGACGGTGACGACCGAGCCGGTGACCAGGACCGCGCCGGAGCCGAGGGCCGCGCCGTCGGCCTCGCCCGCCTCGGCGAGCGCCGCCGCTCGGTCAAGAGCGTCGGCCAGCCGCGGTTCGACGCTGACCCGGTCGTCCCCGAACACCTCACGCGCCGTCCGCGCGAGCTCCTCGGCCGGCAGCGACCGCTCGAAGGAGTTCTGGGTGCAGACCAGGTGGGCGAGGTGCGGCTCGAACGCCGCCAGCACCCCCTCGTAGTCCTTGTCGGCCATGACGCCCATCACCCCGATCAGTGGGTCGAGGGCGAACGAGTCCTCGAGTGCGGCGGCCGTCGCCTCGGCGCCGTGCGGGTTGTGGGCGGCGTCGAGGATCACGGTGGGGCTGCGCCGGACGATCTCCAGCCGCCCGGGCGAGGTCACCTGACCGAGCGCCGCCCGGACCATGTCCTCGTCGAGCGGCTCGTCGGACACGAACGCCTCGACGGCCGCCAGCGCCGTCGCCGCGTTCTGCGCCTGGTGGGCGCCGTAGAGCGGGAGGAACACGTCGTCGTAGCGAGCGTGGAGACCCTGCAGGGCCAGGAGCTGGCCGCCGACGGCCGGCACGCGACTGACGACGCCGTACTCCAGTCCCTCGCGGGCCACCGTGGCGCCGACCTCTTGCGTCCGGCGCAGCAGCACCTCGGCCACCGCCGCCGACTGCTGGGCGAGCACGGCCACCGAGCCCTCCTTGATGATGCCCGCCTTCTCCGCGGCGATGGCCACCGGATCGGCCCCGAGGTAGCGCTCGTGGTCGACCGCCACCGGCAGCACCACGGCGACCGCAGCGTCGGCGACGTTGGTGGCGTCCCAGGCGCCCCCCATGCCCACCTCGACGACTGCGGCGTCGACCGGCGCGTCGGCGAAGGCGGCGTAGGCCATGGCGACGATCGTCTCGAAGAACGACAGCGGGTGCGGCTGGGTGGCGTCGACCAGGTGGGTGTAGGGCGCCACGTCGTTGAACGCGCGCACGAACTCCTCGTCGGTCAGCGGTGCACCGTCGAGGCAGATCCGCTCCGTCATCCGCTCCAGGTGGGGCGAGGTGAACCGGCCGGTGCGCAGGTCGAGCGCGCGCAGCAGCGTGTCGACCATCCGGGACGTCGACGTCTTGCCGTTGGTCCCGGTGAGGTGCACCACGGGGTAGGCCCGCTGCGGGTCGCCGAGCAGCTGCGTGAAGGCGCGGATCCGGTCGAGAGAAGGCTCGAGCCTGGTCTCGGGCCACCGGGAGAGTAGCGCGTCCTCGGCCTCGGCGAACGTCGCGGCGAGCCGAGCCGGCGCGGGGGCGTCCGGGTGGTCTGTCAGGGGGTCGGTCATGGCGTCCCCGAGTCTAGGTGGACCGCCGGCGCAGCAGGTCGCCGGACGTCTCGACTTCCGGCGTCTGGTGAGTAACGTGGCCACCAGGGCGCCACCGGTGCGGGCCGGTGGCCCGAGGCGGGAGGCCCATCATGTCCCAGCACTCCTCATCTGCTCACGTGCGCGCCGACCGACCCGATGCCCGGGACACCCGGCATCGGCGCCTGCGTCGGCTCCTCGCGACGGCGGCGGCCGCCGCCCTGGCGACGGGGCTGCTGGCCTCGCCGAGTCCCCCGTCCTCCGCGGTCGCCTCCCCCGTCAGCGCCGCGCCCGCCTCGAGCGCGCCCGCGGTCGACTGGCAGCTGTGCACCGACTTCTACCGCGCGCTCTGCGCGACGGTGCTGGTGCCGCTCGACTACGACGACCCGTCCGGCCCGACCCTCCCGATCGACGCGGTGAAGCTGCCGGCGCTGATGCCCGACCAGCGGATCGGGACGATCTTCGTCAACCCCGGCGGCCCGGGCGGGAGCGCACGCGACTTCGCGGCGTACGGCGCCGACCTGCTGGGCGCGACCGTGACGACCCGCTACGACATCGTCGGCATCGACCCGCGCGGCGTGGGCCCGCACTCGCAGATGGTCTGTCACACCACTGCCAAGCGACCGTCCTTCCGCTGGCCGTTCCCGATCACCGAGCTGCAGTCGCACTCCGTCTGGCGAGACGGCCGTTGGCCCAACGCCGCCTGCAACACCGATCCGAACGCGGTCGTCACCCACATGTCCACCGCCGACACCGCGCGGGACATGGAGACGTTCCGACAGCTAGTGGGCGACGCGGAGCTCAACTACTACGGCATCTCCTACGGCACCTACCTGGGCGCCACCTACGCGGCGCTCTTCCCCGACAAGGTCGGCCGCTTCGTCGTCGACGGCGTGCTCGACCCGGTCAACTGGGCCACCGGCGACGCCTCCAACGCCGACCTCCCGTTCAGCACCCGACTGCGCAGTGCGCGCGGCGCCTACGAGGCGCTCACGAGCGCGCTCAGCGAGTGCGACCGGGTCGGGAGGTCGGAGTGCGCGCTGGCCGGCAACGCGCTCGGCAAGTGGCGCACCATGGTGGGGCTGGCCCGGCGCCACGAGCTGCGCTACTACGGCGGCGAGATGACCTACCAGGACCTCGTGGGCATCACGCTGAGCGGCCTCTACGACAACTACGACTACGGCTTCCTCGAGTTCTTCCTGTCGGACGTCTACTCGCAGGCCACCCAGGGCCGCCCGGTGTCGGCGCGGGTGCGCGGGGCGTCCTTGCAGACCCTGCGTCAGCGGGCACGCGACGTCATCAGGGCGCCGTACGCCGGCCTCGGGGCGTCGGCGGCGGCCGTCCGCAACGCCGCCGACCCGTTCCTCGGCGTCGCCTGCGCGGACACGCAGAACCCCACCGGACGCACCGCCTGGTGGCAGGTGGGCCGCGCCCAGGACCGGCAGTTCCCCTGGTTCGGGTCGCTGTGGACCTGGGCCTCGGCGCCCTGCGGCGGCTGGAACCCCGCGGCGATGGACGACGCGTTCCTCGGCCCGTTCGAGACGACCCCCGCGAACCCGATCCTGGTCGTCGGCAACACCTACGACCCCGCGACCCCGGTCCAAGGGGCCCGCAGGTTCACCACGCTGTTCCAGGGATCCCGGTTCCTGCTCATGGACGGCTGGGGTCACGGCGCCCTGGGCAACAGCTGCGTCACGGCGGCGTACGACGCCTACTACTCCACCGGCGCCCTGCCTCCCGAGGGCACGGTCTGCGAGAAGGACCGGCCGCTGTTCGGCGGCGGCCAGGCGCGTCCCCGGCCGTTCGAGCCCTGGCGGCCGCAGGCGGGCTGACCGACCGGCTCAGACCGATTCACTGAGACTCGATCCACCGCTGGTCGGTGGATCGAGTCTCAGTCCGCGGGCGCCGCCTCCGGCGTGGCGAACGACTGGAACGCCGCCAGCGCCCGCGGTCCGTAGACCGTGGCCGGCCCGCCGCCCATGAGGATCGCCACCCCGATGGCCTCGGCCACCTCGTCCTCGGTCGCGCCGGCACGGTGGGCGCCGCGGGCGTGGGAGGCGAGGCAGCCGTCGCACTGCTGGCTCACGCTGATCGCCAGCGCCATCAGCTCCTTGGTCTTGGTGTCGAGGACGCCGTCGGCGAGGGCCGCCCGGTGGGTGGCGGTGAAGCCCTCGTAGACCGCGGGGATGCGGCGCCGCAGCTCGCGCGACGGCAGGCGCAGGTCGGCCAGGACGTCGGGACCGTGATTGCCCATGGATCTCTCCTCGATGGTGGTGGCTCGGCAAGCTCCCTGATACCCCTGAGGGTATTGGACCGATGTTGTCGAAAACCGACCGGGGGGACCCCCGCCCGACCTACCATCGACACGCCGTCCACCCACGCCCGGTCACGACGAGGACGGCCCGACCTGGACTGGAGTCGTGCCGGCGCGACGAGGGATGCGCGGAGATGACGGACACCGCTCGGGCCGCTGCGGCCATGGTGCTGCTCATGAGCGGCTACCTCCTCGCGGTCGTGCTCGGACTCGTGGCCCTCGTCGGCGGCCTGGGGCTGCTCGCAGCAGGCCCCTCACCGCTCTGGGTGGCCCTGCTCGTCATCCCCTTGCTGGCCCTGGTCGCCCTCGCGCGGCTGTGGACGGCCGGGCGCGCGGCCCGCGTCGACGTCGCAGACGAAGAAGTCCCGCTCGCCCAGACCGCACAGCCGCGGCTGTGGGCCGAGGTGATGTCCATCGCCGACCGGGTGGGCAGCCGCGCTCCCGACGAGATCGCCGTGGTCGACCGGGTGACCGTCGAGCTCGTCGAGGACATCCAGCTGCTCGGCCTGCGCTCGGGGCGCCGCCGCCTGGTCCTGGGCATCCCCCTGATGCTCGGGCTCTCGGCGGAGCAGCTGCGCTTCGTGATGGCCCACGAGCTGGCCCACGACAGCGACCACCAGCCCTCGATGCGCACCCGGGTGTACCGAGGCGCCGCGTCGGCCCGCCGCCTGCGGGCGACGGCTCCCGACACGCTCACCGGCCGCCTTCTCGCCTCCCTCGCCGTCACGTACGCGGGCGTGACCGCCCCGCTCGCGCGAGCCCAGGAGCTCGCGGCCGACCGACTCGCCGCCGACGTCGTCGGCAGCCGTACGGCGGTCGCGGCGCTGCGGGAGGTCGGCCCCCTCACCGAGGCCTGGGACGAGTTCTGCGAGCACTACGTGCTCACCGCGGCCGGCGTCGGACAGCGGCCCGAGGGCGTCTTCGAGGGCTTCATGGAGTTCCTCGATGACGAGGACCGCCAGGACTGGATGGCGGCGTACGCCGACCGGCACCCCGCCGACCCCTACCCGCCCCCGGGCCATCCGCGGCTCGAGGAGCGCGTGGCCGCGCTCAAGGCGCTGACGACCAGCCGGCAGCTGGACTTCTCCGGCGCCGCGGAGGAGGTGCTGGACCGTCCCGACGCCGTCTACGACGCGCTGGAGTCGGCCGTGACCGAGGGCAGCGACCTGCGCCCGGGGCCCTTCGAGCGGGTCGTCCCGCGGGGCACCGCGGCCCGCGTCACCGCCCAGGTCGAGGCGCTCGGGCGCGCTGCCCGACAGCTCGACCAGTGGCCGCTGCAGGAGGAGCACTTGCTCCAGGTCGTCACCGCCGGGCGTGCCGCTCCCCTGTTGCGGACGATGGCGCCCGACGCCGACGGCGAGGAGCTCGACCGTCTCGCCTGGCGGGCCGTGGCCGACCTGGTCGCCCATCGCCTCGTCGAGGCGGGCACGGCGTCCTTCACGATGTCGTGGGGACACGCGCCGCTGCTCACGACCTCCGGCGGCGAGACGCTCGACCCGTGGTCGGTGGCCGCCCGGGCGACCCGCTCGCCCGAGGGGGTGTCCGAGCTCAAGGCGTGGCTGGCGTCGCACCGGGTGCGCCTGGCGCGACCGACGACCCCGGCCCCGGCAGCCGAGGTCGTCGCCGAGGAGGCGGCCCAGCCCGACCGCGGCTCCCGCGTCAAGGCCGCGCGCAGGTCGGCCGAGCCGCCCACCGAGCGCGACGACCAGCGCGCGCGTACGTCGTCGCCCACGGCCTCGCCGCGCCCCGAGCCGTCGACGCCCGCCGCCCTGCTCCCCGCGGCCGCCGAGTCGGCGCCGACCAAGCCGAAGCGACCCAAGGTCCGTCCGCAGCTGGGCCCCCTGTTGCGGCGGATCACCGAGACCGGCCCCCCGCCGGCGCCTGCCGCACCCGAGATCGCGCGAGACCCGGCGCCGGTCGCCTCGCCCGCGCCCGCGCCCGGCGCCATCGCCGCCCGGGTGGCTGAGGCCCTCGGCGCGCCGCCCGTCGCGGAGCGTCCCTCCCCGCCGGAGCCCGGCATCGTGATCCACGAGGGCGTGCCCGCGGGCCCCACGCAGCGCGAGACGCTCAAGGCCGCGCTCAAGGAGCTCGACCGAGCACGTCAGGCCCAGGAGAAGGCCGAGCGCGAGACGGGCGCGGCCAGCCGGCAGGGGCGGATCCTCCAGGTGCCCGTGTTCGACGAGACCTCCACCGAGGCGGACGCGGACGAAGCCACACCCGTGCCGACGATCAACGAGTCGCTGCTGGCCGCGATCGCCGCCTTCGAGGAGGAGCCCGACGCCCGGCGTCGCGACGTCGTCGAGCCGCCCGCCGCGGACGGTCCCGAGACCGCCTCTGAGACCACTGCGGAGCCGGCGGCGGCCGCACCCGAGGCCCCCGCCCCGATCCGGGTCCAGCCGACGACCGGCCCGCCGAGCGGCGAGGACGCCCGTGACCTCCCTGACGGGGCGCCGGCCGAGCAACCTGCAGGGCAACCCGTCGAGGAGCCCGTCGAGGCACCGGTCGGCGCCGTCGCGGCATCCGTCGTCGCTCCGGCCGCAGGCCCCGCGCTGGAGGAGCCGACGGGGGTCCTGGCGGCCGCCGCTCCGATCGCCGGATCCGCCCGCGGCACCCTGGTCGTCTCCCCGATCGGGATCTCGCTGCGACGCGCCGACCTGGCCGAGAAGGTGCGCCTGGCCAAGGCCCGCGCCGCCCAGGGCACCGCCCTCCTCAGTCGCGCCGTCGGCCTGTCGGTCCACGAGCTCACCGGCCATCGCGGCACCGACACCCTGGCGTGGGCCGACATCACCGAAGCGGAGTTCTCGGGGCTGTCCGAGGACGCGGGCGTGCTCACGCTCTATGTCGGTGGTCGCGCCGCGCGCCGGGTGGAGTTCCTCAGCACGACCGAGATCCACGGCGACCTGCTGGGCGTCCTCGAGCGCCTGCTCGGACCGCGGCTGCGCCTCAGCTGACGCCCGCGCCGTCGGCCAGCAGCATCGCCATGTCGACCACGGGCCGGAAGCCGATCCGCAGATAGACGCCGTTGGACGTCGGGTTGGCCTGGTCGGTGAAGAGGCAGACGCGCGCGCCGCGACCACGGAGCTCGTCCGCGACGGCAGCCACCGCGGCGCCGGCGTAGCCGCGACCGCGATGCTCCCGCGGGGTGAACACCGGCCCGATGCGGGCCACGCCGTACGCCGGCAGGTTGGCGCCGCACAGATGGACCGTGGTCCCCTCAGGGTCCTCCCACAGCCAGACCCGGCCCTCCGAGAAGCGGCGCAGCATCTCCTCCTCGGTGCCGGCCGCGGTCTCCAGGGACCGGTCGCCCGGCGCGCGCCCCGCCTGCTCGTCGGCCTCCGCGAAGAAGCGCTCGAACCACTCGAGCGCGAGCGCGACGTCGGGCGGCCCAGCGAGCCGCAGCCGTCCGGGAGGGGCTGGGGGCGCGACCAGCTCGCCGAGCTCGAAGAGCCGCGTGTGCTCGACGATCCGGACCCGCTCCCCCGTCAGCCGGGTCCAGGTCTCCGCGGCGACGTCGACGGCGGGGCGCGCTCCGTTGAGCCCGCCCAGGCGCTCACCGCGTCGGTGCAGCGTGGCCGCGAGCGCCTCGGCCGCGGCGTCGGCCATCGGCAGCAAGAACATCGGGTAGGGCGCGAACGGCGCGGTCCGCATGGCTGCCCCTGCCACGGCTCCGGCCTCGTCCCGGACCACCAGCCACCAGGGCTCGTACGGCGCCGCGAACGCGAGACCGTCGGCCGCCTCGGCGACCATGCGAGCGGTCACGCCGGCGACGACCGTCCCGACGACGGGGTCGGCTGCGAGGAACGGCTCCGCCTCGCGGAGGAAGGCCACGGGGTCGTCGAAGAACTCGAGTCGCGGGGCCGCCGGCATGGGCGCACCGTAGCCAGCCGCCGCCGTCGCCGGGAACTCGTTTTCGGCGGCGAGGCGCGCCGCCCTAGGATTTCGCCCATGACCGACATCCAGCCACCGCAGTCCGCCACGCCGACGAGCCCGCCGCGGCCCGTCGTCGTACCGGACAAGCCGGCGCTGGAGGGGCTGGAGGACCGCTGGGCGGCCGTCTGGAAGGACGCGGGGACCTACCACTTCGACCGCAGCCAGCCGCGCGAGCGGGTCTATGCGATCGACACGCCTCCGCCCACGGTCTCGGGGTCGCTGCACGTCGGCCACGTCTTCTCCTACACGCACACCGACCTGGTCGCGCGCTACCAGCGCATGCGCGGCAAGTCGGTCTTCTACCCGATGGGCTGGGACGACAACGGCCTCCCGACCGAGCGCCGGGTCCAGAACCACTTCGGCGTCCGCTGCGACCCCTCGCTGCCCTACGACGCGGACTTCACCCCACCCGAGAAGCCCGACGCCAAGCGACAGATCCCGATCTCGCGGCCCAACTTCGTCGAGCTCTGCGAGACGCTCGTCGAGGAGGACGAGCGCAAGTTCGAGGCGCTGTGGCGCACCCTGGGCCTGTCCGTCGACTGGGACCTGACCTACACCACCATCGGCCCGCTGGCGCAGTCGGTGAGCCAGCGGGCGTTCCTGCGCAACTTCGCGCGCGGCGAGGCCTACCTGCAGGAGGCGCCCACGCTCTGGGACGTCACGTTCCAGTCCGCGGTCGCCCAGGCCGAGCTCGAGGCGCGGGAGTACGCCGGCCACTACCACCGGGTCGCCTTCCACCGGCCCGACGGCTCCCCGCTGCACATCGAGACGACGCGGCCCGAGCTGATCCCGGCGGTCGTCGCGCTGATCGCCCATCCCGACGACGAGCGCTACCAGCCGTTCTTCGGCACCACGGTCACCTCGCCGGTCTTCGGCGTCGAGATCCCGGTCCTCCCCCACGAGGCCGCCGAGCCCGACAAGGGCGCCGGCATCGCGATGTGCTGCACGTTCGGCGACCTCACCGACGTCACCTGGTGGCGCGAGCTGCAGCTGCCGGTCCGCGTGGTGATCGGGCGCGACGGCCGGCTGCACCGCGAGACGCCGGAGTGGCTGTCCGCGCCGGCGGCAGCGGCGGCGTACGACCAGCTGGCGGGCAAGACCACGTTCAGCGCTCGCGAGGCGATGGTCGGACTGCTCCGCGCGTCCGGTGACCTCGACGGCGAGCCGTCGCCGACGCAGCGGATGACGAACTTCTACGAGAAGGGCGACAAGCCGCTCGAGATCATCGCGACCCGGCAGTGGTACATCCGCAACGGCGGCCGCGACGCCTCGCTGCGGGCCGAGATGGTGGAGCGCGGCGCCGAGCTCAACTGGCTGCCGCCCCACATGCGGCACCGCTACGACAACTGGGTCGGCGGACTCAACGGCGACTGGCTGATCTCGCGTCAACGGTTCTTCGGCATCCCGTTCCCGGTCTGGTACCCCCTCGACGGCGACGGGGAGCCCGACTACGCCCATCCCCTGTTGCCCTCGGAGTCCGAGCTGCCGATCGACCCCTCCACCGACGCGCCACGCGGCTACGACGAGGACCAGCGCGACAAGCCGGGTGGGTTCATCGGCGACCCCGACGTGATGGACACCTGGGCCACGTCGTCACTCACCCCCCACATCGCGGGTGGGTGGGAGAGCGACGACGACCTGTGGCAGCGGGTCTTCCCGATGGACCTGTGCACCCACGCCCACGACATCATCCG
>CAZQCA010000084.1:0-12924 GCA_964591845.1 uncultured Nocardioides sp.
CTCGGGTCCGACCCGACCTTCACGCAGTACGACGAGGCGATCGTGAAGAACCTCGGGCTCGACTTCCAGGTCATCTTCGCCGGTGGCGAGCCGGCCACCGTCGAGGCGCTGAAGAAGGCCCAGGAGAACAAGGAGTGGCTGATCGCCTACTTCTGGGAGCCGCACCCGCTGTTCGCGGAGATCGACCTCGCTCGCGTGGCGCTGCCGGAGTACACCGACGGCTGCCAGGACGAGAAGGCCGACGTCGACTGCGACTACCCGGCCACCGACCTGGTCAAGGTCGCGTCGAGTGAGTTCATGGACAGCGGCTCTCCTGCCGCAGACCTGGTGCAGGCCTTCACCTGGACCAACGACGACCAGAACCTCATCGCGAAGATGATCACGGTCGACAAGATGACCCCGGAGGACGCCGCCGCGCAGTGGATCTCCGACAACCAGGACAAGGTCGACGCCTGGCTCGCGGCCTGACGATCTGACACGACCCGGTGGGGCTCGCCCGAGCTCCCACCGGGTCGTGCCGCGTCCACGGACGGTTGACACCCGGAGTGACCTGGGTCACAGTGAGTTGCGCGCTGCGCACCGATGTTGTGTATGACGCAACTCCGACGACCGCACTCTGGGAGGCCGTTCGTGACCGACACCGTCAAACCCGTCGAGAGCGAGGCGCCACCGCCCGCCGCCGACACCGCCCGCCACCACCAGCCCGTCGACCGCATCGTCTTCGGCGTCGCCGCGGCACTCGCCCTCGCGTTCCTGCTCTGGGGCGCGCTCAACCCCGAGGGCATGGGGACCAACGTGACCACGGCACGCGACTGGGTCATCGACTCCTTCGGCTGGCTCTTCGTGCTGACCAGCGCCGGCTTCGTGGTCTTCTCGCTCTACCTCGCGTTCAGCAAGTACGGCCACGTGAAGCTCGGCCCCGACGACGCCGAGCCCGAGTTCTCGACGTTCTCGTGGGTGTCGATGATGTTCGCGACCGGCATGGGCATCGGGCTGATGTTCTACGGCGTGGCCGAGCCGCTCTACCACCTCAACGGCCCGCCGATGGGCATGGAGGAGCCGGGCACGGCCGCCGCGGCCTCGCTCGGCATGGAGTACACCTTCTTCCACTGGGGCTTCCACCCGTGGGCGATGTACGCCGTCATCGGGCTGTCGATCGGCTACTTCGCCTACCGTCGCGGCTACGGCAACCTCGTCTCCGGCACGTTCCGCCCGCTGCTCGGCGACTCGGTCACCGAGGGCCCGGGCAAGGCCATCGACGTGATCGCCATCTTCGCGACCCTGTTCGGCTCCGCGACGTCGCTGGGCCTGGGGGCGCTGCAGATCACCGGCGGCATCGACAAGGTCTTCGGGAGCGGGAGCGACAGCACGCTGCTGGCGGTCCTGGTCATCGGGTTCCTCACGCTCTGCTTCGTGATCTCGGCCGTCAGCGGCATCGACAAGGGCATCAAGTGGCTGTCCAACGCCAACGCGGTCGCGGCGGCGCTGCTGGCCTTCTTCCTGTTCGTCGTCGGCCCGACCGTCTTCATCCTGAGCACGCTCACCGAGTCGATGGGCGGCTACCTCACCCACCTGCCCGCCATGAGCTTCCGCACCGGCGTCTTCGACGACGACGCCAACACCTGGCTCAGCGGCTGGACGATCTTCTACTGGGCCTGGTGGATCAGCTGGACCCCCTTCGTCGGCATGTTCATCGCCCGCATCTCCAAGGGCCGCACGATCCGGCAGTTCGTCAAGTACGTCATCATCGTGCCGTCGCTGGTGTCGTTCGTGTGGTTCGCGATCATGGGCGGGGCGGCGTACGACCTCCAGCTCAACCAGGGCAAGGACATGGCATCCGAGCTCGAGGGTGGCCTGGAGAACACGCTGTTCTCCACCCTGGACGCCTATCCGCTGGCCACGCTGACGACACTGATCGCGGTGTTCCTGATCGCGATCTTCTTCGTGACCGGCGCCGACAGCGCCTCGATCGTGATGGGCATGCTCAGCCAGAACGGCGACGAGGAGCCGCGCCGCGGGCTCGTCATCTTCTGGGGTGTGGCCACCGGCGCGGTCGCCGCGCTGCTGCTCTGGGTGGGCGGGACGGCCGACGACCCGTCCGCCGGGCTCACCGCGCTGCAGACGCTGGTGATCCTCGTGGCGGGTCCGTTCATGCTGGTGCTCATCGCGATGTGCTACTCGCTGTTCAAGGCCCTGCGCGAGGAGCCCGACGAGTCGCTGATGCCGAGCAACGTGCGGCGTGCGATCCAGCACGTCGACGAGGAGGTCGAGGCGCTGGCGCACCGGCCGCACGACTGAGCCTCGGTGGACCGACGCTGAGCGCGCGTCGCCGGGTGGGGGTCAGCCCTGCCCGGCGACGTACGCAGCGAAGCCGGGCATGGTGAAGCGCACCAGCCCGTGGCCCACCGGCTCGATGACCCCCTTCTCGATGAGGCGCTCCCGGGGGCCCGAGATCGAGCGGCTGTCGACCCCGAGGGCGGCGGCGATCTGGGCCCGGGTCACGTTCTCGGTGCCGGCCTCGGCCATCGCGGCCAGGAACGACTGCTCGGCCCTGGTCGCCGCCCGCCAGCGCGCGCGGTACATCGCCGTGAGCTGCTCGGCGGCTTCGGGCGAGCCCGCCTCGACATCGGCGAGCCGGATCGTGTCGCCGGCCTCCGGGGACGCGGCGTTCCAGGCCGCGCTGCCGGCCAGCTGGAGGAAGTAGGGGTGGCCGCGCGCCTCGGCGACGAGGCGCGCCACGGCGTCGTCGGCCCAGCCGACGCCCAGGCCGGCCGCCGGGGCCGTGACCGCCGAGGCGGCGTCCTCGTCGGAGAGCACGTCGAGCGCGACGAACGAGCTCCGCTCGCCGAACGTCGCGGCCCGCGTGAGCGCCTCGGGTGTCACCGGCAGCCCGGCGGTCACGACCGCGAGCGGGTTGTCCTCGCGCTCGCCGTCGAGGTTCTGCAGGGCGTTGAGCAGGGTGGCCATGTCGTCGGCCGACGCCGCGTGGAGCTCGTCGAGGAAGACCAGCAGCCCCGCGCCTCCGCGCCGACGGCAGGCGGTCGCGGCCTCGTGGAGCAGGTCCTCCAGCGCCGCGATCGGTGCGGCGGCGGTTGCCTCGGGGGCGGGCTCGGCGCGCGCCACGTCGGCGCGCACCTTGGCGCCGGGGACGCCGAGCTCGAGGCTGATCCGGTCGAGCCGGGCCCGCCACCCGGTGTCGCCGTCGGTGACCACGTCGGCGCGGCGCAGGGACCGCTCGACCACGCGTACCAGCTCGGGCAGGAACGGTCGCTCGCGGGAGCAGGCCACCCAGGCGGAGACGAACCCGACCTCGGCCGACTGCCGTTGCGCGGTGCGCAGCAGGGAGGTCTTGCCCAGCCCGCGCGGCGCGTGGAAGACCAGCAGCGGGCCGCCGAGCTCGCCGAACGTCGACACCCGGCTCACCAGTCCCCGGATCCGGCCGAGCTCGACCGCGCGTCCGGCCAGCACCCGCGGCACCTGGCCGGGTGTGTAGGGGTTGGGCAGCGCCATCGAGCCCCTCCCCTCCGTTGGATACTTCGGGATACTTCACGCGAGTATCGAGAAGTATGCCGGATCCCGTGCCCTCGACGCCCCGCCGTCACCGCGCGGTTCTGGTGGTGTGTACGAAGCTGCAACGCGGACCTACTGGTGCGTACGCCCGGCATGTGCGTCGTACGCACCAGTAGGTCCGATGACCAGGCTCAGTGCGACTCGCGGACGACCTCCAGGTCGAGCCACTCGGCCAGCCCGGCGATCTCCGCCTCCACCACGGCCCGGGTAGCGGCGTCCCACGGAGCGTCCTCGTGTACGGCGTACAGCCGGAGCACGCCCGCGGGCCGGTCGGCCTCGGCGTCCACCTTGCCGATCAGCCGGTCGCCCACGAGGACCGGGAGTGCGAAGTAGCCCCAGCGCCGCGTCGCGGCCGGCTTGTACATCTCGAGGGTGTAGTCGAAGTCGAACAGCTCGGCCACGCGCTTGCGGTCGAAGACGAGACGGTCGAGCGGGGAGACCAGCGCGGCGCGGCCCGCGAACGGCGCGCCGCCCAGCTCGCGCTCCAGCAGGTCGGGGTCGACCCGCCACCGGCCGCGCACGCCCTCGACGAGGGCCTCGGCGCCGATCGCCCCCACGTCGTGCGGCTCGCCGGGGGCCTCGGCGGCGCGGGCGCGGGCGATGCCGAGCGAGGCCAGGCGTCGTCGCGCACGCTCCTGCACCGCGTCGGCGAGCGGGACCACGGCCTCGTCGGGATAGACGCGCGCGGCGAGGTCCCAGACCCGCTCGCGTCCCTCGCGGTGCGAGACGGCGACCTCGCCCCGGGCCTCCATGAAGTCCAGCAGGCGCTGGCGGTTCTTGTCGTTGGTCCACCCCGACGAGCGCCAGGGCGCCGACGTCGAGTCGGGCAGGTCGCGGGCCGGCTGGGGTCCCTCCGCGCGCAGGGTCTGCAGGATCTCCTCGCGGGCGGCGTCGTTGGCCGCGACCCAGTCCTCGATCTCGTCCTCCCAGGCGCGCCGCGGTCCGGCCCCCGGCCAGGCCGCCATCTCGGCCCGGAAGAGCGCGATGTCCTCGGCCGGCCGGAGCATGCCCCGCAGCTCCACGAGGGTGCGCTCCTCGAGCATCGCGTCGAGCTCCGCCGCGTCGTACGCCGGCCCGAGCCGGCTCCACAGCAGCAGGTGGGCGTGGGGCGCGACGTAGGCCGTGAAGTCGTGCTGCAGGAGCGTCAGGTGGCGGACGACGGCGAGGACGTCGACCGGCCGGGGCAGGTCGAGCAGCTGGGCGCGCACGGCGATCCGGCGCGCCTGCTCCCGGCTGAGCTCCACTGCCATGCGCGCCAACCTAGCGAGTCAAGCGGACGATCCCGGACCGGATCCCCCGCGGTCTTGACACTCGACGGGGCCGACCTGAACACTGGTCACTGTTCCCTATGGCGCAACGTGTTGCGTCATACGCACCATGCCACCCCCATCGAAGGACCGCTCATGGCAGATCTCCCCGCCTCGGCACGCTGCGTCGTCATCGGCGCGGGCATCGTCGGCAACAGCCTGGTCTGGCACCTCGCCAACCTCGGCTGGCGCGACATCGTCCAGATCGACAAGGGGCCCCTGCCCAACCCGGGCGGCTCCACCGGACACGCGTCGAACTTCATCTTCCCGGTCGACCACTCGCGTGAGATGACCGACCTCACGGCGGACTCCGTCGCGCAGTACAAGGAGATGGACGTCTTCACCCAGTCCGGCGGCATCGAGGTGGCCCGCACCGAGGAGCGCATGGAGGAGCTGCGGCGCCGGATGTCCAGCGCCAAGGCCTGGGGCATCGAGGCCCGGCTGGTCACCCCCGACGAGATCGCGGAGATGGTGCCCTTCCTCGAGAAGGACGTCGTCATCGGCGGCTTCTACACCCCCAGCGTCGGCGTGGTCGACTCGCTGCGCGCGGGCACCATCATGCGCGAGCGTGCCCTGGAGCTCGGCGCCCTGACCGTCGTCCCCAACGTCGAGGTCACGGGTCTCGACGTCGAGGACGGCCGGATCCGGCGGGTCCGCACCACCGGCGGCGACATCGAGGCCGAGACGGTCGTCGTCGCCTGCGGCGTCTGGAGCCCCAAGATCGCCGCCATGGCGGGCGCCGCGATCCCGCTGACCCCTGCCGTGCACCAGATGATCTCGGTCGGCCCCTGCCCGCAGCTCGCGGACAAGGAGGGCGAGATCACCTACCCGATCGTGCGCGACATGGACACCTTCTGCTACGAGCGCCAGCACGGCGCCGACATGGAGGTCGGCTCCTACGCCCACCGCCCGATCCTGATGGAGCCCGAGGACATCCCCTCGATCGAGCAGTCCAAGCTGTCCCCGACGGAGCTGCCGTTCACCGAGGACGACTTCGACCCCCAGCTCGAGCAGGCCTTCGAGCTGATGCCCGACCTGCTGGGCGCCGACGGCGCCGAGATCCGCTACGCCATCAACGGCCTCCTGTCGCTCACGCCCGACGGCTTCCCGATCCTCGGCGAGACGCCCGAGGTGAAGGGCCTCTGGAGCGCGGCGGCCATCTGGATCAAGGAGGGGCCCGGCACGGGCCGCGCGGTCGCGGAGAAGATGACCCGCGGCTGGTCGGAGATCGACATCAGCCACTCCGACATCGCCCGCTTCTACGACCACCAGCGGGCACGCACCCACGTCCAGGCACGGACCTCGGAGGCCTTCAACAAGACCTACGGCATCGTCCACCCGGCCGAGCAGTACCTGTCCGAGCGACCCATCCGCACCTCGCCGATGTACGACCGCCAGCAGGAGCAGGGCGCGCACTTCTTCGAGGCCGCCGGCTGGGAGCGGCCGTTCTGGTACGAGTCCAACGCCGGCCTGGTCGACCACTACGGCGACGCGGTGATGCCGCGCGAGCACGAGTGGGACGCCCGCTGGTGGTCGCCGATCATCAACGCCGAGCACCTGCGGATGCGCGAGACCGCCGGCATCGTCGACCTCACGGCGTTCGCGATGTTCGACATCGAGGGACCGGCCGCGCTCGACACCGTGCAGCAGGCCTGCGTCGCGCAGTGCGACCTGGGCGTCGGCAAGGTGATCTACACGCCCGTGCTCGACGCCAACGGCGGGTTCATCTCCGACCTCACCGTGATGCGGCTCGGCGAGGAGCGCTTCCGCGTCGTCACCGGTGGCGCCCACGGGATGGTCGACAAGAAGTGGTTCGCCGACATCATGGAAGGCCTCGACCCCTCCGGCGCGACGACGCTGACCGACCACACCGCCGACGTGACCACGATCGGCATCTGGGGGCCGCGGGCCCGCGACATCCTCTCGTCGCTCACCGGCGACGACGTCTCGCACGAGGGCTTCCCCTTCGGCACCTGCCGCGAGATCCAGGTCGGACCGGAGGGTGCCCGCCAGCCCGTCCTCGCCTCGCGGATCTCCTACGTCGGCGAGCTGGGCTGGGAGCTCTACGTGCCGATGTCCGGAGGTCTGGCCCTGTGGGACGCCCTGCACGCGGCCGGGTCGGCGTACGGCGCGGTGCCCGTGGGCATCGGCGTCTACGGCACCACCGGCCGGATCGAGAAGGGCTACCGCGCGTTCGGGGCCGAGCTCGACGCCGAGCGCAGCATCGTCGAGGCGGGCATGCAGCGGCCCAAGGTCAAGGCACAGGACTTCGTCGGCAAGGACGTCTATGTCGCGCAGCGCGGCGAGGCCCTCAAGACCGTGCTGTGCACGATGACCGTCGACGACCACACCTCGGCGAGCGGCATCAAGCGCTACATGCTGGGAGGCGAGCCGATCCTGCGGCGCGACGGGTCGACGCTCACCGACGGCCACGACATGCACCCCTATGTCACCTCCGCCGGCTCGGCGCCGAGCCTCGGCAAGCACGTGCTCCTCGCCTACCTCCCGCCCGAGGAGGCCGTCGTCGGCAACGAGCTGGCCGTGTCCTACATGGAGGAGCTCTACCCCGTCACCATCGGCTCCGTCGACGCCACCTCCCTGTTCGACCCCGGCAACGACCGGATCAGGGCATGAGCACCCCATTCGAAAGCTCGCTGCGCTCCGCTTCGAACGGGGACCCCGCATGACGAACGTCCTGGTCTGCATCAAGCGCGTGCCGGACTCCTCCAGCGACGTGGTGCTGACCGCCGACGCCCAGGCCGTCGACGGCAAGTACGCCGGCTTCACGGTGTCGCCCCACGAGAACTGCGCGGTCGAGCTGGCCGTCCAGATCGCCGGGGCCGCCGGCGGTGAGGCCACGGTCGTCACGCTGGGCTCCGAGGAGGCCACCGAGCAGCTGCGGGGCGTGCTCGCCCTGGGCTGCACGGCGGCGACCCACGTGGTGGCCGACGCGCCGTCGTACGGTCCCGCCGACGTCGCCCGCGAGCTCGCCGCGGTCGTCCGCGACCACGAGGCCGCGGGCCGCCCGCACGACCTGATCCTGCTGGGCAACGACGCCGCCGACTCCGGCGACTTCCAGGTCGGCATCCGGATCGGCTACGAGCTGGGCCGGCCCGTCGTCACCGGCATCGCCACCGTCGAGGTCGACGGCGACACCGCGGTGGCGCGCGGGGAGGGCCCGACCGGCCAGGACACCTACCGGCTCCCGCTCCCGGCGGTCGTGACCGTGCTCGAGGGTGGCGTCGAGCCCCGCTACCCCACGGTGTCGGGCCGGATGAAGGCCAAGAAGATCGAGATCGAGGTGCGCAAGCCGACGGCCGACCCGGCCGGTCCCAAGCGGGTCAAGCTGTTCCTGCCGCCGGCGGTGCCGAACCAGGTGAGCGTGCTGGGCGAGGGCCCCGACGCGGCGCCGGCCGTGGCCGCGCTGCTGCAGAGCCTGGGGGTGACCCGATGATCATCGTGCTCGTGGAGCTCGACGAGGACTCCGGTGAGGTCTCGCGCGAGGCCCTGACGTTCGCGCGGTCGCTCTCGGCCGCCGGCGGGGGAGTGCCGATCGACGCCGTCGTGATCGGCGACCTGTCCGAGGCCGACGTCGCCATGCTCGGCCAGTACGCCGTGCGCGAGGTGCACCGGGTCGGCGGCGCCGGCTCCACGGCGTACTCGGCGGCCGCCTGGGCCGCCGCCGTGCAGGAGGTGCAGCGCGCCAAGGGCTCGGTGGTCGTGATGGCCGGTGGCACCAACCGGGGGACGGAGGTGATGGGCCACGTCGCCGCACGAAGCGGAGTGGCGATGGCGGCCAACGTCGTCGCGTTCAACGGGCTGGCCCCCTTCACCGTCAACCGGCAGGTGATGGGCGGCGCCGTCCTCGAGGAGATGCTGCTCGACGAGCGTCCAGCGGTCTTCTCCGTCGCCGGGCACGCCGTTGAGGCCGTGCCCGCCGAGTCCCCCACGACGCCCACGGTCGTCGAGGTCACGCCGGCGGTGGCCGACGCCGACCTGGTCGCGCGGGTCGTCTCGACCGAGCCGCGTCCCCAGGGCGAGGGCGGCAGCCTCAAGACCGCCAAGGTGGTCGTCGGCGCCGGCCGCGGTGCCGGAGGTCCCGACGGCTTCGGGCACGTGGTCGAGCTGGCCGAGCTGCTGGGAGGCTCGCTCGGGGTCTCGCGCGTGGTGACCAGCCTCGGGTGGCGGCCCCACCACGAGCAGGTCGGCCAGACCGGCACCCGGATCTCGCCCGACGTCTACATCCCGTGCGGCATCAGCGGTGCCATCCAGCACTGGGCCGGCTGCTCGTCGTCCAAGGTGATCCTCGCGATCAACACCGACGCGGAGGCGCCGATGGTGACCAAGGCGACGTACGCCGTGATCGGCGACATGCACGAGGTGGTCCCCGCGATCAACGAGGCACTCAAGACCGGTTGAGGCCACCGCCCTTCGCAGTTCGACCTAGGCTGAGGGTCTGGCCCAGTGGGCCAGACCCGGTCCGGTCGACGAGGGGGAGGACGTGGGCAGCGGGAGCATCGGACGCGCGGCGGGCTGCCTGCTGCTCGCCTGCGTCCTGACCGCCTGCGGCCCCGCGCCGGCGCAGCCGCCGGACGGGTCGGCCTCGGCCTCGGCGTCCGCGTCCACGTCGGCGTCCGGCTCCGCGTCCGCGTCCGGCAGCGGGTCTGCCACCCCCGACGTCGTCGACCCGGAGCACGCCGTCTCGCCCCCGGGACCCCTGACCACCGGCCTGGCGGGGGCCGACCTGCTGGTCTCGCTCGCGGCGCCGCTCACCGACGACCAGCAGCGCGCCGTCGCCGAGGCCGCGGGAGTGTCCGGCACCGAGGTGCTGGGGCTCGGCAGCGTCGGCATCCAGAACCGCGTGATCACGGTCGCGTCCGTCGACCCCGGCAGCTACCGGCGCTTCACTCCTGCGGGCAGCGCGCAGCTCGACGAGGTCTGGGACCGGGTGGCGGGTGGCGAGCTGGCGGTGACGCCGGCGCTCGCGCGTCAGCTGAGCCGGCTGACCGACCAGGACGGCTACCTCCGGCTCGGCAACGACATCACCGCCCCCGAGGTCCACATCGGCGCGGTGGCCGCCCAGGCCCCCCGCATCGACGCCGTCGTCAACCCGCTGTGGGGCGAGGAGCTCGGCCTGCCCACGGGCAACGCGATGCTGGTGTGGACGGGAGAGGCCTCACCTCAGTCGGTGCGGCCCGCGTTGGAGGAGATCGCGGGCAGCGCCGCCTCCGTGCAGATCCTGGGGCCGGACCTCGACATCACCGTGCAGCAGACGGCGTTCCTCACCGGCGGCTCCGTCGCCGACGGCGTCGGCTCCTTCTCCTACCGGGTCCTCGAGGGCGGCCGGATCGCCCCCGACGCCGCCTGGGTGCAGGCCAACATCCGCACCGAGCGGGTCCCGATCCTCGGCTCCGTGACGTGCCACCGGCTGCTGTTCCCGCAGCTGCGCGCGGCGCTGACCGAGGTGGTGCAGCGCGGTCTCGCCGACAAGATCCACCCGAAGGAGTACGCCGGCTGCTACTACCCGCGCTTCATCGCGGGCACCACCCAGCTGTCCCTGCACGCCTTCGGCATCGCGCTCGACCTGAACGTGCCGGGCAACCAGCGCGGCACGGTCGGCGAGATCGACCGCGACGTCGTCGCGATCTTCCAGAAGTGGGGGTTCACCTGGGGCGGCGACTGGGCCTGGACCGACCCCATGCACTTCGAGATGAACGCGGTCGTCCGTCCGCGCTGACCCGGGTCGGCGCGACAGTCGCGACGCCTCGCCGCGACAGTCGCGACGCCTCGCGGTGGGAGGGGTGGTCGGCACCCGCTAGCGTCGGGACATGCGCGCGATCCAGGTCGTGGAGACCTCCGGCCCGGGCGGCGTACGCGTCACCGAGGTCGCCGAGCCGACGCCCGGCCCCGACGACGTGCTGATCCGGGTACGCCGGGTGGGGGTTTCCTTCCCCGACCTGCTGCTGAGCCAGGGGCTCTACCAGCTGCGACCGGAGCCACCGTTCACCCTGGGCGTCGACGTGGCGGGCGAGGTCGTCTCGGGGCCCTCCGGGTTCGCTCCGGGGCAGCGGGTGGCCGGCGTGGTGCCCCACGGCGGTGCCGCCGAGCTCGCGGTCGTCCCCGCGGAGTGGACCTTCGCCCTGCCCGACGAGCTCAGCCTCGATGAGGGAGCCGCGCTCCCCATGAACTACCTGACGGCCCAGTTCGCCCTGCACGAGCGCGGCGGGCTGCGAGCCGGCGAGACGGTGCTCGCGCACGGCGCGGCGGGTGGCGTCGGCACGGCCGCGCTGCAGGTCGCCCGGGGCTACGACGCCACGACGATCGCTGTCGTCTCGACCGAGACGAAGGCCCGGGTCGCCACCGAGGCGGGTGCCGACCACGTGGTCCTGCTCGACGGCTTCCGCGAGGCGGTGCGGGCGCTCACGGGTGGCCGAGGCGTCGACCTCGTGGTCGACGTCGTCGGGGGTGAGGCCTTCACCGACTCGCTCCGTCTCCTCGCGCCGCAGGGGCGGCTGCTGGTCGTCGGCTTCGCCGCGGGACAGGGCATCCCCGAGGTCAAGGTCAACAGGTTGCTGCTCACCAACGTCGATGTGCGAGGAGTGGGCTGGGGTGCCTTCGCCATGACCACGCCGGGCTTCATGCAGCGGCAGTGGGACGAGCTGCGGCCGATGATCGAGCGGGGCGTGGTCCGCCCTCCGCTGGGGCCGTCGTACGCGTTCGAGGACTTCCCGCGCGCCCTCACCGACCTGGCCGAGCGTCGCGCTACCGGCAAGCTGGTCGTCACCGTCAGCGACTGACCTCACACGGCCGCGGCGGGGGCGCGCCGCCGTCGGACCGCGTCGGCGACCGACCGCACCGGACCCGGTGCCGACGGCGTCGAGGACGATGGCCGCCAGCAACCCCCCAGCGCCGCCAGCCTGAGGCTGCCGAGCGAGTGGCCCTCACGCTCGTCGCCGCCGTGGCCGCCGTACTCCTGGCTGCGTTGCTCCACCGCTGGGACGCGCCGACCGACCCGGCGGCGGTCCAGCCGGTCTGAGTCGTCGAGCGTCGTCCGCGCCGGCCCATCGGTCTCGCGGCGCAGGTACGCTCCCTTCCCGTGAGCATTCTCGACGACGCACGCCCCGGCATGGACCCCGCAACCCGCCCGCAGGACGACCTCTTCGGACACGTCAACGGCACCTGGCTGGCCACCGAGGAGATCCCGGCCGACCGCTCCAGCTGGGGGCCGTTCGTGACCCTGGCCGACGTGGCGGAGCAGCAGGTCCACGACATCATCGAGGAGCTGGCCGGCCGGCTCGCGGCCGCCGACCCCTCGCTCGCCGCCGACCAGGCCAAGATCGCCCGGCTCTACCACTCGTTCATGGACGAGGGGGCCATCGCGGCGCGCGGGCTCGACCCGGCTCGGCCGATGCTCGATGCGGTCGCGGCCCTGCGGGACGTCCGCGACCTCGCTGCGTTCCTCGGCGAGTTCGAGCGCAATGGAGGGGTGGGGCTGTTCGGGAGCTATGTCGGCACCGACGACCGCAACTCCGACCGCTACCTCGTCCACGTCTTCCAGGGCGGACTGGGGCTGCCCGACGAGTCCTACTACCGCGACGACAAGTTCGCCGAGATCCGCGACAAGTACGTCGCCTACCTCGAGCGCCTGCTCACCCTCGGCGGCCACGCCGACCCGGCCGGCGCCGCCGCTCGGATCCTGGACGTCGACACCCGGCTCGCCCGGGGTCACTGGGAGCGGGCCGAGACCCGCGACGTGCAGAAGACCTACAACCTCACCACCACCGAGGAGCTGCGCGCCCTGGCGCCGGCGTTCGACTGGGACGCCTATGTCACCAACATCGGCGGCGACGAGCAGACCCTGGCAGAGGTGATCGTCAAGCAGCCGTCCTATCTCTCCCACCTGTCGACGGTGCTCGAGGAGGTGCCGATCGGCGACTGGCAGGACTGGATGGTGTCACGGGTGCTGCGCTCGCTGGCGCCGTACCTCACCGACGACTTCGTCGAGACCAACTTCGACTTCTACGGCCGCACCCTCAACGGCACCCCC
>CAZQCA010000085.1:0-12837 GCA_964591845.1 uncultured Nocardioides sp.
GCCACGTCCTACCGCGTAGCGTGCGCGCGGCTGAATCGCCCCCGTGGTCTGGTGGAGGCCTTTGGTTTCGCTACAGGTCGACGTAGGGGATGAAGCGGTTGTGGGGGGTGGCGGCGCGGTGTTCGGGGGTGAGGAGCATGTCGCCGAAGGCGGCGCGGGCGGGGTCTTGCAGGTGCGGGTCGGGTCGGATTCCGGTGAGCCAGGGCTCGGGGTCCTCGGCGGCGAGGAGGTGTCGATCGTGGCCGAGTGGTTCGAGGTGGAAGCCGTCGAGGGTGCCGGCGTGGCTGAGCTGTCGGGTGGTGACGATCTGGGCGACGTGGGCGTCGGGGACGCGGTCGGGGAGCAGGTCCGCTGAGTCCCAGGCTCGGTAGTCCCATGGGCTGGCTTTGTGGCCGAGGGGGAAGTCGACCTCGTCGGGGCCGCCTGGGAGGCCGAGGCGGAGGTAGCCGTGGGCGAGGTAGGGGGCCAGGATCCGCAAGCCGTCGAGGACGTCGTGGTAGTGCTCCAGGGAGCTGCGGGTGGGGTCCACCGTCTGCAGGGTGGCCTTGGCGAAGGGATGGATCTCGAAGCCCCTCAGGGTGGGTGGGTCGAGACGGACCATGGTGACGCTGGTCATCTGATCGTAGGGCTCGTCCCGGGCCAGTTCGGCGATGGCTTGGGGGAGGGTAGCGGCGTACCGAGTGATCCCGCGTTGGGCGATGGCGGCCGCGCCGGGGAAGCAGGTCCAGGCAACGATCGGTTCGGCTATCGCAGCCAGGGTCGGGGCTGGGATCACGATGTCCGGGTTGGTCATGGGGCCGGTGGGCAGGATCTCCCAGGTGAATCGCAGGTAGGCGGTGGGCGTGCGGGGAAGCTCGCGGAAGGAGTCGTAGTTGGGCATCCGGGGCGATGGGCGATGCGGCACGACGCGCACCGCGAGTCCACGGGCGTCCAGCGCGACCGCGAGATCGCGAAAGAACGCGGCAATCTCCTCGTCGGTCATGGTGCCGTGGTTGACCTCTGACACGATGCCCTCTGGGGTCGGGTCTCCGTCCCAGGCGTTGGTCGGGTCGTCGAGGTTGCGTTCCTCGGCGGCCACGCAGGCATAGCCGACGGCGGCCTGGACGTCGCGGAGGATGTCCAAGGGCGCCACCTCCGCGTCCAGGGGCACCACCCGGAACGGCAGCCCGGCATACTCACGCTCGGCCAGAATCGCATACAGTCCGGTCAGGTCCACGTCGGCCACGCGCCGAGGCTATTTGATCAGGGCGTCGGTCCGAGGTGGTTTCCGTCACTCCCCTGAAGCGCCGCGTGCGCGTCCGGCCGCGACTACGGGTCTGCCCACTCCCACGCCAAGCTCCACGGGACCGCAACGTCGCGTGAGCCGCTAGATCGACGTGAATATCTCACCGGGAGAGCAAGGACCGCTTCCTGGGTCCCGTCAAGGACCCCACCGGTTGGTGCACCAACCTCGGTCCCCCGAGCTGTTGGCCAAAGCGCTCCACGACTTCGCCCCCTGCTCCTCACCACCGAGCTCCTTCACGCCACCTACCCTCGATGGCTGGGCTAACGTGCCAGGGGTGGAAGAAGACCCCACTGAGGGCTCACCTCTGAGTAAGCTCGCACAGACGCTCGGACACTCCGTCCCCCTCGACCTGACCCTGGATTCGGAGCGGTGGCAGATCTATGACGCTGCCCTCGCCCGTCGCGACCTTGACGAGAGGGTCCTGGCCTCACTCACCTCGGAACCCGACGAAGCGCTGCGTAGCGCCGTCGTGATCCGCGCGATTGAGTACAGCCATGACGAGGATCGCGAACGCTGGCTAGCACAACTGTCGGACGGCAAGATCAGAGACTTTGCGCGGCGGCGATTGACCGAGACGAGGTTGCTGAATGCCCTAGATCAGGCTCACGGATCAAGTGACCTGAATGGACTCCGCGAAGGGAGCGATTGGTTGCAGCGCCGTGCTGCTGAACTCTGCCGCTCGACGCCAGTGCTCGAGTTGCTCGCTGAGCACGGACGCACTCGACGGGTACGCCGGAAAGCGGCGACGAGACTTCGCCGTCCATAGCCGCGATCGCTGCGCTCGTGCTACTGAATGCGTCGCATCCCACGACGTCACACACCACAGGGATCCGACCCAACAAGCCTGCTCACGCAGTGCGTCATAGCGCCGCGAAGGGGGCCATGTCAGTCCGTCGCCTGTCGGCCGCACACCCCACCCCGGTCGAGCGTACGGCGAGCGGGACAATGACTGAGTGCGGACGAACCGAGCTTCTGTGCGCGGCGCGCTGGTGGGGTGTACCGCGCTCGGTGGCGCGGTCGTGGCCTTCCGGTCGTACCGCTCGTGGCACCTGACGTGGGGCGCCAGCAACCAGGAAGCGACCGCGGCGATGCCCGGCGACGAACTGCTGGACCGGGCCCACTTCGTCGCCACTCGCGCGGTGTCGATCGCGGCGCCGCCCGACCGGGTGTGGCCCTGGCTAGTGCAGGTCGGGTTCGGGCGAGCCGGCTTCTACTCCTTCGATTTCCTCGACAACCTGGGCCGCCCCAGCGCCGACGCGATCCTCCCGGACTTCCAGTCCCCGTCAGTCGGTGACATCGCCGCCCCCATGTCGTCCAGGCCTGACGACCGGACGGCGTTCCGCGTCGCCAGCATCGACGCGCCGCACTCCCTTGTCTGGCGCAAGCCCGACTCGACCTGGGCCTGGCGGCTGACCCCCGACGAGGCGGGTGGGACGCGAGTGGTGACACGGCTGAAGGCGCGGTACGACGTCGGGCCCTTCCTGCCGGCGACCGTGCTGCTGATGGAGGTCGGCGACTTCCCGATGATGCGCCGAATGTTGCTGGGGATCGCCGAGAGGGCCGAAGGCCTGCCGGGTGCGATGATCCCGGGGTGTCCGACTTCGAGGCCGACTGGGCAGACTGGCATCAGCGCCGCGAGCGCGCCCTGCGCCGACCGGACGGCTGGCTCGCGATCACCGCGATCCACTGGCTGACGCCGGACCCGCAGCGGTACGACGACGTCCCCGGGGAGTGGACGGGCAGGCCCCACGGTGCCCTGCTGGTGCTGGGTGACGACGAGGTCATGAGCCACGACGGCCACCGGCTCGAGGCAGGCCCGCACGAGCTCGGGCCGCTCGACGTGGACGGGGTGACGCTGGCCTTCGGCGACGCCGTGGCACAGGTGGCCGACCGCGACGGGGCGACGATCGTGCGGCCGCGCCACCCGGACGCGCCCAACCTCCGCGCGTACGTCGAGACCCCGTGCTACCCGCCCGACCCCCGGTGGGTGGTCGCCGGTCGCTTCGAGCCGTACGCCGGGATGAGCTCCGGCGACCCGGACGCGCTCGTCGGTGACGTCGTCTTCGAGCACGCCGGAGCCGAGCACCGCCTGGCCGCGTGGCCGCATGACGACGGCGCCCTCTGGGTCCTGCTCCGCGACGGCACCTCGGGTACGACGACCTACGAGGCCAGCCGGCAGCTGGTCGTGGCAGCCCCCGGGCCGGACGGCGACGTGGTGGTCGACCTCAACCGGACCTACAACCTCCCCTGCGCCTACACCGACTTCGCGACCTGCCCCGTCCCGCCGCGCGGCAACACCCTCCCGTTCCCGCTGGAGGCGGGTGAGCAGCTGCCGACGTTCACCCGGTGACGGTCCGCCCGCACGTGACGGACGAGACGCCCCGGCGCCCTATCCGAGTGGACGCCCGCGGGTGTTCTCTGGAGGGAGCGGGACCCGACGAAGTCCCCACGCAGGAGCGCGTCATGAGCGAACGGCAACGGCTGGGCGTGCAGGACGCCCTGTGGCTCGACATGGACAAGCCGGGCAACCTGATGGTGGTCGACAGCCTCTTCTGGACGTCCGAGCCTCTCGACTGGGACGCCTACCTCGACGTCACGCGGCGCCGCCTCTGGGACCGCTACCCGGTCTTCCGCAGCGTGGCGGTCCGCGACCACGGCGTCTGGTCGTGGGAGGAGCGACCCGACGCCTCGTACGACGACCGCTTCGAGCGCGTCACGCTCCCGGCGCCCGGAGGCGACGCCGAGCTGCAGCAGCTGATCTCCTCGCAACGGACCGTGCCCCTCGACCGCGACCAGCCGCTGTGGCGGGCGATCCTCGTCGACGGGTTCCACGGCGGCAGCGCCGTGCTGTTCCGGGCGCACCACGCCATCGCGGACGGCATCCGGATGGTCCAGTTGACCCTCAGCGTCTTCGACACGACCCCGGACGCACTGCCCTCGCGACGCCCCGGTGGCCGGCCGGCGCCCGTCGCGCCACCGGCGGCGGCCCCACCGGTCTCCCCGGTGAGCCAGGCGCTCCGCTGGGTCACCGGCCTGGCGCAGGCGACGACGCGGCTCGCCCGCGGCTCGCTGACGAACCCCCTCGGGTCCGCCCACACCGCCCTGGCCGCCTCCGAGTCCCTGGTCGCCTCCTCCGGCGTGCCCGGAGACGTGGACACGCTCCGCAAGTTCGTGCTCGGGACGCGCAACGACAGCACCCTGTGGAGCGGCACCGTCGGTGAGGACAAGGCCATCGCCTGGTCACCGGCGATCCCGCTCGAGGACGTGAAGGCCACCGCACGCGCCACCGGGACGACGGTCAACGACGTCCTGGTCGCGTGCGTCGCCGACTCGCTGCGGTCCTATCTCGAGCGGCATGACGCGGTCTGTCACAGCGTCACCTGGGACGTCCCCGTCAACCTGCAGCCGTTCGATCCGTCGCTGCCGGTCGAGCTGGGCAACGGCTTCGCGCTCGTGCAGCTCGAGCTCCCGACGAACCTCGACGACCCGCTGCGCACGCTCGACGTCGTACGTCGTCGCATGGGGCGCATCAAGCGCAGCCACGAGGCGGTCGTGGACTTCGGGATCCAGGCGGCGATCTCCCGGATGAGCAAGCGCCTCTACCGGGCCTCGATCGACCTGCTCGCCAACCGCGCCGTGGGCGTCCTGACCAACGTGCGCGGGCCGGACCTCCCCCTCTATGCCGCCGGCCGCCGGATCGAGGGGATGATGGGCTGGGCGCCGCTCACGGCCGACCAGGTCATGAGCGTCACGATCTACAGCTACGACGGCCGGGTCTTCGTCGGCATCGCCGCCGACGCCGGCCTGGTGCCCGACCACGGCCAGATCGTCGACGGGTTCGCCGACGCCTTCCGCCGGCTCTCCGCCCTCACCCTCGCCGGCGCCCGCGGCGCGTGAGCATCGCCCGGCGGGTGGCTCAGAGAGCCGCCACGGTGTCCACGAGCGAGACGATGAAGGATCCGAAGTAGACCACCCCGGCGAAGAGCGCGTGGAAGGCCACCCGGGCCGGCATCCGACCCCGGAAGATCGCGGCGACCGCGGCGGGGTAGTTGCGACGCTTGGAGGTCGAGCCGGTGCGGTGCCGGACCCGCCGCAGCAGCATCTCGTCGCCCAGGGTGTTGCCCACCGTGATCGCGGCCACCGCGGCCCAGGCCGCGAGCAGGCTCCCGCTCACGACGTACGCCGACCACGCCGCGAGGCCGACCAGGCTGGACACGATGTGTCCCCCGACGGTCCTCACGTGGCGACGGCCCAGGCGCCACCAGCTCACGGCGAGCGAGAGGCCGACTCCTGCCTGGAGGATCCAGGCACCCAGCAGGACGGCGGCCATGCGAGGCACTCTACTACAGACATAGTGTGACGTCTACTACTTCCGTAGTGCTACCGTGCGGGCGTGGCAACGACGAGGGAGCGGGCCCTGACCGCCGCCGTGGAGGAGGTCGGCGAGCACGGCATCCGCGGCCTCACCCACGCGCGGGTCGACAGCCGAGCCGGCCTGCCGAAGGGGTCGACGTCCAACTGGTTCCGCACCCGCGCCGCTCTCCTCGCCGGAGTGGTCGAGCACCTCGCCGAGGCCGAGCGGACGATGGCCCCCACCGACGGGGTGACCACCCCCGACGACCTGGTGGACCTGCTGTGCACGTTCGTCGAGACCGCCTCGGGTCCGCAGGCGGCGCGCACCCGCGTGCGTCTCGCCCTCTCGCTCGAGGCCGCCCACCACCCGGACCTCGTGGGCCCCCTGCTGCGGGAGCGGGAGGCCTTCGTCGAGTGGGCCGCCGCGCTGCTGAGGCAGGTCGGCGCCCGCCAGCCCGAGCAGGCGGCCCGCACCGTCCTCGCCTGCGGCAACGGGCTGGTCTTCCACCGGCTGACCGTCGAACCCGACGTCGAGATCCGGCCCGTCATCGAACGGTGCGTGCGCGCCTGCCTGGACTGACCGGCGTCACTCCGACGCCGCCGCCGCGAGCGCAGGAGCCGGCGCGGCCGCCGGGCCGACCGGGACGTGCGACTCGTGGTCGAAGGTGGGCAGCCGCCGGTCGAGCCACGCGGGCAGCCACCAGTTGAGCCCGCCGAGCAGCTTCATGGTGGCCGGCACCAGCACCAGCCGCACCACGGTGGCGTCGAGCAGGACGGCGGTGCTGAGGCCGAGGCCCAGCATCTTCATGGTCGGGTCGCTGCCGGTGATGAAGCCGGCGAAGACGGCGACCATGATCGCCGCGCCCGCGGAGATCGTCCGCGCCGTCACGCCGATGCCGTGGACCACGGCTTGGTCGCTGTCACCGGTGCGCAGCCACTCCTCGCGGATCCGCGACAGCAGGAAGACCTCGTAGTCCATCGACAGCCCGAACAGGATCGCGAACATGAACAGCGGGATGAAGGAGATGACCGGCACGGTCGTCTCCAGGCCGATCAGGTCGGCGCCCCAGCCCCATTGGAAGACCATCACGAGGACGCCGTATGCCGCGCTGACGCTGAGCAGGTTGAGCAGTGCCGCCTTGATCGGCACCACCAGCGAGCGGAAGAGCACGACCAGCAGCAGGAACGACATCAGCACCACGGCGCTCAGGAAGATCGGCATCCGCTCCTGCACGCGCTCGCTCATGTCCGTCATCACCGCGGTGTAGCCGCCCACGTGGGCGATGGCCGGGCTGTCCGCCAGTGCGCTCGGCAGCACGCGGGAGCGCAGCCGCTCGACGGTCTCCTGGGTGGCCTCGTCCTGGGGCGTGGTGGTGGCCTGCGCGAGGACCACGGCCACGTCGGAGCCGGACGTCGCCGGCAGCGCCTGCGTCGAGGCGATGCCCGGGTCGTCGGCCACGGCGGCCGCGATCCGCGCGGGGGCGGACCCGTCACCGGCGGTGTCGACGGCGATCACCATCGGGCTGATCGCGCCCGGGCCGAACCCGTCGGCGATGAGGTCGTAGGCGCGGCGCTCGGTGCGGGCCTGCGGGTAGTTGCCGTCGTCGGGCATGCCGAGCCGCAGCGCGGTCGCCGGGGCCGCGAGGCCGAGCAGCAGCACCACACCGAGGACCAGGTAGGCCACCGGGTGCCGGGTCACGTGGGCGCCCCACCGGCTCCAGCGCTGCGCCGCTCCCGTCGTACGACGGGGCGCGCGACGCCAGCCGAACCGAGAGGCACGGCGCTGCGACAGCCGGGTGCCGGCCAGCGCCAGCAGGGCGGGCAGCAGCGTGATCGCGGCCAGCACCATCACCAGCACCACGACCGCGATGCCGATGCCGCCCGCTGTCACGAACGGCAGCCCGGCGAAGGCGAGTCCGAGGATCGCGATGACCACGGTCCCGCCGGCGAAGACGACGGACTGGCCCGCGGTGGCCAGGGTGCGGCCGACCGAGTCGGGGACGGTCAGGCCGAGCGCGAGCTGCTCGCGGTGCCGGGTGACGAGGAAGAGCGCGTAGTCGATGCCGGCACCCAGGCCGACCATCGACGCCATCACCGGCGCCCACTGGGGGATGTCCACGCCATAGGCGACCAGCGACAGCGCACCGGTGCCGACCAGCAGCCCGGACAGCCCGATCGCCAGCGGCAGCCCGGCGGCGACCAGCGAGCCGAAGGCGACCAGCAGGATCACCAGCGCGGCGACCAGGCCGACCACCTCGTAGACGTTCATCGGCGGCTCCTCGAACGTGAAGTAGAGCGCGCCGCCGGACTCGATCTGCAGCGAGGAGCCGGGGCGGGCGTCGTCGAGGGCGGCCTTGAGGGCGACCAGGGCGCTCTTGTCGGTCTGCTCGATGGCGGGGTACTGCAGCCGGATCATCGCCACCCGCCCGTCGGGTGAGACCAGCTGGCCGGCGACGGCCGCCTCACGGTCGGTGGCCAGTGCCGCCGCCGGGTCCGTCGCGCTGACGAGGTCCGGCAGACCGCTGAGCGACTGCTGCAGCGAGGCAAGGTCGGCGCGCGCCGACGCCGAGGTGAAGAACGTGTCGCCCGCCTCGCGCGGCGTCGCGACGACGTATGACGTGAGCCCCTCGGCTCCGGTGTCGGCACTCGCCAGCAGGTCCGTCGCGGCCTGGGAGTCGGTGCCAGGCGAGGACATCGAGTCGTCGAGCGGGTGCCCGACGGTGACGGAGGCGCCGGTGACGGCGACGGCGAGGACCAGCCACATGCCGATCGCCACCCACGGACGACGGGCCACCCAGTGACCCCAGCGATAGAGGACGTGTGACATCTCGAGGCTCCTTGGTTCGGGGGGAGCGGGCTCCGTGCCCGCCTCTCCGATCGTCACGCCACCGGCACCTCCCGCGGATCGGCGCCGAGGCCACGATCGGCTCCTCCTTCCGGCCAGGTCGGGCTCCTCCTTCCGGCGGGTACGCCGGCCCGCGGGGACGCCTAGGCTGATCAGCGTGAGGGACGGCGTACGGCGTTCGATCTGGCGGGAGCCCAAGCCCGCCGACATCCCGCCACGCTCCCGCCTCGACCTCCTGCTGGCCGGTGGCTTCGCGCTCGCCGCGATCGTCGAGGGGCGGGTCCGCCCCGACGTCGCCTGGCGCCCGGCCGTCACGCTGCTCGCGCTGGCGCTCACGCCGCTGCTGCTGTGGCGCCGCACGCACCCGCTGGCCTGTGCGCTGGTCGCCTTCGGCGCCGCCCTGGCGCTGTCCCTCGTCGACCTGCTGACGGGCGTCCCGGACCCCGGGCTCTACTCGATGCTGCTCGTGGTGATCCTGCTCTACTCCCTGGTCCGGTGGGGCTCCGGGCGTGAGGTGGTGCTGGGTCTGGCGTTCGTGGTCGTCGTCGTGGCGGTGGGGATGGCGGTCTCCTCCACCGGCTGGGGCGACGTCTTCGGCGGCACCGTCTTCCTGCTCCTGTTCGTCGCCCTCGCGGCCGCCTTCCGCTATCGCGCCGACGTCTGGAGCCGGCAGCGCGTCGAGATCCGCAACGCCGAGCGGGTCGGGCTCGCGCGCGAGCTCCACGACACCGTGGCCCACCACGTCTCCGCGATCGCCGTCCAGGCGCAGGCCGGCCGGGTGGTCGCGGCCAGCGACCCCGATCGGGCGGCCGCGGTGCTGGCGGCGATCGAGTCGGAGGCGTCGCAGACGCTGGCCGAGATGCGGGCGATGGTGCGGGTGCTGCGCGACGACGAGCCCGCGGAGTACGCCGTCCCCTTGGGCATCGCCGACCTGCCCACGCTGGCCCGGCGCGACCCGGCCCCGGCGGTGGAGGTCAGCCTGGCCGACGCGTTGGGAGACGTGCCGCCGGCCGTCGATGCGGCGGTCTTCCGGCTCGCGCAGGAGTCGGTGACCAACGCCGTGCGCCACGCGCGGCGCGCCACCAGGGTCCGGGTGGAGGTCGCTCGCGACAACGGCGTCGTGCGGCTGCGGGTCGCCGACGACGGGGAGACCCACGAGGGTCAGCCGATCCGGCCCGGCTTCGGGCTGCTCGGCATGACCGAGCGCGCGGAGCTGCTGGGCGGCTCGCTGCGGTCGGGGCCGCGGTCCGGTGGCGGCTGGGTGGTCGACGCCGAGCTGCCGGTGGGGACGTCGTGAGGGGATCTCCGTGACGATCCGGGTGGTGGTCGCCGACGACCAGGAGCTGGTGCGCACCGGGCTGGCGATGATCCTGGACGCGCAGCCCGACATCGAGGTCGTCGGCCAGGCGGCGGACGGCCTGGCCGCCGTGGCGGAGGCCCGACGGCTGCGCCCCGACGTGCTCCTGGTCGACATCCGGATGCCCGGCATCGACGGGGTCGAGGTGACCCGGCGGCTCGCCGGACCCGACGTCGCCGACCCGCTGCCGGTGGTGGTGATCACGACGTTCGACCTCGACGAGTACGCCCACGGCGCCCTCCGGGCCGGCGCCCGCGGCTTCCTGCTCAAGGACGCCGGCCCCGACCTGCTGGTCCAGGCGGTGCACGCCGCCGCCGAGGGCGACGCCCTGATCGCGCCCAACGTCACCCGGCGGCTACTGGCCGCGCGCGACCAGGGCGTCGGCGGCGCGGCGCCGGCCCAGCCGACCGAGCCCCTGACCGAGCGTGAGGAGGAGGTGCTCGCGCTGGTCGCCCGCGGCCGCACCAACGCCGAGATCGCCGCCGAGCTCTACATCGCGATGACCACGGTCAAGACCCACGTCGCGAGCCTGCTCACCAAGCTCGGGGCCCGCAACCGCGTCGAGATCGCGATGTGGGCCCACGACACGGGGCGTGTGTGAGCCCCGCATCGCCAGCGCGGCGGTGGCGCGTCGTGGGTGGCGTGGGGCTGCTCGTGGTGGCCGTCGGGCTGGCGACCGCGGCGCTGGCCGGCGGGAGCGACGACCCGGCGGGGGTGACCGCGACCTGGGGCGGAGCCGAGGGTGAGCCCCCGTGCGTCTACGACCAGGTGGAGCGGAGCGTGCGCGCGCTGGTCACGGTGTCCGGCGAGACCTCCGAGGACACCGACGTCGCCGTCACCGTGACGGCGTACGCCGACGAGAACACCTCGCGGCCGGTCGGGTCGACGACGGAGCACCTGCGTGTGGACGGCACGGTGCGCGAGCGACTCGTCCTCACGATCGCGGTCGACCGGCCGCCCCACGTGGACGAGGACGGGGTCGCCGCGTGCGCGCTCGCCGTGACGCCGTGACGCCGTGACGGCGTACGGTCGAGGGATGGACCCGCGACCGCTCGAGGCGATCCTCGACGACCGGCTGTGGCCACTGGTCCAGCGGCTGGTGGACGTGCGCTCCGACCTGGCCGGGCTGGCGGTCGCGGTCGTGCGCGACGACGAGGAGGTCTGCCGCGGCTTCGGCGTGCGCGATCTCGGGACCCGGGAGCCGGTCACGCCCGAGACGATGTTCCATCTCGCGTCGGTGTCCAAGCCGTTCGTGGCGACCGCGGTGGTGTCACTGGCGACGTCCGACGCCGAGCCGGGTCTCGACCTGGATGCCCCGCTCACCGACCTGGTGCCCGAGCTCACGCTGGCCGACGGCCGCGCGGCGGAGGTCACGGCCCGCGGGCTGCTGAGCCATGCGAGCGGTCTGCCCGACGTCGCCGACTACGGATGGCACGACCCGCAGCTGGGCGACGACGCCCTCAGCGAGTTCGCGCGGTCCCTCGGCCACTGGCGGCTGCAGTCGGAGCCGGGAACGACCTGCTCCTACTCCAACGCCGGCTTCGAGCTGCTGGGCCTCCTGCTCTCGCGGGCGATGGGCACCACCTTCGAGGACGCCGTACGCCGGCAGGTGCTGCTGCCTGTCGGGATGCCGACCAGCACGTTCCTCCGCGCCGACGTGCCGCCCGAGCTCGCGGCCTCGCCGCACGTGGCGATGCCCCTGGTCGTGCCCGAGGGCTCCTACCCCTACACGCGGCGGCACGCCCCGAGCTCCACGCTGCACTCCAACCTGGTCGAGCTGTGCCGGTGGATGCAGGCGCACATGGGCGCGGCGGACGGGGGTCCGCGCCTCGCTCCCGACCTGCTCGACGTGATGTGGCGGCCGGTGCTGCCGGTCGACGAGCCGCCCTGGGAGGAGGAGGTCGGGCTCGGCTGGATGCTCGGCCACCATCGCGGCCGCCGCGTCGTCTGTCACACCGGTGCCGACCCGGGCTTCGGGGCCCGGCTGGTGATGCTGCCCGACGAGCGGCTGGGCGTGGTGGTGCTCGCCAACTCCAACACGGTGCCCACCGGCCTGATCGCCGAGGCCGCTCTCGACGCCGTGCTGGGCGAGCCCGGCGACCCCGCCCTCGCGTCGGTGTCGGCCACGGTGGACCCGCTCGCGGACGAACCCGACGACGAGGAGTTCGAGAAGGCGGTCTGGGGAGCGATCGAGCTGCACCGCACGAGTCTGGTGTGGCCCGTCCTGCGGCGCTGGACCGACCTGCGGCCCGACTCGTCCGTGGCCTGGACGATGACCGGATGGGCCCACCAGGTCGACGGTCGGCTCGGCGAGGCGCGCACCCTGCTGCGACGCGCCCTCGACCTCGACCCCCACAACGAGGACGCGGCCCTGATCCTGAGCGGGCTGCCCGACGGAGGAGACCACGATGGGTGAGCTGCACGTCAACATGAACATCACGCTCGACGGCGTGATCCAGGCCAACGGCGGGCCGAACGAGCAGGACGCCGGCTTCGCGTACGCCGGCTGGGAGCGGCCCTACGGCGACGAGGAGTCGGGGGCCCGGTTCGTCGCCGACGTCCAGGCCTCCGACGCGCTCCTGCTCGGGCGGACGACGTACGACATCTTCCGCGGCTACTGGCCCGGCAAGACCGACCCGATCGGGGTGGCCTTCGACAGCGTGCCCAAGTACGTCGCCTCCCGCGGTGTGCCCGAGCTGTCGTGGGCCGACTCGACCCAGCTCACCGACGCCGGCCCGCAGGTGCGCGAGCTGCGCGAGCGGCACCGCGAGATCCACACGTGGGGGAGCGCGGCCCTGCTCCAGACGCTGTTCGGCGAGGGTCTGGTCGACCAGGTCAACCTGTGGGTGTGTCCGGTGGTCATCGGCGAGGGCAAGCGGCTCTTCCCGGAGGGCACCACCCCCAGCCGGTTCGAGCTCGCCGAGCCCCCGCGAGCCTTCCCTGCGGGCGCCGTGCTGCTGCGCTACCGCCGGCTCGACGGGCCTCCCGCGACCGTGT
>CAZQCA010000086.1:0-12327 GCA_964591845.1 uncultured Nocardioides sp.
GCAAACAAACCAATTCATCGACTATCACACACTGTTGAGTTCTCAAAGATCAGACGCGCACCAACGCACAGCCCTTGCGGGCTGGAGCGAGTGGGGCCTACCTACTCTAGCGAGCCGTTCGTCGCCGCTCCAAATCGGAGGGCGGGACCGGCCGGGAGCCGGCACGAGGCCACCTCCCTGCGTCGCGCTCGGCGCAACGAACGTGAACACTAGGCGACGCCGCAAGGCGAATCAAATCGACACGCTGTGACCCCCGGCACAGCGCATCCGCGCAGGTCAGAGCCCCTACTACGGTGCGGCGCCCGCGACCAGCCGGACACCCGCGAACCGCTTCTTGCCGCGGCGCAGGACCATCCACCCGCCGTCCAGCCACTGGTCGCTGCCCGGCACGAGATCGGGGTCGGTCACACGCTCGTTGTTGAGGTAGGCACCGCCTTCACCGACCGTGCGTCGCGCGTCTCCGCGGCTCGAGGCGAGGCCGGCCAGCACCAGGAGGTCGACCACGGTCGCGTCCGCGTGGTCGACGTCGGCCGCGCCTGCCTCTCGGAGGGCAGCCTCCAGGGTCGCCGCGTCGAGGCCGTGCAGGTCGCCACCACCGAACAGCGCTGCCGCCGCGCGCTGGATGCGCTCGGTCTCGTCAGCGCCGTGGACCAGCGCGGTCACGGCCTCGGCGAGCGCCTTCTGGCCCTCGCGCAGGAACGGCTTGTCGGCGGTGACTGCCTCGAGCCGCTCGATCTCCTCGGCCGGCAGGAAGGTGAAGATGCGCAGCAGCTCGCCGACCTTCGCGTCCTCGACGTTGAGCCAGAACTGGTAGAAGGCGTACGGCGCGAGCATCCCGGGGTCGAGCCAGAGCGCGTCGCCCTCGGTCTTGCCGGACTTCGTCCCGTCGGCCTTGGTGATGAGCGGGGTGGCGAACGCATGGGCCGTCCCGCCCGCGGCTCGCCGGATCAGCTCCGCCCCGCCGGTGAGGTTGCCCCATTGGTCGGATCCGCCGAACTGCAGCGTCACCCCGTGCTCGCGGAAGAGCGTGAGGTAGTCCATGGACTGGAGCAGGATGTAGGAGAACTCGGTGTAGCTGATCCCCGACTCCAGTCGCCGCCGCACCGTGTCCCGGGCGAGCATCCGGTTGACCGGGAAGTGCTTGCCCACGTCGCGCAGGAAGTCGAGGACGGACAGGTCCGCGGTCCAGTCGTGGTTGTTGACCACGGTGGCGGCGTTGTCGCCCTCGAACGACACGAAGCCGCTCACCTGCCGGCGTACGCGCTCGGTCCACTCGCGCACGGTCTCGGCGGAGTTGAGCGTGCGCTCGCCCGAGTCGCGCGGATCCCCGATCATGCCCGTCGCGCCGCCGACCAGGATGTAGGGGACGTGCCCCGCGAGCTGGAGTCGCCTCGCGGTGACCAGCTGCACCAGGTTGCCCATGTGCAGGCTGGGCGCGGTGGGGTCGAAGCCGACATAGAACCTGACACTCCCCTCGCCCAGAGCCGCGCGCAGCGCGTCCCGGTCGGTCGAGTGGGCGATCAGGCCGCGCCACTCGAGGTCTGCGAGAACGTCGGGGGTGGACACCTGGCTCCTTCTGGTCGATGTGGGGACGCAGCACCGTCGGCGCGGCGGGTCAAGTGTGCCGCATCGGCTGCCGGCCGCCCCCACGGTTTCCGCCCAGGCACTTGGACCTATACCCCAGGGGGTATAGAGTCGTCACGCGGCGCCCGGGTGGACGCCCGCACCAGCTCCCGGAGGGACCGTCCATGATCTTCACGCAGTACTACCTCGACTGCCTCTCGCAGGCCTCCTACCTGGTGGGAGACGAGACGAGCGGTCAGGCCGTCGTGGTCGACCCGCGCCGCGACGTCGCGGAGTACCTCAACGACGCCGAGGGGGCCGGTCTCCGGATCGTGGGCGTCATCAACACCCACTTCCACGCCGACTTCGTCTCGGGGCACCTGGAGCTGGCGGCGCGCACCGGCGCCTGGATCGGCTACGGCGACGTGGCCGAGGCCGACTTCGCCGTGCGCAGCCTGGCGGACGGCGCGCGGATCAGTCTCGGCGACGTGACGCTGGAGATCATGGCCACGCCCGGGCACACCCCCGAGTCGATCAGCGTCCTCGTCTACGAGCGCGCGGACGACGAGGTCGCCTACGGGGTGCTCACCGGCGACGCGCTCTTCATGGGCGACGTCGGCCGCCCCGACCTGCTCGCGTCGATCGGCTTCACCGCCGACCAGCTCGGCAGCCAGCTCTACGACTCGATCCAGCACAAGCTGATGGGGCTGCCCGACGACGTGCGCGTCTTCCCGGCCCACGGTGCCGGCTCCGCCTGCGGCAAGAACCTCTCGACCGAGCTCCAGTCGACGATCGGCGCCCAGCGCCGGCTCAACTACGCCTGCCAGCCGATGACCGAGGAGCAGTTCGTCGCGATCGTCACCGAGGGCCAGCCCTCCGCGCCGTCGTACTTCGTCTACAACGCGATCCTCAACCGCCGGGAGCGTGAGGTGTACGCCGAGGGCGAGGGCGTGCCGGCCCTCGACGACCTGGCCGTGGAGGAGGCCCTGGCCGGCGGCGCCGTCGTCCACGACGCGCGCGACCACCAGGAGTTCTCCGCCGCCCACCTGCGGGGCTCGATCAACGTGCCGGTCGACGGCCGGATGGCCGAGACCGTCGGCATGGTCTTCGCACCCGAGCGCGACGTGATCGTGATCGCTCCCGAGGGGCACGAGCAGGAGGTCGCCACCCGCTTCGCCCGGATCGGCTACGACCACGTCCTCGGCTACATCGCCGAGCCGGAGCGCTACTTCGTCGCCCACGAGGACGACGTGGCCCGGGCCAGTCGTCTGACGGTCGCCCAGACGGAGGAGGCGATCGGCAACCCCGACGTGCAGCTGGTCGACATCCGCAACCAGGGCGAGCTGGTCAACGGACAGATCCCGGGGTCGACGCACATCCCGCTCGCCGAGCTCACCGCGCGCGCCGACGAGCTCGACCGGGATCGTCCGGTGCTGCTCTACTGCGCCGGCGGCTGGCGCAGCAGCGTGGGCGCCAGCACCCTCCGCGCGCTGGGCTTCGCCGACGTCTCCGACGTGCTCGGCGGCCACGACGCCTGGGCGCTCACGCACGAGCCGGTCACGTCCGCCTGACCTCGCGTCGGGTCCGGGCAGCAGCCGCCCGGAGCAGCGCCCAGACGAGGCCGGCCGCGACGAGCAGCATCGCCGCCGACACGACGAGCACGCCCGGGTAGCCGTCCGCCGGGTCCAGGAACGGATACGGATACCAGTCGACGACGGCTCCCCGGACGAGGCTGTAGAGCAGGTAGGCCACCGGGTAGGCGAGCCACCACAGCGCGCGACGGTACGCCGGCACCCGCCGCGGCGGGAAGGCCAGCCAGTCGAGCAGCATCACGACCGGCATGAGGTAGTGCAGGACGCTGTTCCACGGCTCGGGCGTCTGGACGTCGACGCCTCGGAGGAGCAGGACGTAGACGATGCCGGTGACCGTCATGTAGAGGGTGGCGGCGCCGCGCAGCGAGGCCAGCTCGTCCGGGTCCCGGCCACGGAGCACCGTGGTCCCGACGAAGCCCAGCACGCCCGCGGCGAGCACGTTGCTCTGGATCGTGAAGTAGGAGACGAAGTTGCTCACGGGCGCTCGCTGGTCGAGGACGTGGGCGAGCACGGCGCCCACGGCGACCAGGGTCAGCCCCGCGAGGACGAGCCGCGCCACCGACCAGCCGCGCTCCAGCATGGACGCAGTCAAGCACGGAGCCACTCCTCGGAGGCTAGGCTCACCCGCCGTGGAGTCGATGCCGGTCTGGGAGGACGAGTCCCTGCGGCCGGCCCCGCCGGCGTACGACGAGGCGACGGCGTACGAGCGGATGGCCGGCGAGCACCTGAGGGCCGTGCACGACATGTACCGCCGCGGCCTGGAGACCGTGTCGCAGGTCGTCGACCAGGTGGTCGACGGGCGCGCCGGACCCGAGGAGCTGCGGGCGGCGATCCACGGACTCGGGCTCCACGAGGCCTACCAGCTGCTCGGCTCCTACTGCGGGCAGATCTGCTCCGCCGTGCGGGCCCACCACGGCATCGAGGACCGCTTCCTCTATCCCGCGCTCCGCGAGGCCGATGGGGCGCTGCACGCCGCGCTCGACCGGCTCACCCACGAGCACGAGGTGATCCACGAGGTGCTGGTGGCACTGGACCGCAGCGTCGTGGAGGTGATGGGCGCACCCGACGCGGCTCCGCGGCTGGCCCGCGAGTTCCGGCATCTGCGGGGGCTGCTGGAGTCGCACTTCTCCTACGAGGAGGCCGCCATCGGCACCGCGCTCGGCGTCCACCGCATCGGCGTCTGACGCACGGCAGTGCGCCTTGCCCGGTCGCCGCGGCTTCGGCACCGTGTGCACATGGGATCCGAGCAGCCGCCCCGTCCGCGCGTGGGCCAGGTCGTCACGGTCTTCCGCAACCGGCTGCGGCCCGAGCACGCCGACGAGTACGCCGACGAGCTGGCCGTCGTGGCCGCGCTCGCCCGCACGATGCCGGGCTTCGTCGAGACGAAGACGTTCACGGCCGACGACGGTGAGCGGTGCACGGTGGTCACGTTCGCCGACATCGACACGCACGCCGCCTGGCGCGACCATCCCCGCCATCGGGAGGCGCAGCGACGCGGCGTGTCGTCGTACTACTCGGAGTACTCCATCGCCGTCGGCCAGACGTCGTACGCCAGCTCGTTCGCGCACCTTCCGGAGCGGCCCGACGAGTGAGCGGGCCGGCAGCGGGTACCCCTCCCCCGGCGCGGCCGTCCCTCGGCCGGGCACGAAGGAGGACCAGTGAGCAGGCTGCTCGGCATCATCGTCGTGGTGTGGCTGGTGATCGGCGTGATCGCCGCCGCCCAACGCGGCTACTTCGGCAACGACCGCGACGTGAGCTGCAAGTCGTTCGGAGACACCGCCCTCACCGTGATCGCGGGACCGCTCAACTACGTGGGCGCCAACCCCAAGGTCGACTGCAAGGTCCCCGAGCCGTCGAAGTGAGCCCGGCGGGGCGGCCGGGGTCCCGCCCCGGCCCGTCGCTAGCATGAGGTGATGCGCGGCTCGGGGGACCCTGAAGACCGGCGGGCCAGGGCTCGCTACGCGTTCTGGTCCTCGTTCACCGCCGTGCAGGCGCGTCGCAGCGGGCGCGAGCGCTCCGAGATCGACGCGCGCGTCGAGGCGTTCTTCCGCCACGTCTGCGAGGCGGTCGACCCGACCGTGAGCCTCGAGATCGGCGCGCACGCGGCGGAGTTCTCCCGATGGGCGCGGCGCTCGTTCCCCGACGCGCGCTGCATCGCGGTCGAGGCCAACCCCTACGTGCACGAGCGGCACCGCGAGCGGCTGACGCGCGCGGGAGTCGACTACCGGCACGCCGCGGCCAGTACGTCGCCGGGCACGGTGTCGCTCCACATCCCCACCGAGGTCCACGGCATCGCCCGGCAGCGCACGAGCCGGATGGCCAGCCTGGCGCTGCACTCCAAGAGCGGCGGTCACGAGGTCGTCGAGGTCCCGGCGGTGCCGGTCGACGACCTCGCCGAGGTGGGCGACACCGACCGCGTGGTCGCCTGGGTGGACGTGGAGGGCGCGACGGGCCAGGTGCTGCCCGGTGGCGCGACGGTGCTCGCGCGCGCGGCTGCGGTCTTCATCGAGGTGGAGAGCACGCCGACCTGGGAGGGCCAGTGGCTGGACGCCGACGTGGCGGCGTACTTCGAGGGGCTCGGCAAGATCCCGGTGCTCCGCGACATCCAGCGCCCCCACCAGTACAACGTGGTCTTCCTCGATCCCGAGCTCGCGGCCAGGCCCGAGATCGCCCGGCGCGCGGCCCGGGCGCTGGCGCCCCAGGGCTGAGGCCCCCCGTCGGAGTTGCCGATGGGGCGGGCGGGACTGGTGGGGCGGGCGGGGCTCGAACCCGCGACCCAAGGATTATGAGTCCTCTGCTCTGACCGACTGAGCTACCGCCCCGCGGCGGAGCCTACCGGCGACCGCCTCCCCGGGCCGCCCTACAGTGACGGCGTGGTCGCAGGCAGATACACGCTCATCCGGGAGGTCGGGCGCGGCGGGATGGGCTCGGTGTGGCTCGCCCGCGACGAGGTGCTGCACCGTGAGGTGGCGGTCAAGCGCCTCGGGCACGGCGACTTCGACGTCGCCCGGGCCGCGCGGGAGGCGCGGCTGGCCGCCTCGCTCAACCACCCGCACGTGGTCGGGGTCTTCGACCTCGTGGAGGAGTCCGGCGAGCGCTGGCTGGTGATGGAGTACGTCGCCGGGCGGACGCTGTCCGCGGTCACGGCCGAGGCGGGTGGGCTGCCGCCACTCCGCGCCGCCCGGCTGCTCGCTCAGGCCGCGGAGGCACTCGCGGTGGCCCATGCCAACGGCGTCGTGCACCGCGACGTGAAGCCCTCCAACATGCTCGTGACCGACGACGACACGCTGAAGCTGAGCGACTTCGGCATCGCGCGCGCCTTCGGCGACGCGACCATGACCCAGACCGGCATGGTGACCGGGTCGCCGGCCTACCTGTCCCCCGAGGTCGCGCGTGGCGAGCGTGCGACTCCCGCAAGCGACGTCTGGTCGCTGGGGGCGACCACCTTCCACGCACTCGCCGGGCGGCCGCCGTACGAGTCCGACGGCAACGCCGTGGCCACGCTCTACCAGGTCGTCCACCACGACCCTCCGACGCTGCCCGACGCCCACCCGCTCGCGCCGCTGCTGCAGCACACGATGGCCCGGGACCCCGATGCCCGCTGGGCGATGGGGCAGGTCCACGACTACCTGGTCTCGGTCGCGGCTGGTGTCTCGGAAGGCACCATGCCCGTGAGGGTGCCGTCCGGCGACCTGCCGCTCGAGCCGCCTCCCGCCGACGAGACCCAGGTGCTGTCCCCGGCATCCCGGCCCGCGGCCCGCCGGTCGCCGGCGCTGGCACTGGCGGTGGCAGGGCTGGTCGCCCTGCTCGTCGTGGCCTGGGCCGTGGCCCAGCTGGGCGGCGGCACCGACGACGACGGGCCACCGGCGGCGGAGCGCCCCGGGAGCGGACAGAGCCGTGACGAGACCTCGCCGTCCAGCGAGACTCCACCGGGCCCGACGGCGGACGGCATGGAGCAGTTCGTGGCGGACTACCTCAGCACCGCGACGACCGATCCGAAGGACAGCTGGCCGATGCTGACCCCGGCCTTCCAGGACGCCAGCCGCAACTTCGGCCAGTACCAGAAGTTCTGGCGGCAGCAACGCTCCGCGGAGCCAAGCTCGATCGTCGCGGACCCGGAGCAGCTCCGCGTCGAGTACGACGTCCGCTACGACCGCGTCGGCGTCGGCACCGTCGACGACCACGTCGTGCTCCGGCTCGTCTTCGAGGACGGCGCCTACCTCATCGACGCCGAGGAGTGACGGGGTCGTCGTCTCCGGGGTCGAGGCCGGATGCCGGCTACAGGAGCCCGATCGCGAGGAACGCCGCGATCGCGAGCCACCAGGCGGCCCAGAACGCCAGGTCGAGCCGTCGGTCGACGGCCCGCGCGACGACCCGGGCCAGGCCCGTGTCTCCGAATGCTCCCGTGTGGTGCGCGACCCGGGTCAGGGCGGCGCAGATCGCGACCACCGCGGTGGTGATGCCGATGCACCACGGGCACAGGCTGCGGATGCTGAAGGCCGTCTCGAACATGAACCAGGTCGCGAACGAGAGGAAGAAGACCGCGAGGCCCCACAGGGTCGCGACGTAGGAGCGGCTGAGCCGGCTGCCCATGAAGCCCGCCAGGGCGGCCGACGCCAGCAGGCTGAACATGATCGCGCCGATCGCCGCGTTGGGCGGGCCGAGCACGCTGGACTGCCAGGCCTGGAGCACGTCGGAGCACGACACGCGCTCCCCCAGGTCGCACGACAGCGTGGCGTAGGGGTCCTTGAGGATCGTGATCTTCTCCATGATCTGGACGACGGTGAAGCCGACGCCCGCCAGGGAGGCGCCGAGCACGACCGCCCACAGGTCGCCGAGACGCGGGGGCGCGGAGACCTCGGCGGGGTCGAGGTCGTGGACGGGGTCCGAGGAGTGCATGGCGGTGCTCATGAAGCCCACTGTGCTCCTGTTCGGGCCCGCTTGGACGGAGAATCCGTGGGGTCTGCGTCACGTCGGCTGTGCCGGGGCCGGCACCGGCCGGCGTACGGCGTCAGGCGTCGAGCGCGCGCTGCATCTCGTGCAGCACCTCGACCGGCTCGAACCCGAAGGCCCGATTGGTGCGCTGCATGGCGTGGTTGTCGGGCGCCGTCCACGTGTGCAGCGTGGAGCGCTCGGGATGGTCGCGCTCGATCACGTCGAGCGTCGCGAGCTTGAGCCGGAGCCCGAGACGGTGCCCCCGGTGTGCCGGCATGACCAGCGTGTCGTCCTGCTGGGCGAGCGCGGACCCGTGCTCCAGGAAGACCAGTGAGTAGCCCGCGAGCCCACCGCCCGCGTGGCGGGCGGCCGCCACCACACTGTGGTAGCTGCGTGCCAGCACCTCCTCGCCGGCGCGCACCCGCTCCTCGTCGACGGCGACCGGCTGCAGATCGACGTCGCCGGTGGGCACGTCGCTGAACATCTGGGTCCGCAGCCGGGCGTAGTCGGCGAGCAGCTCGTCGGGGCAGCGGTCGCGCCAGGTGAGGACCTCGTAGTCGGTCCCGGGCACCGCGGTGACCGCCTCGAGCTCGGCGCGACGGGCGGCCGGCATCGGGAGGGTGGTGCGCAGGTGGTCCTCGCTGTGGACCACGCGGAAGCCGAGGGCCTCGGCGAACCGGACGCCGCCGTCGTACGCCGGAGTCGCGTGGGCCTCGCCGAGGACGGTCGTGCGACCGTCGGCGCGGAAGCGGCGCGCCGCGTCGTCGTACAGCGCGCGGCCGAGGCCCCGGCGGCGGTGCGAGGGCAGCACCGCGATCTCCAGCTCGCCGAGGTGCAGGTTGTCGCGGAGGGACCACCCGAGGTCGGCGATGCCGACGATGCGGCCGCCGTCGCGCGCGGCGAGCAGCAGGTGTCCGCGGTAGGACGACGGCTGGCGGAGCTGGTGGACGCGGTGCGGCTCGTTGCCGAGCACGGCATCGGGTCGGTCGCCGAGCACGCTGAGCCGCTCGACCTCGTGCCACTCGGCGAGCGCCGCGTCGTCGTACGGGTCGATCGCCGCGACCGTCGCGGCGGAGGGCTCGGCGGGCGGCATGGCGTCAGCCAAGCCGGGGCCGGCCCGGTCGCGCAACCGAGATACGCCTGCCATGCTCGGCGCATGGAACCCATCCCCCTGGAGCCCCTACCCGAGGACTGGCACAGCGCCCTGTGCGTCGTGGCGCATCCCGACGACCTGGAGTTCGGCGCGGCCGCGGCGATCGCGCGGTGGACCGGGCAGGGCAAGCACATCGTCTACTGCATGGTGACCTCGGGCGAGGCCGGCATCGACGGCCTGGCCCCCGACGAGTGCCGGCGGGTCCGTGAGGCGGAGCAGGTCGAGTCGGCGCGGATCGTCGGCGTCGACACCGTGGAGTTCCTCGGCTTCCAGGACGGCATCGTGGAGTACGGCGTGCCGCTGCGCGCGGCGATCGCGCACGTCGTCCGACGGCATCGGCCGGAGATCGTGATCACCGGCAACTTCCGCGACACCTTCGGGGGCCGCAACCTCAACCAGGCCGACCACATCGCCGTCGGGCGAGCGGTCCTGGACGCCGTGCGCGACGCCGGCAACCGGTGGATCTTCAGCGACCAGCTGGTCGACGGGCTCGAGCCCTGGGGCGGGGTCACCGCCGTCTGGGCGGCGGCGTCGCCCGACGCCGGGCACGGCGTCGACACGACCGACACCTTCGACAAGGGTGTGGCGTCGCTCGCGGCCCACGCCGCCTACATCGAGGGCCTCGGCTGGGAGAACTGGGACCCCGAGGAGTTCCTCGAGGGCTTCGGCCGGATGACCGGCCAGCGCATGGGCGTCGCCCTGGCGACGTCGTTCGAGGTCTTCCCCATGGGCTGGGGCGACTGACCCGAAGCCGTCACGTCCGCATGCATCCCGACCCGGGATGCATGAGCCGCCCTGGCCCTGGCCCAGCGGGGCCGCTTGTGGGTCCGAGTGGTGGCTGGTCGACCGTTGCCGCAGGTCACGGACGAAACCGTGTGTGGCTCCCCCGGTTGGACTCGAACCAACAACCCTTCGGTTAACAGCCGAATGCTCTGCCAGTTGAGCTACAGGGGACCGTGGCGAAGCCCGAACAGACTAGCAAGGCAGCGAGTCCGACCGCGAATCGACTGACGGCGTTGCGGCGGGGGCGCGGACGGCCCGTTTCGCTGACCCGGAGCCGCCGGTGGGGCGCGCCGGGGCCGCCGGTGCGGGTCAGAGGCCGGTGTCGGCGCGGGCCTGGGCGAGGGCGGCGTCGGCGACGCGGCGTACGGCGGGGTCGTCCGGGTCGACCCCCTCGTCGTAGTCGAAGAACCACTCCACGCGCGCGTCGCCCACCGGCGACCGGCGGCCGACCACGCGCACACCTCGTCGCCCCGCGACCACCACATGCCGCTGCAGCACGATCGAGGCGGTCACCCGTTCGCGCACCAGCTGCAACAGGCTGCGCGGATCCTCCAACGCGACCTCGTGGACGACCCGCGGCTCGCCCCAGCTGCCGACCTCCGCCACCCGCAGCGTGGACCCGTCGCTGTCCCAGTCGGCCGCCTCGACCCGCTCCCACGGCAGGCGTACGACGTCCCGGCCGGCCGCGGCCAGGTAGAACGCCTCCCGCGTGCCCGCCACGGTCGCGCCGTCCTCGGCCCCCGCCCACGCGAGCACCCGCTCTCCCGCCGCCACGTCGAGAGCGGGGCGCCGCCGCCGACCGATCACCGCTCCCCCATCGCCAGGTCGCGCAGCGACCGGCGGTGCTGCTCGAGCGCGTTGAGCTCCCGCCAGATGCGGTCGTACTCGGCGGCCTCCTCGGCCGGACTGGTGCGCTGCAGGCGCGACTTGAGGTCGGCGATCCGGCGCAGCGCCGTCAGCTCGCGCAGCCGGTGCACGTGCGCGGCGACGTAGCCGGCGTCGGGCTCCTTGGCCGTGGGCAGCGGCTCGACGGCCAGCGCCGAGATCGCCGACGACACGGCGGGGTCGGTGGCGGAGTCGCGCAGCCGTGCCGCCCAGCCGGGGTCGAGGCCGGCCGCGGCGGGGCCGCCCGCCGCGCCCACCGCCTGCCAGACGGCCCGGTAGGTCGGATGGGTGAAGTCCTCGCCGGCCACTTCACCCGCGGTGCGTCCGACGACCGAGGGGTGCTGGAGCACGAGCTTGAGCGTCTCCCGCTCCAACGAGAAGCGCGGGTCGCGCAGATCCGGCAGCGAGCGCACGGTCTCGGTAGCCTCCGCGGGGACGGCCCCGTCCGGTCGATGGGCCACCGGCGTCGGCGAGGGCCGGGAGCTGCGGGCGGCCGCTCGGCGTACCTCGGCGCGCGCCTCCTCCACGTCCACCCCGAGCATCCCCGCGACCTCGCGGGCGAAGGCGTCCACCTTGGACCGGTCGCGGATGCTCGACACCAGCCTCGCCGCCTCGCGCAGCGCGTCGACCCGGCCGTCGGCCCGGTCGAGGTCGTACTTGCTCACGACGTTGCCGAGCACGAACCGGTAGAGCGGGACCCTCCCCGCCACCAGCGCCTTCACCGCCTCGTCGCCCTGCTGCAGCCGCAGGTCACAGGGGTCGAGCCCGCCCGGCTCGACGGCGACGTAGGTCTGCGACACGAAGTTCTGGTCCCCGCCGAACGCGCGCAGCGCGGCCTTCTGCCCCGCGGCATCGCCGTCGAAGGTGAAGATCACCTCGCCGCGGAACTCGTCCTGGTCGTGCAGGAAGCGCCGCAGCACCCGCGCGTGCTCGTCGCCGAAGGCAGTGCCGCAGGTCGCGACCGCCGTCGGGACGCCCGCCAGGTGACAGGCCATGACGTCGGTGTAGCCCTCGACCACCACGGCCTGCGAGGAGCGCGCCATGTCGCGGCGGGCCAGGTCGATGCCGTAGAGCACCTGGCTCTTCTTGTAGATCGGGGTCTCCGGGGTGTTGAGGTACTTCGCCTCGATCCGGTCGTCGTCGAAGATCCGCCGCGCGCCGAAGCCGATCGTGTCGCCCGACGCGTCGCGGATCGGCCACAGCAGGCGCCCGCGGAAGCGGTCGTAGGCCGACCGCCCCTGCGCGACGAGCCCGGCCGCGACCGTCTCCTCGTCGCGGAAGCCCTTCTGCCGCAGGTGACCGGCGAGCGCCTCGCCGTCACGGGGCGCGAAGCCGACTCCGAAGCGCTCGGCGGCGGCCTGGTCGAAGCCACGCTCGGCCAGGAACTGCCGCCCCGCGAGCGCCTCGGGGGTCGCC
>CAZQCA010000087.1:0-12263 GCA_964591845.1 uncultured Nocardioides sp.
TCGTCGTACTCGGGCCAGTCCTCGAGCAGGCCGGCGGCGGACTGCTGGCCGGTCGGGACCAGGTCGGGCCGCAGCCCCCAGGCCTCGACCGCGGCGGCCGTCTTGTCTCCCACGCAGGCGATCTTGAGACCGGAGAACGCCCGGGCGTCGAGGCCGTAGTCCTCGAACTTCTCGCGGACCGCCTTGACGGCGTTGACCGAGGTGAAGGCGATCCACTCGTAGCGTCCCTCGACCAGGCCGCGCACGGCCTTGTCCATCTGCTGCGGGTTGCGGGGGGGCTCCACCGAGATGGTCGGGACCTCCTCGGCGACCGCGCCGTAGCCCCGGAGCCGCTGCGACAGTGAGCCGGCCTGCTCCTTGGTGCGCGGCACCAGGACCCGCCACCCGAAGAGTGGCTTGGTCTCGAACCACGACAACGTCTCGCGCAGGGACACCACGTCTCCGACCACGACGACGGCCGGAGGGCCCACGCGGGCCGCGCGCGCCTCGGCGGCCACCTCGCCCAGCGTGGACACGACCGTGTGCTGGTCGGTGGTGGTGCCGTCCTGGGTGACCGCGACCGGGGTGTCGAGGTCGCGCCCCGTCGCCACCAGGGCGTCGGAGAGCTCGCCGAGGTGCTCGCCGGCACCGAGCACGACGAGGGTCGCGCCCGCGGCGTAACGGCTCCAGTCGTGCCGCGCGGCCCAGGTCACGACGGAGACCTCCCGGTGGGTGCGGTCGGTCAGCGGCACGCCGGCGTACGCCGGCACGGCGGCCGCCGCGCTCACGCCCGGCACGATCTCGAAGGCGACACCCGCCTTGACGCAGGCCTGGGCCTCCTCGGGGCCGCTGGCGTGCACGAACGGGTCACCGGCCATCAGCCTGACCACCGCGTCACCGCGCTTGGCCTCGCGGACCACGACCTTGGCTCGAGCGGCGTGGGTGAGCGGCTGGCCGTCCTCGCCGAAGCCCCCGTCGACGAACACCGGCCCCTTCTCGTCCGGGGTCGCCTCGGGCGCCATGCCCAACAGCCGGCGCACCATCGGCTCGTGCTCGGGCACCTCGACGACCACGACGTCGGCGGCGCGGAGCAGGTCGACGGCGCGCACGGTCAGCAGCTCCGGATCGCCGGGGCCGCTGCCCACGAACGACACCCACCCGCGAGGGGTCGCGGGCGTGGTGCTGTGGCGGCCCTGCGCGGACGCGGGAGCCGGGCGCGTGGTGGTGCGACGAGTCATGCGTGCTGCCTCTTCACGGTGGTGCTGGCGTGGATGGTGCTCTCGGACGGGGTCATCAGGTCGGCGGCGCCCTCGGCGAGCATCTGCTCGGCGAGGCGGACCCCGACGCCATGGGCGTCGCCGACGGGGCCGGTGGCGGACATGCGGACGGTGAGTGCTCCGTCGAGCGACAGCACGACGGCGCGCAGCCAGAGCTCCTCGCCGTGGTCGCCCTCGGCGACGTCGGCCAGCGCCCCCACGGGGGCGGAGCAGCCGGCCTCGAGGGTCGCGAGAGCCGCGCGCTCCGCGGTGACGGCGGCGCGGGTGCCCGGATCGTCGAGCGCCGACAGGTCGGTCACCAGCGCTTCGGCGTCGGCGCGGCACTCGACGGCAAGCGCCCCCTGGCCGGGCGCGGGCAGCATCTGCAGCGGGTCGAGGACCTCGGTGACGGCCTCCTCACGGCCCAGGCGCACCAGGCCCGCCCGCGCCAGGACGACGGCGTCGAGGTCACCGTCGGAGACACGGCGCAGTCGGGTGTCGACGTTGCCGCGGAGGTCGACGACCTCGAGTCCCAGACCGAGCGCGGCCAGCTGGGCCGCCCGGCGCGGAGAGCCGGTGCCGACCGTCGATCCGGCGGGCAGCTCGCCCAGGGTCAGGCCGTCGCGGGCGACCACGGCGTCGCGGGGGTCCTCCCGGAGCGGCGTGGCGGCCAGCGCCAGGCCCGGCTCGGGCGCGGTGGGGAGGTCCTTGAGCGAGTGGACCGCGAGGTCCACCTCTCCGCGCAGCAGCGCGGACCGCAGAGCGCCGACGAAGACCCCGGCGCCCCCGATGGTGGCCAGAGGAGCGTCGCTGACGTCTCCCTCGGTGGTGACCGGCACCAGCTCGACCGCGCGGCCGAGCCGCGCGCTCACCAGGTCGGCGACGGTGGCCGACTGGGTGCGTGCCAGCGCGGAGGCGCGGGTCCCGAGCCGCAGCGGGGCGCTCATGAGATCCCCTCGGGACGCGTGACCGCGTCGACGGCGTCGGGGTCGAGGGAGAAGAGCTCGGCGAGCGCCGCGGCGTAGGACACCGCGCCACGCTCCTCGGCCAGCTCGCGGACCCGGACCGTCGGCTGGTGCAGGAGCTTGTCGGACAGGCGCCGCATCGCCTGCTCCAGCTCGACGCGGGCCGCCGGGTCGAGTCCGGGCAGCCGGGCATCGAGTCGAGCCAGCTCGGCGTCGACCAGGGACGTGGCCATCGACCGCAGCGCCACGACCGTCGGCGTGACGCTGGCCTGGCGGCGGGCGCCCAGGTAGGCCGCCACCTCCTCGCTCACGATGGTGCGGACGCCCTCGACCTCGGAGCCGGCGGCGGAGCCGTGGAGCCGCTCCCCCAGCATGGCCAGGTTGACCAGGCGTACGCCGGGCAGGGCCGCCACCGCCGGGTCGATGTCGTGGGGGAGGGCCAGGTCGATCAGGGTGATCGGCCGCGAGGGGAGCATCGCGGGCGTCACCATCAGGTCGGCGGCGCCCGTGCAGGCGATCACCAGGTCCGCGTCGGCGAGCTCGTCGCGCAGACGGTCGAGGGGGGCGCTGCGCACGGCATGGTCCTCGGCAAGGCGGGCGGCGTGGTCGGCCGTCCGGTTGACCACCACCACGTCCCGGGCACCGCCACCGGCGACCGCGGCCGTCGCCAGGGCCGCCATCGAGCCGGCGCCGAGCACCAGCACCCGGGCTCCGGCCACCGGGGTGGTCTCGGCGGCGGCCGCGAGGGCGGCGGACACCAGCGAGGGTGCGGCCCGGTCGATGTCGGTCTCGGCGTGCGCCCGCTTGCCGACCCGCAGTGCCTGCTGGAAGAGGGAGTTGAGGACCGGTCCGACCGTGCCGGACTCCTGGCCAAGCCGCAGGGCGTCACGGGTCTGGCCGAGGATCTGACCCTCCCCGACGGCCATCGAGTCCAGCCCGGAGGCGACGTGGAAGAGATGTGACACGGCACCGTCGTCGTAGTGCACGTAGAGGTGCGGGAGCAGCGACTCGGCGGGCTCGTGGGCGCGGTCGAGCAGCAGCCGCGACAGCCCCTCGACGCTGCCGTGGAAGCGGTCGACGACGGCATAGATCTCGAGGCGGTTGCAGGTGGCCACCACCGTCGCCTCCGCGACGTGCTCGCTCGCGGCGGAGTCGGCGACGAGCTTGTGGACGCCGTCGCCGTCGAGGGCGAGCTGGTCGAGCAGCGCCACGGGCGCGGTCTTGTGGGAGACCCCCACGACGAGGACGCTCATATCGCCGCTCCGTCGATCGGCGCCAGGTCGAGGGGCGCCAGCCCGAGCTGCGGCGACTTGCGCTGCTCGTGGTAGGCGAGGATCTGCAGCTCGATCGAGAGGTCGACCTTGCGCACGTCGACGCCGTCCGGCACCGACAGCACGGTCGGGGCGAAGTTGAGGATGCTGGTGATCCCGGTGGCCACCATCCTTTCGGCGACGGCCTGTGCGGCCCCGGCCGGCGTGGCGATCACGCCGATGGCGACGCCGCAGTCGGCGACGATCTCCTCGAGGTCGTCGAAGGGGCGTACGTCGACGCCCGCCACGACCTCCCGCTGGCGGTCGGGGTCGGCGTCCAGCAGGGCCACGACGCGGAAGCCCCGGCTGCGGAAGCCGGAGTAGTTCGCCAGCGCGTGGCCGAGGTTGCCGATGCCGACGATGACCACCGGCCAGTCCTGGGTGACGCCGATCTGGCGGGCGATCTGGTAGCGCAGGTAGGCGACGTCGTAGCCCACGCCGCGAGTGCCGTAGCTGCCGAGGTAGGAGAGGTCCTTGCGCAGCTTGGCGCTGTTGACGCCGGTCGCCTGGGCCAGCTCCTCGCTGGAGCAGGTCGCGACGCCGTCCTCCGCGAGCGTGGTGAGTGCTCGCAGATAGACCGGGAGTCGCGCCACCGTGGCCTCCGGGATGTCCCGGGGCTCGGCGGCCGGGCGTGCGGTCACTGGCGTCTCATTTCTAGCCGCGCGGCCCGGTGGCACAGGGCCCTGACTCGCCCCGTCCAGTGAGATCTCCGGGTCGGCTTCCGCGTCGGCCAGCCCACTCTAGGAGTTTGTGAACGTGAGAACCAAACTGGCGGATCACGGCAGGATCACGATGTGACCCACCCCACACGCGCGAGGGGATGGTTGACTGCGGGAAGCACCGTCCGGGCGACACATCGCGTGCTTCTTGCAGTCAACTAGCCCGACCGGCGGCGCAACGCGGTGCGCAGACGCGACTCGTCGACGCGCCAGAAGTCGTGCTGGCGCCCGTCGACGAAGGTCACCGGGATCTCCTCCCCGAAGCGCTCCAGGAGCGCCGGGTCGGTGTCGACGTCGACCTCCTCGAAGGCCTCGCCCAGCTCGGCGCACACCCGCTCGACCACGGCGCGGGCGTCGTCGCACAGATGGCAGCCCACCCTGGCGTAGAGGGTCACCCGGGCCGTCACGGAAGCAGCCCCGTCACCCGGCGGCGCTCGAGCTGTCGCAGCCGGCCCTTCTGGACGTGGCCGGTGCCGGTCAGCGGGAGCCGGTCGACGATCTCGATCCGCGTGGGCCGCTTGAACTCCGCGAGCCCGGTGGCCACCGCCTCGCGCAGGGCCGCGGCCAGCACCTGGGGATCGGTGTCGTCGCGCGCCACGGCGTACGCGACGACGGCCTGGCCGGTCCCGGCATGGGGTACGCCGATCACGGCGACCTCCGCCACGCCCGCCACCTGGCGCAGGACCTCCTCGACCTCGTGTGGATAGACGGCGAATCCCGCCACCGTGAGTCGCTCGCGCAGCCGGTCGACCATCGACAGCGCTCCATCCTCGTCCAGCAGCCCGAGATCCCCGGTGGCCCACCACCCGTCCGGGCCCGGCCCGTCCGCACCGTCGGGCCAGTAGCCCGAGAAGAGGTTGTCACCGCGGATCTCGATCTCACCCGGGTCGCCGGGCAGGACCGGCGCGCCGTCGGCATCGACGACCCGCAGCCCGACCCCGGGCAGCGGGAGGCCGAGCGTCTCACGGTCGGGTGCCCTCCCGAGGCCGTCGACACCCAGCGTGCTGGTCACCACCGGCGCGGCCTCGGTGAGCCCGTAGCCCTGGTGCACCGCCAGGCCGGTCTGCGCGGTGAACGCCGCCCCTGTGTCGCGGTCCAGAGGGGCCGAGCCGGACAGCACGGTGCGGACCCCGGCCAGCCGGTCACGGAGCTCCGGGCGGCCCCGCCAGAGCTCCAGCGCCCGCGGGGCCAGCGGCAGCACCGTGCACCCGTGGGCGGCGACCGCGTCGAGGGTGGCGACGGGGTCGAACCGGTCGATCAGCACGAGTGTGGCGGCCTGCGCCAGCACCTGCCCCAGCACCGCCGCCGGGCCGTAGACGTGGAACATCGGCAGCACGCCGAGCACCACGTCGTCGGGACCCACCATGGGCGGCTCGAGCGCAGCGACCTGCGCGACGTTGGCCGCCAGCGCCCGGTGGGTGAGCATGGCGCCTCGCGGCGGTCCGGAGGTGCCGCCGGTGTAGAGCAGGACCGCCAGGCGCTCGGGGTCGAGCAGGGGCGGCAGCGGTCCGCCACCGCCGAGGCCGGCGTACGCCGTGCGCTCGGGGCCCACCACATCCTGGGGCCCACCGCCGTCGACGACCACGAGCCGCAGCGACCGCGCGGACGCGGCCTCGAGCTGGCCCGCCACCCGCTCGTCGACCACCGCGTGACGCGCCCCCGAGTCGGCCATCAGGTCGGCGAGCGCGGAGTCGGCCGCGTCAGGGTCGGCCGGCACCGCCACGGCCTGGGCCCGCAGCACGGCCAGCAAGGTGACGACCGCCTCGAGGCGGTTGCCGAGCGCGATCAGCACCCTGGTCCCGGCCACCACTCCCCCGCCGACGAGCCCGCCGGCGACCCGGGTCGCCTCCGCGTCCAGCTCGGCCCAGGTGAGCGACCGTCCGCGGTCGTCCACCACCGCCGGGTGACCCGGGCGCTGCGCGGCGGCGCGCTCGAGCAGCTCCGCAAACGGTGGCGCCACCATGTCCTCGATGGTGTCACAACGAGGTGGTCGACGATGGCGGTGCCGCCGGCGGTCGTCGCCTACGCTGGCGAGGTGAGTCCCGCACGCGATCGGCCACGACGACTGGACCTCCAGGCGCGTAGCGTCCTGGCGGGCGAGGCGGCCGCGTCGGCCGCCGAGGTCGAGTCCGCGCTGGCGACCCCGGCCGACCCGACCGCCGCGGCGTTCTTCGACGTGGACAACACGGTGATGCAGGGCGCCAGCATCTTCCACCTGGCCCGCGGACTCCACCGGCGCCGGTTCTTCAGCACCCGCGACATCCTGGGCGCGGCGTGGAAGCAGGCCTACTTCCGGGTCGTCGGCGTCGAGGACCCCGACCACGTCGCCGACGCCCGCAACTCGGCGCTCGGCTTCATCGCGGGCCACACCGTCGCCGAGCTCGAGGCGCTCGGGGAGGAGATCTTCGACGAGGCGATGGCCCACCGCATCTGGCCGGGCACCCGGGCGCTGGCCCAGCTGCACCTGGACGAGGGCCAGCGCGTCTGGCTGGTGACCGCGGCCCCGATCGAGATCGCCACGATCATCGCCCGCCGGCTCGGGCTCACCGGCGCCCTCGGCACCGTCGCCGAGCACGTCGACGGCGTCTACACCGGTCGCCTCGTGGGCGACCTGCTGCACGGTCCGGCCAAGGCAGAGGCGGTCCGGGCGCTCGCGGCGCGGGAGGGGCTCGACCTGGCACGCTGCGCGGCGTACTCCGACTCCGCCAACGACCTCCCGATGCTCTCGCTGGTGGGCGAGCCCTGCGCCGTCAACCCCGATGCCCGGCTGCGCGCGCACGCCCGCGAGCACGGCTGGCAGGTGCGCGACTACCGCACCGGTCGCAAGGCGGCCCGCGCCGGGCTGGTCGCCGCGGGCGTCGCCGGGGCCGTCACCGGCTCGCTGGCCGCGGGCGCCGCGTTCCGAGGTCGACGTAACAGTCCTGTGTCGTGACCGCCCGGGGGCTGTCCTCGAGACGGCCGACGTGGCATCCTGCACGGGTCCAACTCCCTCTCGGGCCCCACGCACTGAGGTGACTGATGCGCATCCGCACGTTGTCCCTGTCCACGATCGCCCTCGTCATGGGCCTCTCGCTCGCCGCCTGCGGCGGAGACGACGGTGACGACAAGGCCTCCGACGGAGGTCCCTCCGGTGACGGCGTCTGCGCCACCACCGACGCGGCAGACGACCTGCTCGCCGACATCTGCGACCGGGGCGAGATCGTCGTGTCGACCGACCCGAAGTACCCGCCGCAGTCCTCGCTCAACGTCGAGTCCGGCGAGTACGAAGGCTTCGACATCGACGTGGCCACCGAGATCGCCAACCGGCTCGGTGTGGACATCGCCTGGGAGGCCCCCAAGTGGGAGGTCCTCACGGCCGGGTCCTGGAGCGACCGCTGGGACATGAGCGTGGGCTCGATGACCCCGACCAACGACCGGCAGCAGGTGCTCGACTTCACCGAGCCCTACTACTTCACCCCCGCCGTCGTGGTGGTCCACGCCGACAACACCAGCGTCGCCGACCTGACCACCGACCTCGACGGCGCCACGATCGGCGTCTGCGCCGGCTGCTCCTACGAGCAGTTCCTCGACGGCTCCCTCACCATCGAGGGCTTCGACTTCGACTTCGTGGTCGACGACCCGACCATCAAGGGCTACGACACCGACACCACCGCACTCGAGGACCTCGCCCTCGGCGACGGCGTCCGACTCGACGCCGCGATGACCTCGGTCACGACGGCGCAGGGCTTCATCGACACCGGCAAGCCCGTCAAGATCGTGGGCGACCCGCTGTTCTACGAGCCCCTCTCGGTGGCCTTCGACAAGAGCTCGTCGCTCGACGACGCCAGCCTGCTCGAGGCCGTCGACGGGATCGTCGCCGACATGCACTCCGACGGCACGCTCACCGAGATGTCGGAGAAGTGGTACGACGGCATCGACCTCACGACCCAGCAGTAGAGCCGGTCGGGCACCGTGGACGACAGTCGGCAGAACCCGTCGGTCGACACTGACAGGGCCGGCCTGCGCGAGCGCCTCGAGCTCGCCAGCGCCGGGATCCCCTTCCGGGTGAAGGTGGCGGCCGTCTGGGCCGTCATCTTCGCCCTGCTGGGAGGGCTGCTGTGGGTGGCGTCGTACGACTGGCCGTGGATCGGCGAGAAGTTCGACTTCATCGCCAAGGGCCTGCAGTACACCCTCTACCTCGCCCTCGGGGGCATCGTGCTGGCCTTCGTGCTCGCGTGCATCGGCGCCCTGGCCCGGATCTCCTCCAACCCCCTGGCCTACGGCGTGGCCGGCTTCTACACCTCGTTCTTCCGCGGCACGCCCCTGATCGTCCAGCTCTTCCTGATCTACCTGGCGCTGCCGCAGTTCGCGACCGGTCTCAGCCAGCGCTTCCCCGACACGTTCGGACGGGACTTCGTCGACTTCTTCATCCTCGACTACACCGTCGTCGGCATCCTCGCGCTGGGGCTCAACTACGGCGCCTACATGACCGAGATCTTCCGTGCCGGCATACAGTCGGTGAGTCCCGGTCAGAGCGAGGCCGCCGAGGCGCTCGGCATGAGCTACGGCCAGAAGATGCGCAAAGTGGTGCTCCCCCAGGCGCTGCGGGTGATCATCCCGCCGACCGGCAACGAGTTCATCGCGATGATGAAGGACACCGCGCTGATCTCGGTGCTCGGCTCGACGGTCGACAGCGCCGAGCTCTTCCGGCGGGCCCAGCTGGTGGGCCCGGCCGAGGGCAAGGTGATGGAGGCCTTCCTCGTGGCCGCCGGCCTCTACTGGCTGCTCACGATCATCTTCACCTTCTTCCAGGGCAAGCTCGAGGCCCGGCTCGGCAAGGGCTACGTCCGCACCGTCGCCGACGTCAAGAAGACCAAACCCTCGATCGCCGACCCGTCCCTGAAGGGGGGCCAGCACTGATGAGCGAGCCCACCACCGACGCGGTCGCCGACCCGATGGCCGGGCGCGAGGTCGTCGTCCGCTGCCGCGACGTCCACAAGCGCTTCGGCTCCCTCGAGGTGCTCAAGGGCGTCGACCTCGACCTCCACAAGGGCGAGGTCATCGTGATCTTCGGACGCTCCGGCTCGGGCAAGTCCACCCTGCTGCGCTGCGTCAACTTCCTGGAGGACCCGACCGAGGGCACGATCGAGGCCGCGGGGCTCACCCTGACGGGCGGCCACCGGACGGCGCGCAAGCGTGGCCAGATCCGGCAGCTGCGGCTCAAGGTGGGGATGGTGTTCCAGCAGTTCAACCTCTTCCCCCACATGACCGTCCTCGACAACCTGATGGTCGCGCCCCTGCTCGTCAAGGGCACCGACAAGGCCGAGCTGCGGCAGCGGTGCCTCAACCTGCTCGACTCGGTCGGCCTCGCCGACAAGGCCGAGGAGCACCCCATCCGGCTCTCCGGCGGCCAGCAGCAGCGCGTCGCCATCGCCCGAGCGCTCGCGATGAAGCCCGAGGTGATGCTCTTCGACGAGCCGACCTCGGCGCTCGACCCCGAGCTCACCGGCGAGGTGCTGTCGGTCATGCGCAACCTCGCCGTCGAGATGCACATGCCGATGATGGTGGTCACCCACGAGATGGGCTTCGCCCGCGAGGTGAGCGACCGGATGTGCTTCTTCCACGAGGGCAAGATCCTCGAGCAGGGCCCACCCGACCAGATCTTCAACCGCACCCAGAACCCCGAGACCCGGGCCTTCCTCGACGCCGTGCTCTGACCGGCGTACGCCGGCCGCGGGACCTCCGTCCGGCAGGCCGAGCCCGCCCGCCGCGCCCGCCCGCCGCGCCGACGCGCCGACGCGCCGAGCAAAACTGCCGCGGTGCTGCGGCGCTTGAGGACGCCGCACAACGCTGGCAGAGCAGCAACGACACCGCGGCAGTGAGGAAGCCCCGCCTACCCCGTCAGCCGAAGACCGAGCCTCGCTGACGCAGGAGCGAGAAGAGCGTCTGCTGGATCGTCTCGCGCACCTGGTCGGTCACGTCGAAGACCAGCATCGGGTCGTCCGCGGCGCCCGGCTCGAGCTCGTCGGTGCGGATCGGCTCGCCGAACTCCATCAGCCACTTCGACGGCAGCGGCACCAGCCCCAGTGGGCCCAGCCACGGGAAGGTCGGCGTGATGGGGATGTAGGGCACCCCCAGGAGGCGGGCCAGGACCGGCATGTTGCCGACCAGCGGGTAGATCTCCTCCGCTCCCACCACCGACAGCGGCACGATCGGTACGCCGGTGCGCAGCGCGGCCGACACGAAGCCACCCCGCCCGAAGCGCTGCAGCCGGTAGCGCTCGGAGAAGGGCTTGCCGATGCCCTTGAACCCCTCCGGCCACACCCCGACGAGCTCGCCGCCCCGCAGCATCCTCTCCGCGTCCTCCTGGCAGGCGAGCGTGGCGCCGGTGCGGCGCGCCATCGACCCGACCATCGGGAGCCGGAAGACCAGGTCGGCGCCGAGCGGCCGGAGGAAGCGGCCGGTGTGCTCGTGGACCATCACCCCGGTCATCATCGCGTCGACCGGCAGGGTGCCCGAGTGGTTGGACACGATGAGCGCGCCGCCCTCCTCGGGGACGTTGTCCGCACCGCGCACATCGATGCGGAACCACTTCTCCGCGATCGGCCGGAGCACGGCCAGCACGAACTGCTCGGTGAACTGCGCGTCGAAGCCGTAGTCGTCGACGGAGTAGTCGCCCTCGAGCCGCCGTCGCCACGAGGCGAGCAGCGCCGCGAGCGCGCCCTGCCAGTCGTGGCCGAAGACCTCCCGCGCGGCCTGCTGGATCGCGACCAGCCAGTCCTGCACCGGGATGCCGGCCAGCGGGTCGCGGTCGCGGGTCGTCGTGGGCTCGCGGGGCTCGTCGGGGAGCGGCTGCTCGGCGGGCGGGTCCGCCGGCGGCTCCGCGGCCGGCGTACGCCGGGGCGAGGGCGCGGCGGCGAGGTTGCGGGCGGCCGCGGACGGGCGGGCCTTGCCCGTGCCTCGTCCGGGGCGGCCGCGGGTGCCTATCGGGATGACCTCGGCGTCAGCCAACGGGCACCTCCTCCGCGCGCAGGTCACGGGCGAAGTCGGCGAAGGCCTCCGCCGTGGTGAAGGCCGGCTCGAACCCGAGCTCGCTGCGCATCCGCGTCGTGTCCATGCCGCGCCCGAACGTCAGCACCGCCAGCTGCTCGGGGGAGAAGTCGGCCATCCGTGCCGACCGCAGGGCCTGGCCGAGACCGCCGACGGCAGGCCCGGGCAGCGGGAGGGAGGGCCGCCCCACCATCCGGATCGCCTGCGACAGCAGCAGCACGCCGTCGCCCGCGACGTTGAACGTGCCGGGCCGGTCGTGGACCACGGCGTGGCGCAGCACGCCGAACAGGTCGTCCTGGTGCAGGAACTGCAGTCGCGGGTCGAAGCCCAGCACCCGCGGGATCACCGGCAGCCTGAAGTAGGAGGTCATCGGGCTGGTCACGTGGGGCCCGATCACGTTCGCGCAGCGCAGCATGGTGACCCGCACGTCGGGGCGGCGGCGGGCGAAGCCGCGGACGTAGCCCTCGATCTCGTAGACGTCCTTGGCATAGCCCGACCGCGGCAGCCGCTTGGGGTTCATGTCCTCGGTGAACATCGCGGGGTCGCGCGAGCTGGCGCCGTAGACCGTGCCGGTGGACTTCACGACGAGGTGCTGCACACCGGGGGCGCGCTGACAGGCCGCCAGCAGCTGCATCGTCCCGATGACGTTGAGCTCCTTCATGGTGCCGCGTCCGCCGGCGCTGCCCGGCGTCGCGATGACACTCATGTGGACGACGGTGTCGACGTCCTCCTTGGTGAGGACCTTCGCGATGACGGGGTTGCGGATGTCGGCGCGCACAAAAGACATCGCGCCGATGTCGCCGCGCGGAGGGACCACGTCGACCCCGATGACCCGGTCGGTGTCGGGATCGGCGGCGGCAGCCCGCGCGAAGCGTCGTCCCAGGTCACGTGAGACCCCGGTGACGAGCACGACCCTGCCCATGGGGAACCGTCCGGCCGGCGACTACTTGCCGAGCTTGCGACGCTGCACGCGCGTCTTCTTCAGCAGCTTGCGGTGCTTCTTCT
>CAZQCA010000088.1:0-12262 GCA_964591845.1 uncultured Nocardioides sp.
CGTCCAGGCGGCCGGGCCGCAGGATCGCCGGGTCGATCATGTCCTCGCGGTTGGACGCGCCGATGACCAGCACGTTCTCGAGCGTCTCGACGCCGTCGATCTCGCTGAGCAGCTGGGGGACGATGGTGTTCTCGACGTCGGAGGAGACGCCGGAGCCGCGGGTGCGGAACAGCGAGTCCATCTCGTCGAAGAAGACGATCACCGGAGTGCCGTGGCTGGCCTTCTCACGTGCCCGCTGGAACACCAGCCGGATGTGCCGCTCGGTCTCGCCGACGTACTTGTTGAGCAGCTCGGGACCCTTGATGTTGAGGAAGTAGGACTTGCCCTCCTGGCCGGTCTTCGCCGCGACCTTCTTGGCCAGCGAGTTGGCGACGGCCTTGGCGATCAGGGTCTTGCCGCAGCCGGGCGGGCCATAGAGCAGCACGCCCTTGGGCGCCTTGAGCTGGTGCTCCTCGAAGAGCTCGGGATAGAGGTAGGGCAGCTCGACGGCGTCGCGGATCTGGTCGATCTGGTTGGCGAGCCCACCGATCGAGGAGTACTCGATGTCGGGCACCTCCTCGAGCACCAGCTCCTCGACCTCGGACTTGGGCACCCGCTCGTAGACGTAGCCGGCGCGGGAGTCGAGCAGCAGCGAGTCGCCGGCGCGCAGGGTGATGTCGCGCAGCGGCTCGGCGAGGCGTACGACGCGCTCCTCGTCGGCGTTCGCGATGACCAGGGCCCGGTCGCCGTCGGCGAGCAGCTCCTTGAACATCACGACCTCGCCGATCTCCTCGAACTCGAAGGCCGCGACGACGTTGAGCGCCTCGTTGAGCATGACCTCCTGGCCACGCCGCAGCGTGTCGAGGTCCACCGAGGGGCTCACGTTGACCCGCAGCTTGCGGCCCCCGGTGAAGATGTCGATCGAGTGGTCGTCGTTGCGGGTGAGGAAGGTGCCGAACCCGGCCGGCGGCTGCGCGAGCCGGTCGACCTCCTCCTTGAGCTTGGTGATCTGGTCGCGTGCCTCGCGCAGGGTCGTGGCGAGCTTCTCGTTCTGGGTGGTGACCGCGGCCAGGGACCGTTGGGCGTCCGCCAGCCGCAGTTCGAGGCCGCGACCGTGGGCGGGGGCGTCGTGGAGTCGTCGACGGAGGTCCTCGACCTCGCTCTCGAGGAAGCGCACCTGGGCCTCGAGCTCGGTCCGGCTGTGCTCGTCCGATGTCGACATGTCCCACCTCCCCGGTGTGTCGTGACTTGTGACATTACCCGCGTCGTCGGGGAACGGAAGCGCTTCGCCCGCCGAGTTGGTCACGATTTGGACGACCTCGGCCCCCGGGCCCGTCAGGCGTCCCGCAGCGCGGACCGGGAGCTCAGCCCTCGGGCTCCTCCCAGGCGGCCTGCGGCGGCAGCCACGGGGGTCTCGGACCGGCGTAGTCGGGGCCGTAGGCGCCCGGGGCCGGACGGCGCTTCTTGAGTGGCGCCCGCTCCCCCTGCGCCATCCGGCGCGCGGTCACCAGGAAGGCCGTGTGGCCCGTCATGGAGTGACCCGGACGCACCGCGAGGCCCTCGACGTGCCAGTCGCGCACGAGCGACTCCCAGGCGTGCGGCTCGGTGAACCCGCCGTGGGCACGCAGGGTCTCGACCACCCGTGACAGCTGGGTGGTGGTGGCGACGTAGACGCACACCAGACCACCCGGCACCAGAGCGGCCGCCGCCGCGTCCACGCACTCCCAGGGCGCCAGCATGTCGAGGACGACCCGGTCGGCGAGATCCCCGGAGGCCGGCAGCTCGGTCGCCAGGTCGCCCAGCGTGAGCCGCCACGCCGGGTGGTCGCCGCCGAAGAACTGGGTGACGTTGCGGCGGGCCACCTCGGCGAACTCCTCGCGCCGCTCGTAGGAGGACACCAGGCCGTGCGGACCCACCGCCCGCAGCAGCGAGCAGGTGAGGGCGCCGGACCCGACGCCCGCCTCCACGACGCGCGCGCCCGGGTAGATGTCGGCGAACGCGACGATCTGCGCCGCGTCCTTGGGGTAGACGACGGCCGCTCCGCGCGGCATGGACACTACGAACTCCGACAGCAGCGGGCGGAACACGAGGTACTCGCCGCCCGCCGAGGACGCCACCGTGAAGCCCTCGTCGCGCCCGATCAGCTCGTCGTGCTCCAGGTGGCCGCGGTTGGAGAAGAACCGCTTGCCGGGCGTGAGCTCCACGTTGTGCCGGCGACCCTTCTGGTCGACCAGGCGCACCCACTCGCCGGCTCGGAGAGGTCCGCGGTGGACACCCGACCACGCCTCGTCGGGGACGTCCTGCTGCTGGCCGGTCATGCGCGGTCAGCGGACGGCGCGGAAGGCGCGGTCGACGTCGGCGGTGGTCAGCACGCCGTAGATGGAGCCGTCGGACTCGACGAGGAGGTATTCCTCGGCCGGCCGGCGGCTGATCGCCAGGATCAGCTCCTCACCCGAGATGTCCGCGGGCAACGACAGCCCCGCGTCGAGCGACCGGGCGACGGCCGAGACCGCGACCCAGGGCCGCCGCTCCTCGGGGGTGGCCAGCACGGCCGCCTCGCTCACCACGCCCACCGGTGTGCCGCCGGTGGTGACGGTGACGATGCTGCCGGCCTGCGACTCCTGCGCCCGGCGTACGGCCTCGGCCAGCGGCAGGTCGTCGGGGACGGCGAGCGTACGCCGAGCCAGCGAGCGCCCCACGAGCTGCGGCAGCTTGCGGCGCAGGCGCGCCGACGCCATGGCGGCGGTCGCGCCGGTCCACAGGAACGAGGCGATGACCACGGCCAGCACGATGTCCACGATGGTCGCGGGCTGGCCGGTCACCTGCTCCTGGACCAGCGGCCAGAGCAGCGCCAGCCCGGCGGCGACCCGGCCACCCCACCCGGCCACGAGCGTGCCCCGGTGGACGTTGCCGGTGACGCCCCAGACCAGCGACTTGAGGACCCGGCCGCCGTCGAGTGGCAGACCGGGCACCAGGTTGAGCACCCCGACCAGCAGGTTGGCGCCCACCAGCGCCTCGACCGCCATCTTGATCAGCCCGTCGGGGGCGACGAACCACAGGGCGAGCGAGACGAGGCCGACGCCGATGGAGGTGAGGGGCCCGACGATGGCGATCCAGAACTCCTGGCGCGGGCTGCGGGCCTCTCCCTCGATGGCGGTCATGCCCCCGAGGAAGTGCAGCGTGATGGAGCTGACCGGGTGGCCGTAGTGGCGGGCCACAGTGGCGTGCGAGGCCTCGTGCAGCAGCACCGAGAGATAGAGCAGGACCGCGAAGGCCAGACCCGCGACGTACCTCCAGGCGCCCAGGCCCGGCTGTACGTCCTCGACCCGCGGGGCCAGCAGCACGGCGAGGAGCCCGGCGACCAGGAACCAGGACGACGACACCAGGACGTCGGCGCCCGCCAGCGAGCCGATCCGGAACGTGCCCGGTGGGCGCGGTGGACGGTCTCGCTCGGCGTCGTCGGGAGCTTCGAGGCCGGACACACTCCGAGGCTAGCCGACGCGCCGCCCTGCGACCGGTCCGCTGTCCGTGGACTCGCCTAGGGTGGCGTCATGATCCGCCCAGCTCCCGTGGCCGACCCGGCCGCCGTGGGTGGATCCCCCGGCGCCGGCGGGTCCCCGGCCGTGCGGCTGTCCACGCCGGTCGACGGGGTCGAGGTGCTGGGAGCCCTGTCGCCCAGCCGGGCCGGCGACTTCATGGCCTGCCCGCTGCTCTACCGGTTCCGCACGGTCGACCGGCTGCCCGAGCCGTTCTCCCCCGACGCCGTGCGCGGCACGCTGGTCCACAAGGTGCTCGAGGACCTCTTCGACCTCCCGGCCGCCGCCCGCACGCCCGAGCGGGCGCGCGAGATGCTGGTGCCGACCTGGTCCCAGCTGCTCGACACCGAGCCGCTGCTCTCCGAGATGTTCGGCCAGGAGGGCTCCGACGTCGCCGCCTGGCTGACCTCGTGCCGTGAGGTGCTCGACCGCTACTTCACGCTGGAGGACCCGCGGCGGCTCGAGCCGGCGGAGCGGGAGCTCTACGTCGAGTCGCTGCTCGACTCGCGGCTGCTGCTGCGCGGCTTCGTGGACCGGGTCGACGTGACGCCCGACGGACGGGTGCGGGTGGTCGACTACAAGACCGGGCGCTCTCCGGGACCGGCCTACGAGGCCAAGGCGCTGTTCCAGATGAAGTTCTACGCCCTGGTCATCTGGCGCACCCGCGGCGTGGTCCCGTCGATGCTCCAGCTGGTCTATCTCGGCAACGCCGAGATCCTGCGCTACGTCCCCGACGAGGACGACCTGCGGGCCACCGAGCGCAAGGTCGAGGCCATCTGGCGGGCGATCCGGCGCGCGGAGGAGACCGGCGACTGGCGGCCGCGCCCGAGCCGGATGTGCGACTGGTGCGCGCACCGAGCCCTCTGTCCCGCCTTCGGCGGCACTCCCCCGCCCCTGCCCGAGCGCGAGGCCCCGGCGGCGGCCCACGACCCCGCCGGCGACGTCGACACCGACGAGGGGGTCGGCGGCCTTCCCTGAGGCGCCGATGCGACCGGACCCGGTCAGAGCCCGTGGCGCTCCGCCCAGAGCGCCGCCTGGGTGCGGTCGGTGACGCCGATGGTGGCGAACACCGACGTCAGGTGGGCCTTCACGGTGCGCTCGCTGATGCCCAGCCGCCGGGCGATCTGCTTGTTGGCGAGTCCCTGACGCACCAGCGCGAGCACCTCCGCCTCCCGCGGCGTGAGGTCGGGGGCCGGCGGCGCCGCGGAGGTCCGCGCGGTCAACAGCTGGCGGGCCGCCTTGGGGTCGATCGGTGACTCACCACGGCTCACGGCCCGGATGCCCGCCAGGATGTCGTCGGGCTCGGCGTCCTTGAGCAGGTATCCCATGGCTCCCGCATCGAGCGCCGCGACGATCCGCTCGCCGTCGGAGTACGACGTGAGGACGAGCACCTGCGACAGCTCGTCGGACACGATCGTCCGAGTGGCGGCCACGCCGTCGACGCCGGGCATCTGCAGGTCCATCAGCACCAGGTCGGGGTCGAGGTCACGCGCCAGCTCGATGGCCTCGGCGCCGTCGGCGCCCTGGCCGACGACGTCGATGTCGTCGGCGCCGGCGAGGAGCTGCTCGAGCCCCTTGCGGACCACGGCATGGTCGTCGACGACCACCACCCGGATCGGACCGTCCCGCCTGCTCATCGCTTGCCCACCTCCAGATGCACCGTGGTCCCGGCGTCCGGCGCCGAGAGCACCTCGAGCGTGCCGCCGGCGTCCCGGACGAGGCTGTCGAGCCCTCGCAGCCCGTAGTGTGACGGATCGGTCACGGCCTCGGGGGTGAATCCCACTCCGTCGTCCTCGACGTCGAGCCGCACCCGGCCCCGGTCGCCGGTGACCCGCACGGTCAGCGTGGTCGGCCTGGCGTGACGCATCGCGTTGCGGACGGCCTCCTGGGCCACCCGCCAGACCAGCGCCACCGCCGTGTCGGACGCGTCGTCGACGCCCTCGACCTGCACGGACGCGCGGATGCCGGCGCTGGTGGCGGGGGCCGTCAGGTCCGTGAGTGCGGCCGCCAGCCCGTCGGCGTGGAGATCGGGTGGGTGGATCTCCACGAGCAGCGACCGGAGCGAGCGCAGGCTGCCCCGCAGGGACGCGGCGCCTCGCTCGAGTGCGGTGCGGGTGCTCGCCGGGGTGTCCTTCTCTCGAGCCAGCGCCGAGAGCGAGAAGGCCGTGCCGACGAGGTCCTGGACGACTCCGTCGTGCAGATCGCGGGCGATCCGGCGGCGCTCGGCGTCGGAGGCGTCGATGGCGGAGACCAGCAGCCGCTCCCGGTCGCGGGCCGCGCCGGTGAGGCGCTGGGTGAGCGCCCAGATCATCGGGGTGGCCACGGCCAGCATCGCCAGCAGCGAGCCCATCACGATCCGCCGGAAGGGCAGGAACACCTCCTGCCGGCGCTCGTCGATGTCCTTGGTGAGGTAGTAGGCCTCGAACAGCAGCGGCTCGCCCTCCGGCGACCAGATCTGGGTGTAGACCTCGACCAGGCCGCCCGAGTCGCGCTCGAAGCGGTTCTCGGGCTTCGCGAGATCGCTGACCTCCGCCTCGATGCCGCCGTCCTGCAGGATCTCCAGCTCCTCGTCACCGAGCTCGTACTGCGACCCGATCAGCTGCCCGATGTCGGAGTAGACGATCGTGCCGTCCGCCGCCCAGATCTTGATGCGCCTCACCTCGCCGATCAGCAGGCGGCCCGCGACCTCCCGGTCGAACCGGTCGAGCGCGCCTGCCTTGCCGTCGACGAGCCCCACGGGAAGCTCAGGCTCCGCCACGGACTTGGCCAGCACGAGTGTGTTGTAGCGCGCGTCCGAGAGCGCCTCGCGGCTGGCGGCGCGGTCGGCGAGCACGGTGGTCGCGGCGACGATGCCGAGGAAGAGCAGGAGCCCGATGGCCAGAAACTGGACCACCGGGTTCCTGAGGAGCCTGGTCAACTACGTCTCCCTTCGCGCGCGGCTCACCCTAGTCGCCGGGTGACCCGCGAGCGTCCGGCCCGACCGACGGGTCGAGCGGTCAGATCGAGAGCGTGCTGCGGCACACCTGGCCGCTGTTGGTGTCGACGGCACGGAAGACGAAGCTGTCGGTGCCGGCGAGGTCGACCATCCTGCGGTCGACGGAGAACGAGCCGCTGGGCGCCTTGGTCGTCGCCGTGCCGTGGGCCGAGACGGTCCCGTTGTGCTTGATCCGCCACTTCCAGACCTGGCCGTTGTGGTTGCTGTCGACCTCGCCCTCGAACTCGATGCCGCCGTCGCGGAACTTCGCCTTGGCCTTCCAGGTGGCGGTGCCGGAGCAGCCACCGCTCTTGCGGACCTCGGTCCCGCCGGCCTGCGCGGGAGCGGCGGCGAGCACGGTCGTCGCGGTCGCGGCCACGGCGAACGCGGCGAGCGAGCGGCGGAACAGCGTGGTGGTGGGGGTGGTCATGGTGTCCTCCTCGGTGATGAGCCCGTCCGGGTCTCGGTGTCCTGGTGACACCCAGGTTCGGCGAGGAGGGGTCCGAGTCGGTATTGCACGGTGGTACTACGACCCGTAGGACGGCCGCGGCCGCGGCCGGCGGCTCAGCCGAGGTGGTGCACCTCCTGGAGCCGGTAGACCGGGGTGTCCATGCCCAGGTAGCGCGCCTTGAGCTGGAGGGCCAGGAACTGCGAGTAGTGGCGCGACTGGTGCAGGTTGCCGCCGTGGAACCACAGCCCGGGCTGCTGGGTCGGCTTCCACATGTTGCGCTGCTCGCCCTCCCAGGGACCCGGGTCCTTGGGCGTGTCGCTCCCGAGCCCCCACACCTTGCCCACCCGGTCGGCCACGTCCTGGCTGATCAGGTCGGCGGCCCACCCGTTCATGGAGCCGTAGCCGGTCGCGTAGACCACGAGGTCGGCCTCCAGCTCGGTGCCGTCCGCCAGCACCACGGAGTGCTCGGTCAGGTGGTCGACCTGACCGTGCGCCAGCGCGACCTCGCCGTCGGCGACCAGGTCGGCCGCTCCTACGTCGATGTAGTAGCCCGAGCCACGCCGGAGGTACTTCATGAACAGGCCGGAGTCGTCGGCACCCCAGTCGAGCCAGAACCCGGCCCGGTCCAGCCGGTCGTAGAACTCGGCGTCGCGCTCCTTCATCTGGGCGTAGAGCGGGATCTGGAAGGTGTGCAGGATGCGGTAGGGCAGCGAGGCGAAGATCAGGTCGGCCTTCTCGGTCGTGACGCCGGCGGCGACGGCCTCCTCGGAGTAGAGCGCCCCCAGGCCGATCTCCATCAGGGTGGAGGACTTGACGATATGGGTCGAGGAGCGCTGGACCATCGTCACGTCCGCGCCCACCTCCCACAGGGCGCCGCAGATGTCGAACGCCGAGTTGTTGCTGCCGATGACCACGCACTTCTTGCCGGCGTACGCGTCCGGACCGGGGTGCTGCGAGGAGTGGTGCTGCTCCCCCTGGAAGACGTCCTGGCCGGGCAGCACGGGGATGTGGGGCTTGCCGCTCATGCCGGTGGCCAGGACCAGCTGTCGCGGGTGCAGCGTCAGCCGCTCCCCGTCGCGCTCGACGTCGACGGTCCACTCCCCCGCCGTCTCGTCGTACGACGCGTGGGTCGCGACCGTGCGCGACCAGTAGGGGATCTCCATCACCCGCGTGTAGAACTCCAGCCAGTCCCCGATCTTGTCCTTGGGGGCGAAGACCGGCCAGTTGTCGGGGAACTTCAGGTAGGGCAGGTGGTCGTACCAGACGGGGTCGTGCAGGCACAGGGACTTGTAGCGCCGGCGCCACTGGTCGCCCGGGCGGTCGTGCTTGTCGATCGTGAGCGCGGGTACGCCGTGCTGACGCAGCCGCGCCCCGAGGGCGATGCCGCCCTGGCCGCCCCCGACGATGAGGACGTACGGCTGGTCCGTGGCGCCGAGGGCCGCCTCCTCCTGCGCGCGCCGCTCCTTCCAGGTGACCCGGTCCTTGAACGCTCCGTGGGCGACGCCCTGGGGGCGTCGCACCCCCCGCGGCTCCTCGTGTCCCTTGAGCTCGTCGAGGCTGGTGAGGAACGTCCACGCGCGCAGCTCGCCGTCCTCCTCGACGTAGCGCGCCAGGCCCGTCCCACGGCCCACGGCCGTCTCGAAGCCGAACCACGCCGTCGTCACCCCGTCGGCCTCGTCGGCCGGCTCGGTCGTGGCGAAGCCGCCGGCGGCGACCCGCTGCGCGTTGGTGGCCACCAGGTCGGCCACGCCCGCCCGGCCCTCGACGGTGGTGATGTTCCACGTGAAGGTGACCAGGTCCCGCCAGTAGCACTCCTCGGCGAAGAGTGCGGCCGCGGCCTCGCCGTCGGCCGCCGCGAGGGTGGCCTCGAACGCGGCGAACCACGCGTGCACGCGCTCGGTGGGCGAGGGCCCGCCCGCCTCCGTGGAGACGTCCGGGTCGAGGGTCTGGGTCATGGCGGCGGCCTCCCGTGTGATGTTCACTACACTGGCGCCTTCAGCACACCGTCGGCACGACTCCGCCGTGAAGGGTTGCAAGGGGTTGCATCGGCGGGTGAGCCGACGACGAGGAGCCGCCCGTGGACACCGGAGCTCGGCGCCGGGCCCGCGCCCGGGAGCGCACCCTCGCCGAGGACGTCGCGCTCGATCCGCCCGGCCCGCCGGCCGGCGCGGGCACTGATCCGCGACACGCCCCGGAGGTCCGTCCCGAGATCCGGGCGTCCTGGCGCCGCGTGCGGGGCAACGGGCTGGGGCCGGGCGACCAGCCCGTCATCCCGCCGCTCGGAGCCGCCGACCTCGAGGCTCGCCGAGCGGCGAGCCCGGTGGCACCCCTGCTCCCCCATCTGCGCACCGCGCTGCAGCCGGTCGTCGACGCCGGCCTCCTGGTCGTGGTGACCGACGCCGAGGGCCGGGTGCTCTGGCGCGCCGGCGAGACGGGCGTGCGGCGGATGGCCGACCGGCTCGGGTTCATCACCGGCTCCGCCTGGACGGAGCACAACGTCGGCACCAACGCGATCGGCACCAGCATGGTCCTCGCCGAGCCGGTCATGATCCGCGGGTCCGAGCACTACGTGGAGTCGCACACGGCCTGGTCCTGCGCCGCGGCCCCGCTGCGGGACCCGTGGACCGGCGACATGCTCGGCACCGTCGACGTGAGCGGCGTCGCCGCGGGCATGCATCCGACCGTGCTCGCGATGGTCTCGCTCGCCGCCCGGACCGCGGAGCTGGAGATCCGGGCCGCCCACCACGACCGCCTGGCCCGGCTGCGGGCGCATGCCGCACCGCTGCTGGCCGCGAGCTCCGGCCACGTCGCGGCCGTCGACACCTTCGGCCACCTGGCCGCCGCGCGCGGCTTCGCCGCGCCGGCCCACGTGACGCTCCCGGCCGACCTCGGCTCCGGACCCGTGCACGTCCCCGCGCTCGGGCCGGCGTACGCCGAGCCGCTGCCGGGCGGCTGGCTGCTGCGGTTGCTCCCCGGAGAGGGCGCGAGCGAGGCGACCGATCTCCTGCTGGACCTCAGCGGCGAGCGCCCGCTCGCCACGGTGCGCGGACCCGCCGGGGAGTTCCAGCACGCGCTGTCGACCCGGCATGCCGAGATCCTGCTGTCCCTGGTGACCCGGCCGGCCGGGCGGTCCGCGGCAGAGCTCGCCGACGACCTGTTCGCCGACCCGACCCGCACCGTGACCGTGCGGGCGGAGGTGTCCCGGCTGCGCCGGGCCCTCGGGCCGGTGATCGGCGCACAGCCCTATCGCATCCGAGAGGGCGTCACCGCGTCCCTGCGGGCGCCGGCCCGGTCCCGCGACGCGTTGCCTGCCTCCGGCGCACCGGTCGTGGCCGCGTGGCGCGCCGCCCTGGCGAGCGCCGCCGGGGTCAGATGACCTGCTCCCGGGCGTGCCACGGCCCCGGCAGCGAGCGGGCGTCGAGGCCGACCAAGGTGTCGCGGAAGACCCGCCGCGGGCCGTCGACGACGGGCACGTGCAGGGGCACGACCAGCACCGTGCAGCCGGCGGCCTCGGCACTGCTCGCACCCGTGTGGGAGTCCTCGATGGCCAGGCATGCCGCGGGGTCCACGCCCAGACCGCGGGTCGCCTGCAGGTAGGGCTCGGGATCGGGCTTGCCTGCCGCGACCGCGTCGCCGGTCACGATCTCGGCGAACGTCGCCTCCGGCAGCGCGTCGACGACGATGCGGACGAAGCGCGCATAGGACATCGTCACCAGGCCGAGCGGCACCCCGTGGCTCCGGAGGTCGGCGATCAGGTCGAGCGCGCCCGGACGCCAGGGGATCTCCGCCGACAGGCGTGCCGTGACCTTGTCGACCAGGTAGTCGACGATCCGCGCCGGCTCCCAGTCGATGCCCATGTGCTGGGCGACGTAGCGGCCGCTGTCCATGAGGTCGCGCCCCACCAGGTCGAGGCCGAGCTCCCGGCTCCAGTGACCACCCGTCTCGGCGGCGAGCTGCAGCTCGGACTCGATCCAGTAGGGCTCGGTGTCGACCAGGGTCCCGTCGAGGTCCCACAGCACCGCGGCAGGCCACGGCTCCGCCGGCCAGGTTGCGCTCACGCTCAGTCCTCGGGGTCGTAGCCGAGCGTGGCCGACAGCCAGCGCTCCGCCTCGGCGACGGTCCAGCCCTTGCGGGCGGCGTAGTCCTCCACCTGGTCGCGGCCGACCCTGCCCACGACGAAGTACTGGGACTCGGGATGGGAGAAGTACCAGCCGGAGACGCTGGCGCCCGGCCACATCGCCATGCTCTCCGTCAGCGTGATCCCCGTGTGCCGCTCGACCTCGAGCAGCTCCCAGAGGTCGACCTTGCCCGTGTGGTCGGGGCACGCGGGATATCCGGGGGCCGGCCGGATGCCGACGTAGCGCTCGCGCAGCAGATCCTCTCCGGTGGCCGCCTCGTCGGGCGCGTAGCCCCACAGGTCCGTGCGCACGCGCTGGTGCAGGCGCTCGGCGAACGCCTCGGCCAGGCGGTCGCCCAGCGCCTCGAGCAGGATCGCCGAGTAGTCGTCGTGGGCCGCTTGGAACGCCTTGACCTGCTCCTGCATGCCGATCCCGACGGTGACGGCGAAGGCGCCCACATGGTCGGCGAGGCCCTCCCCGCGTGGCGCCACGAAGTCCGCCAGCGACTTGTTGGGCACGCCCTCCCGGTGCTCGCCCTGCTGACGGAGCTGGTGGATGACGGCGCGGACCTCGGTGCGCGCGTCGTCGGCGTAGGCGACGATGTCGTCTCCCACGCTGTCGGCGGGGAAGAAGCCGACCACGCCCCGAGCGGTGAGCAGCCCCTCCGCCGCGATCCGGTCGAGCAGCTCCTGCGCGTCCTCGAACAGCTTGCGTGCGGTCTCGCCCACGACCTCGTCGTCGAGGATCTCGGGGTAGCTGCCCTTGAGCTCCCAGGCGTTGAAGAACGGCTGCCAGTCGATGTAGTCGCGGAGCTCGGCGATGTCGTAGTCGTCGAAGACGTGGACACCCGGCTTGGCCGGCGCCATCTGGACCCCGGCCGACCAGTCGACGGGCGTACGCCGCGCACGGGCCTCCTCGATCCCGACGAGGGGCCGGTCGTGGCGGGTCGCGTGGCGGGCACGCAGCGCGTCGTAGTCGGCCTTGACGTCGGCCAGCAGCCGGTCGCGCTGGGGTCCTCCGAGGAGCGCTGCCGCCACGGGCACCGAGCGCGAGGCGTCCTTGACCCACAGCACCGGTCCGTCGTACTTCGGGTCGACCTTGACGGCCGTGTGGGCGCGGCTGGTGGTGGCGCCCCCCACGAGCAACGGCACGGTGAAGCCCTGCCGCTGCATCTCGGTCGCGACCGTCACCATCTCGTCGAGCG
>CAZQCA010000089.1:0-12205 GCA_964591845.1 uncultured Nocardioides sp.
GTGACCTTCGACGGTGCCCGGGGCGTCACGACGTGCAGCTGGAAGTTGTTGTTGGAGGCGTACTCGCTGGTCACCACGTAGAGGCGGTCGGCACCGAAGGCCAGGCCGTTGCCGCGCAGGACCACGTCGGTGCCGCCGAAGTCGTACTTGTTCAGCCGCGTGTGACTGCCGGCGGGGAACACATAGACGTCCGGCCAGTAGATGCCTGCCACGCCCGCCGCCAGCATGCCGTCGGCCCGGTAGGCGACGGCGTTCGGGTAGGTGTTCGAGGCGTACGTGCCGACGCTCGACAGGTCGGTGGTGCTCCAGACCGGGTGCTCGTACGGCGACCCGGAGGCGGTGACCACCTCGGTCCCGTCGGGGCTGATGGCGACGTCGGAGAGGTTCGAGCCCACGTCCGCCGTGGCCCGCGTCGTCAGCGTGACGTCCGGCGAGGTGGCGACGTCGGCGGCGGTCAGCGTGCTGCCGCCGGGCACGAACCACAGGAGCGAGTCGCTCGCGGCGGGCGCCGCCACCAGCTGCAACGACGACCCGGAGGCCGTGGCGAGGCCGGCGGTGACGTCGCCGGTCGTGGGGTCGACGGCATCGATCTGGCCCGAGGACCCGCAGACGTTGGCCACCCAGAGCAGCCCGGACGTGGTGGCCACGTCGACCGGGCAGGAGCCGGCGCCGGCGTCGAGGGTCGTCGTGGCGAGCGTCTGCGTGTCCACCGCCAGGACCTGCGAGGAGCGCAGCGCGACGTAGAGCGTGGCCCCGTCGTCGCTCAGCGTCATCCCGGCCGGCTTGTCGAGCTCCGTGAGTGCCGTGACGGCGGCCCCGTCGAGGTCGCGCACGAGCAGCTGGGCGATCCCGTCGGAGACGAAGACGTGCCCGTGGGCGTCGTCGACGACCATGTCGGAGTAGCCGCTGATGCCGAGTGAGATGCCGGCCGCGTGGGCCGGAGCGGCCGAGGCCGCGAGGACGGTCGAGCCGATGGCGGCAGTGGTCAGAGCCGAGATGAGCGCGCGCACGCAGAAAAACCCCCGTGTGATCGATTGGTCGAGCGCGTGCAGGTTAACCGGCGTGGCGCGGCGATGGGCGAGAACCCCGGGACTCGTCCGAAGTCGTCGGGGGGCCCGCCTGGCTACCCTGTCCGTCATGGCGGCAGGAGGCGGCGGCGGATGCCTGTTCTGCGCCATCGCGAGCGGCGACACCGCCGCCGACGTGGTGCTGGAGACCGATGACTTCGTGGGCTTCCTGGACATCCGGCCGGTCTTCAAGGGCCACGTGCTGCTGGTCCCACGGGTGCACGTGGTGACGCTGCCGGACCTGCCGGCCGGGCTCCGTGAGGGCTACGTCGGGGAGCAGCAACGGCTCGCCGTGGCGATGGTCGAGGGCCTCGGCGCGCAGGGGTCGTTCGTCGCCACCAACAACATCGTGTCCCAGTCCGTGCCCCACCTGCACTGCCACGTGGTGCCGCGCACCAAGGGAGACGGGTTGCGCGGCTTCTTCTGGCCCCGCACGAAGTACGCCGACGGCGAGGCGGCGGCGTACGCCGCGCGGCTGCGCGCCGCGCTCGCCTCCTGACGAGCGCACCGTGTGCACGGTGTGTGAAACGTTGCGGAAGGTCCGGAACAGCGCGTGACTTGGCCGGGCTCTCCTGGCACGCTGGTGGAAGGTGGTTTTCGGGGCGGTGTCTTGGGGGCAGGTCTTCGGGGGCTTGGTCGTCGAGACCTTGCGTGTGGGAAGGGCGGGCGCGGCAGGACCGGTGGGTCCGCGCCGCTGAGTCGCCTCGGACCAAGCCAACCCCACGGGCGCGCCTGCCGCGCTCGGCTTGGTCCGGGGTTCACACTGGTGGGGCTGCCGGCTCCGTCGCATCGTCCGCGGGCGGGTCGCGGTCGAGACCATGCCCCCACCGATCGGAGTCCTCGTGCGTCGCCATCTGCCCGTGTCCGCCCTGCTGCTCGCGGCTGTGGTGCTGCTGGCCGGCTGTGGCAAGGACGACGATCCCGGGTCGGCCGAGCTCAGCGGCGCCGACCCGAGCATCTCCGGCGGTCAGGAGCTGGCCACCACGTGGCCGTTGACCGGGCTCCCCGCGAGCGGCGAGGACGACGTCGAGCAGACCCATCCGGTCCTGGTCACCAAGATCGACAACACCTCGTCGGCGAGCCCCCAGGTCGGGCTGTCGTCGGCCGACTTGGTCGTGGAGGAGCTGGTCGAGGGTGGGCTGACCCGGCTGGCGGTCTTCTACTACTCCGACCTGCCGACCCAGGTCGGTCCGGTGCGGTCGATGCGGGCCAGTGACATCGGCATCGTCTCGCCGGTGCAGGGCGCGGTCGTGACCTCGGGAGCCGCCGCCCGCACCAAGGCCCGGATCGCCGGGGCCGGCATCCGGTTCTTCGAGGAGGGCGCGGCCGGCATCTCCCGCGCGAGTGACCGGGTGGCGCCCTACAACGTCATGGCGGACCTCTCGACGATCGCCAAGACGGCGTCGGGCGACGCGGCGAGGCCCGACGACTACCTGCCGTGGGGGAGCGAGGACGACCTGCCGAAGGGACGGCCCGCGCGCACCCTCAACGCCGTCTTCTCCGGCGGCCACACGACCTCCTGGACCTACCGCGACGGCGGCTACGTCAACACCGACTCCAACGCCGCCGCCGACGACCAGTTCCCGGCCGACACCGTGCTGGTGCTGCGGGTCCCGGTCGGGGACGCCGGCTATCTCGACCCGGCCGGCAACCCGGTGCCCGAGACCACGCTGACCGGTGAGGGGGCCGCGATGCTCTTCCACGGCGGCCGGCTGGTCCGCGGCACCTGGTCCAAGGGCGCGCTCGACGCGCCACTGGAGCTGTCCACCAAGGCTGGCGACCTGAAGGTGCCCGCCGGTCACGTCTGGATCGAGCTGGTGCCGGCGCCCGGGGGCGACCCGCGGTTCTCCAACGGAGATGTCACCCTGCGCTGACCACCGGCGGTGGTCCGCCTCACCCCTTGCGGCCTACTCGCACGCGCGGCGGGCGGGCATGATGGCAGACATGAGGGCCGGCCAGCGGGGTGCGCTGCAGGCGGGCATGCTGCTGCTCGCCACTCCCGCGCTGCTCGACCCCCACTTCACCGACAGCGTGGTGCTGCTGCTCGACGTCGACGACGACGGAGCGCTCGGGGTCATCCTCAACCGCCCGAGCCCGGTGCCGGTCGCGGAGGTCCTGGAGCCGTGGGGCGAGGTGGTGGCCGAGCCCGAGGTGCTCTTCCAGGGCGGGCCGGTGAGCACCGACGGAGCGCTGGCCGTCGGCCTGCTGGCCGATGCCGACGTGGCGCCCGTCGGCTTCCGCATGGTCGACGGGGCGCTGGGCATCGTGGACCTCGACACCCCTGTCGAGCTGATCGACGGATCGCTGGCCGGCCTGCGGATCTTCGCCGGGTACGCCGGCTGGGGCGCCGGCCAGCTCGAGGAGGAGATCGAGGAGGGCAGCTGGTACGTCGTCCCCGGTCAGGCACCCGACGCGTTCCGGCTCGACCCCTCCGACCTCTGGCGCGACGTGCTCCGCCGGCAGCCCGGCCAGCTGGCCTGGCACTCGACTCGCCCGGCGGACCCCGAGCTCAACTGACCGCCGCCCGTCTAGAATCGACCCTCGTGAGCGACCCCTCGATCGGCTTCTCGCCCGGCACCGACACGCTGGAGGACCGCCGGACGCTGCCGACCGAAGACGGCGACCACGAGCGGTTCAGCCACTACGTCCCCAAGGACAAGCTGACCGAGGCGATGGTGATGGGCACGCCCGTCATCGCGCTGTGCGGCAAGGTCTGGGTGCCCAGCCGCGCGCCGGAGCGGTTCCCGGTGTGCCCGGAGTGCAAGGAGATCTGGGAGTCCTTCAAGCCCGGCGACGGTGAGGGCTCCGACGACTGATGCCGTCTCGCACGACCCGGCCGCCGGGCGGCTCGCCGCTGCGCGCCTGGCAGACGGAGGCCCTCCGGCTCTATGCCGGCCGCTCACCCCGCGACTTCCTGGCGGTCGCGACCCCCGGCGCCGGCAAGACGACGTTCGCGCTCGCGCTCGCCGCGGACCTGCTCGGCCGCCGCGTGGTCGAGAGGGTGACCGTGGTGGCGCCCACCGAGCACCTCAAGGTCCAGTGGGCCGAGGCCGCGGCCCGGGCGGGCATCCCGCTCGACCCGGCGTACTCCGCCGGCAAGGGCAGGACGTCCTCCGACTACGTCGGCATCGCCGTGACCTATGCCGGCGTGGCGGTGAACCCGCTGGCGCTGCGCATCCGCACCGAGCGGTTCAAGACCCTGGTCATCCTCGACGAGGTGCACCACGCGGGTGACGCCCTGTCGTGGGGCGACGGCGTGCTCGAGGCGTTCGGGCCCGCCACCCGGCGGCTCTCCCTCACCGGCACGCCCTTCCGCAGCGACGTCAACCCGATCCCCTTCGTCACCTACGCCCCCGACGCCGACGGGGTCCCGCGGTCGTTGGCCGACTACACCTATGGCTACGGTCGGGCGCTGGCCGACCAGGTGGTCCGGCCGGTGCTGTTCCTGGCCTACTCGGGCGAGATGCAGTGGCGCACGCGGGCCGGGGACGAGGTCGCGGCCAGGCTCGGCGAGCCCCTCACCAAGGACCTCCACGCGCAGGCGCTGCGCACCGCCCTGGACCCTCGGGGGTCGTGGGTCCCGGCGGTCCTCGAGGCCGCCGACCGGCGGCTGTCGGAGGTACGCCGTCACGTGCCGGACGCGGGCGGTCTGGTGATCGCGAGCGACCAGGAGTCCGCGCGGGCCTACGCCGCGCTCCTGAAGCGCCTGAGCGGCGAGTCGCCCACGCTCGTCCTGTCGGACGAGCGTGCCGCCTCCCGCAGGATCGCCGCCTTCACCGACAGCGACACCCGCTGGATGGTCGCCGTTCGCATGGTGTCGGAGGGGGTCGACGTGCCTCGGCTGGCCGTGGGCGTCTATGCCACCACGACCGCGACGCCGCTGTTCTTCGCCCAGGCCGTGGGGCGCTTCGTCCGTGCGCGGGCTCGCGGCGAGACCGCCTCGGTATTCCTCCCCTCCGTACCGGGCCTGCTCTCCTTCGCCGCCGAGATGGAGCTCGAGCGCGACCACGCCCTGGGGCGCCGGGTCGCCGACGAGGACGACCTCTACGCCGCGGAGCAGGAGCTGCTGGCGAGAGCCGAGGCCGGCGCCACCGAGGCGGGCAAGGACGGCCTGCCGTTCGAGGCGCTCGGCTCCAGCGCCACCTTCGACCACGTGCTCTACGACGGCGCGGCCTTCGGCCACGAGGGCGAGGTGCACGTGGGCTCCGACGAGGAGATGGACTTCCTCGGCATCCCCGGTCTGCTGGAGCCCGACCAGGTGCGCGAGCTGCTCAGCCACCGGCAACGCGCCCGCCGCCGCGACGAGCTGACCGCCCGCGAGGCCGACGCCCTCACGGAGGTGGCCACCCACGAGCAGCTGGCCGTCCTGCGCCGCGAGCTCAACGGTCTCGTGGCGGCGTGGAACCACCGGACGGGACAGCCCCACGGCGTCACCCACGCGTCGCTGCGCAAGGAGTGCGGAGGACCGCCGGCCGCGGTCGCCAACGCGGCGCAGCTCACGGCACGAATCGACATGCTCCGCGAGTGGGCGACGCGCAAGTCGTCGTGACGGGCGCGGACGGCCCGCGGCCCGGTGTCGCCGGCGCTACCAGACGGGGTTCTTGCGCCGGAGGATGATCATCAGCACTCCCACCAGGAACAGCACCCCTGCGGAGATGGTGCCGATGGCGGCCACCTTGATGGTGTGCTGGATCCCGCCCGGCCACCGGAAGAGCAGCAGCCGCTCACCCGCCTGGGGGCAGGTCACCTTGACCTTGGCGCCGCCGTCGAGCGGGAAGTAGCCGCGCATCACGTAGGGCTCGCCCTGGTGGTCGACCGTGCGTTCGCTGCTGCTGCTGCGGGGCGGCTCCTCGAGGATCACCGGCGCCGCGCCGGGCTGCTTGAGGGTGCAGGGTGCGCTGGTGTCTCCGAGGGCCGGGCTCATCACGAAGTAGTCGCCGCCCTCGGCGAGGGTGACCGGGCGACCGTTGGCGGCCGGCACCAGATCCTCGGTCATGGCGGTCGCGAGGGGCATCCCGATCATCATGATCGTGCCGAAGAAGAGCGCCGGTCCCAGCAGCGTGACCAGGATGCCCAGCCAGAGGGGAGGACCCTTGCGACCGGGCCGCCGCGGTGCCGGCATGGCGGCATACGGCGACGGCGCGTACGGCGAAGGGACCCCCGGGTGGCTCATGTCGTTCGAGTATCCCGGCCGCCGGGTCCGCTGTCCGGCGTTCGCGTCATTCGGGCAGGATGGCGCCATGTCGACGTACGTCGCGTTCCTGCGTGCCATCAACCTCGGTCCGCACCGCAAGTTCCCCAACGACGCGATCAAGAAGGCCGCGGAGGCCGCCGGCTTCACGGATGTGGTGACCTACATCAACACGGGCAACCTGCGGGTCACGACCAAGCGGCGCTCGCACGGCGCGGTCGAGGCAGCACTCGAGAAGGCGTTCGCGGCCGACCGGGGGTTCGAGGTGCCGACGGTGGCGCTGACCCTGCCGCAGCTCGCCGAGGTGGTGGAGGAGGCGGAGCGGTTCGCCGAGGAGGTGCCGGTCGGCATTCAGTACGTCTCGCTGCTCAAGGAGCCCGCCGGACGCGCCGCGGCCAGGGCGCTGGAGGAGCTCGGCGTCGCCGGCGAGCACGCCCGGGTCCACGGCCGCGCGGTCCACATGGTGCTCGAGAAGCAGGGCAGCTACCACCAGTCGACGCTGACCAACGCGCTGGTCGAGAAGCACGCGGGCGTGGCCACCAACCGCAACCTGCGGGTGCTGCGCGAGCTCGTGTCCCGCTGGGGGTGACTCCGGAGGCCTCCGAGCCGGCCCGGGCCTCCCACGTCGCGCGCCCGCGGCGTGACAGCATGCGGGCATGAGCCAGATGCCGGCCGGGTGGTATCCCGACCCCATGTCCGCGGGCCCCAGTCGCGTCGTGCGCTACTGGGACGGCACGCGGTGGACCCAGCACGTGCAGGCGGCCCCCGAGGTCGCGCCCGACCCGGGCGGCGAGCCGACCGCGCCCTATGCCTCGGCGGGGCCTGCGCAGCCGGGTCAGCAGCCGGGTCAGCAGCCGCCCCCGCACCCGACGCCCTACGGCGCGCCCCCGGCGTCGCCGTACGGTTCCAGCCCCTATGGCCAGTCGGGGTACGGGCAGTCGCCGTACGGGCAGTCGCCGTCCGGGCAGTCGCCGTACGGGGCCACCTCCTACGGTGCCGCCCCGATGGCGCCGTGGGCCGACCCGCGCGCCACGACCCCCGACGGCGAGCCGCTCTCGGGCTGGTGGCGTCGGGTGGGCGCGTCCGTCATCGACGGGATCATCCTCAGCGTGATCATCAGTGTGGTCGGCTTCCCCTGGCTGAGCGACGTGATGTCCGCCTACGTCGACTTCTTCAACGAGGCGCTCGACGCCGCCGAGGCCGGCCTGCCCGCGCCCGACGCCAACGAGTTCGTGCTCGACCTGATGCCGACGCTGCTCGTCCTCGCGGTGATCGCCCTCGTGGTGAACCTCGTCTACACCGTCGCCTTCCTCAAGTGGCGGGCGGCCACGCCGGGCAAGATGGCGGTCGGGATCAAGATCCGCCTGCGGGACACGCCGGGGCCGCTCTCGTGGGGCACGATCGGGATGCGCTGGCTGGGTCAGAACCTCGCGTCGTTCCTCGGAGTGATCCCCGTCATCGGCGTGGTCGCGAGCTTCTATCCGTGGATCGACTGCCTGTGGCCCCTCTGGGACGGCAAGCGCCAGGCTCTCCACGACAAGATCGCCAAGACCAACGTCGTCCGCACCCGCTGACGCGCCTGCGGCGCGTCCCCCGACTCCCGCTGCGTTGTGGGGACCGGGTGACCCGCCGGCAGCGCACGGAGTCCCCACAGCGCAGCAGGAGTGCGGTCACGAGGCGCGGCGGACGGCGACGCGCGGGTTGCGCCGGGCGAACTCCAGCAGGTCGGACGGGAGCTCGGTCCCGAAGCGGCTGCAGGTGAGGGCCTCCTCGCGACGTAGCCTGGCCTTGGCCTGTGCGCGCCCGGAGAAGAGATCGCGCCAGGTCACGTGGGAGATGCCCAGCCCCCACTGCCCGATGTCGGTGTCTCGCTGCCGGTCGCGGAAGGCGACATCGGCGGGGTCGATGGTGGCGAAGCCTCCCTCGCCGACGGGTCGGTACTTCAGGCGACCGTCGAACTCCACCAGGTGGCGGCGGTAGCGGAGGTCGCACCACCGGATGCCGTCGCCGTCGACCGGGATCGCGAACTGGGCGTCCAGCGGCTCCCACCCGAGCTCGGCCAGCAGGATGCGCGTGAGCGACTCGCCGACCGACTCGGCGCGGGGATCCGCGAACGCCAGCGCCCGTCTGGACGTACGCACGAACGGCCACCGCGTCATCCGAGCCAACTCGTGCTCGAAGGACCGCAGAGAGGTGCCGCCTCCCAGCACGTGGTCGATGGCGACGACGCCGGCATCGAATCCGTGCTCGCGGGCGAGATCGAGAGCCGTCCGAGCGTCCCCTGTGAGCGGCACACCTCCGGATGTGACCACCGCCGCAGGCAGCTCGCGACCGAGATGGTGCTTGACGCCGTAGTGAGTGCGTGAGCCCTGCACGCCGCGCCGGGTCACGTGGGACAGCTGGGTGCGCCCACCGATCAGGGGGATGCCGAGCGCACGAGCCGCGGAGTCATGGCTCATCAGATGATCCGTGCGCATGCCGCGGTGGGCAGCCAGGTCCAGCAACCACGACCGTGTGCTGTCGTCGGCTGCCTGCCAACCTTCGGTCAGGATGTAGACACCGCGGCGCAGGACGGTCCACGGCCCGCCCGCCCTGGTGAGGCTTCGGATGTCGTCGGAGGCGTATCCCGCGGCCAGCGCCTCGGAGCGCAGGAACAGGCCGTCGTGCTGTTGGGCCGCCGCTGCCAGTCTGGGGTGGAGATCCCGGGTGCTCATGACGGGCAGCCTGCCTGGTCATCGCCACGGGGGTGGGCGTCCGCCCTGTCCCTGTGGATCGCACCGACTCCCGCTGGGCTGTGGGGACTAAGCGGCGCGCCGGCCACCGGGTCAGTCCCCACAACACAGCGGGAGTGGGGAAGCCAGCGGGAGTGGGGGACGGGCGCGAGCCCGACGATAGGGTCGTAGCCATGACTCGTGCGCTGATCGTCGTCGACGTGCAGAACGACTTCTGCGAGGGCGGGTCGCTGCCGGTCGCGGGGGGCGCCCAGGTCGCGCACGACATCGGCGCCGTCCTCCACCACTGGTCGCGGCGCGACCCCGAGGCGCCGGCGTACTCCCACGTGGTGGCGACCAAGGACCACCACGTCGACCCCGGTGACCACTGGGCGCGCGAGCCCGACTTCGTGGACTCCTGGCCGGTGCACTGCCGGGTCGGCACCGACGGCGAGGCGTTCCACCCCAACCTCGACCCCCAGCCGTTCGACGCGATCTTCCTCAAGGGCGACCATGCGGCGGCGTACTCCGGCTTCGAGGGCCGCGAGCAGGGCGGCGCGGGGCTGGCCGACTGGCTGCGCGCCCGCGACGTGAGCGAGGTCGACGTGTGCGGGATCGCGACCGACTACTGCGTGCGAGCGACGGCGCTCGACGCCGCGCGCGAGGGGTTCCAGACGCGCGTGATCACCCGCCTCTGCGCCGGCGTCGCCCCCGAGACGACGGCGACGGCGCTGGCGGAGATGTCGACCGCCGGGGTCGAGCTCGCCTGACGCGTCGTCGGCCCCTCAGGCCTCAGGGCCGAGCAGCCAGGGGACGACATCGGCGAGCATGGCGTCCCACAGCCGCCACTCGTGGTCGCCGGGACGGAAGTCCACGGTCACGTCGTGACCACGGTCCCGGGCGCGGGCGACGAACGTCTCGTTGCCCGCGAAGAGCACGTCCTCGGTGCCGCACCCGACCCACAGGCGTGGCGACCGCCCGCGGTCGAGCAGCGCGAGCAGGTCGTCGTCCTCGCCGAGCGCGCCGCCGAACACGCGGTCGAGGATGTCCTCGCGGTCGGGTCGGGCCAGCGCGCTGGGCAGGTCGAGTACGCCGGACAGGCTGGCGGCCGCGGCGAAGCGGTCGGGGTGCCGCAGCGCGAGCTTGAGCGCTCCGTAGCCGCCCATCGACAGGCCGGCGACGTACGTCGACTCCGGCCGCTGGCTGAGCCCGAAGAACGACCGGACGACCTCGGGCAGCTCCTCGGACACGAACTCCCAGTAGCGATGTCCGTGGGCCTCGTCGGCATAGAAGCTGCGCGCGGCGGCCGGCATCACCAGGGCCAGCCCCGCCTGCTCGGCGTAGCGGGCGGCGGAGGTCCACCGCAGCCAGGCGGTCTGGTCGTCGTACAGGCCATGGAGGAGGAAGAGCACCGGCGGGTCCGAGGGCCGCTCGGTCGTGCCGTCGGCCCGGGTCGTCTCGGGGAGCACGACCTGGATCGAGCTCCCGCTCCCGAGGCTGTCGGAGAAGAAGTCGCAGCCGATCAGCGCCATCTGCTCAGCCACCCAGGTGCAGGGTCTCGATGACGGGCTCGCCCTTCATCATCTGCCGGGCCGCCACCGGGAGCTCCTCGCGCGCGGTGAGGTGTCGCGCACGAGCGTCGTCGAGCGACTCGCGGCCGACGACCTCGCCGTCGCGCACGAGCGGCACCAGCAGCGGCCGGTCGTCGCCGTCGTCGGTGGGCGGGGTGCCGATGCCGACCACCTCGGCCTCGGCCTCGCCCAGCGCGTTGCGGCGGCGCAGCGCGAACTTCCGCCCGCCCACGCTGATCTTGTCGGTCGACTTCTTGGCGACCGGCTCCATGGTGCCGTCGCTGCCCTCGCGGGAGACCAGCTTGTAGACGAAGCCGCAGGTCGGGTGGCCCGAGCCGGTGACCAGCTGGGTGCCGACGCCGTAGCCGTCGACCGGCGCGGCACGCAGCGCGGCGATCGCGAACTCGTCGAGGTCGCTGGTGACGAGGATGCGGGTCCCGGTGGCGCCCAGCTCGTCGAGCTGCTGCCGCACCCGGACGGCCAGCACGCCCAGGTCGCCGGAGTCGATGCGGACGGCGCCGAGCTCAGGCCCGGCGATCTCGACGGCCAGCCGCACCGCCTCGGCGATGTCGTAGGTGTCCACCAGCAGCGTGGTGCCCCGTCCGAGCGAGCTCACCTGCGCCCGGAACGCGTCCGCCTCCGTGTCGTGCAGGAGCGTGAAGCTGTGGGCGCTGGTGCCCGCCGTCGGGACGCCGTACCGCTGCCGGGCGGCCAGGTTGGAGGTCGAGGCGAACCCCGCGACGTACGCCGCCCGGGCCGCCGCCACCGCGGCCTCCTCGTGGGTGCGCCGCGAGCCCATCTCGATGCACGGGCGGTGACCGGCGGCCGTCGTCATCCGGGAGGCCGCCGAGGCGATCGCCGAGTCGTGGTTGTAGATCGACAGCAGCAGCGTCTCGAGGAGCACTGCCTCGGCGAACGTGCCCTCGACGACGAGCAGCGGGGAGAACGGGAAGTAGATCTCACCCTCGGCATAGCCCCAGATGTCTCCGGTGAAGCGGTAGTCGGCCAGCCACGCCAGCGTCTGCTCGTCGACGACGTGCCCGTCGCGCACCACGCCCAGCGCGGCGTCGTCGAAGCGGAAGTCCTCGAGGGCGTCCAGGGCCCGGCCGACGCCCGCGACCACGCCGTAGCGACGGCCCTCGGGCAGCCGCCGCGGGAACAGCTCGAACACCGAGCGGCGCTGGGCGGTGCCGCCCTCGAGGGCGGCCTGGAGCATGGTCAGCTCGTAGTGGTCGGTGAGCAGCGCGGTCGATCCACCAGCAGTCACGGCACCAGGCTAGAGGTCCGGGGATCGGGCCCGCCGTGTGCCACCATGGTGGACGTGTCCGCCGCCAGTCCCGTCGAGGTCGACCCGGACCTGAGCCCGGACGAGATCGTCGTCCTCGGCCGGCCCTGGGTGACCCTGGTGTGGAACGACCCGGTCAACCTGATGTCCTACGTGGCGTTCGTCTTCCAGAAGTACTTCGGCTACGACCAGGCCAAGGCCGAGAAGCTGATGCTCGAGGTGCACCACGACGGCAAGTCGGTCGTGAGCAGCGGCTCTCGCGAGGAGATGGAGCGCGACGTGCAGGCCATGCACGAGTACGGCCTGTGGGCGACCATGGAGAAGAGCGCGTGAGCGGATTCGCCCGCCACCTGGCGAGCGGCCGGGTGATCGCGACGTTC
>CAZQCA010000090.1:0-12122 GCA_964591845.1 uncultured Nocardioides sp.
GACGGCACGGTCTTCGTCGAGCCCTACGTCGAGCGCGCGCGGCACGTCGAGGTGCAGGTGCTCGGCTTCCCGTCCACGATCCAGGTCCTGGGGGAGCGCGACTGCTCCCTCCAGCGACGCCACCAGAAGGTGGTCGAGGAGACGCCGGCGCCCGGCCTGCCCGGGCCCACCCGCGGGCTGCTCCACGAGGCGGCGCGGGCGGCGGCCGCCGCGGTCGGCTACCTCGGCGCGGGGACGGTCGAGTTCCTCTACGACGGCGCCCGCGACGCGGCGTACTTCCTAGAGATGAACACCCGCCTCCTGGTGGAGCACCCCGTCACCGAGCTGACCCACCACGTGGACCTGGTCGCCGAGCAGATCCGCATCGCCGAGGGCGCCGACGTCGCGGCGTCCGTCGGCGAGCCGACGGGCCACGCGGTCGAGGTGCGCCTCTATGCCGAGGACCCGTCGGCGGCCTACCTGCCGCAGACCGGGCGCCTGGTCGCGTTCGACCTGCCCCACGACGTCGCCTTCGGGTCGCTGTCGGACGGCGGGGTCCGGCTGGACGCGAGCTTCACCTCGGGTGACCAGGTGTCGGCCCACTACGACGCCATGGTCGCGAAGGTGGTCTCGTGGGCGCCGAGCCGGGAGCAGGCGGTCCGCCGGTTGGCCGGGGCCCTTCGCCGGGCCCGCATCCACGGCGTCACCACCAACCGCGACCAGCTCCTGGCGGTCCTCGCCGACGAGAGATTCGTGCGCGGGGAGGTGTCCACGGCGCTGCTCGACGAGATCGCGGTGCCGCCGCCGGCCGCCGGCCCGGTCGTCCTGATGGCTGCCGCGGCGGCGCATCTGGCCGACGTCGCGGCGCGGCGTACGACCCAGGGCGGTGTCACGCCGGGCTGGCGCAACGTGACGAGCGGGCCGCACACCGTGCGGCTGGAGCTGGCCGGGGAGGAGCACGAGGTCGGCTGGCGGGGCTGGCCCCCCGAGTTCCCCGGGCTGGGCCGGGCCGAGGCCACCGCCGACGGTGACGGCTGGCGGATCGCGATCACGCACGAGGGCCGCACCGTGCACGCGGGTGGACTCGTCGAGTCGACGTCGCCGGGGCGCCCGCGCCGCGTCTTCGTGGACGGGCCCGATGGGTCCACCGCCGTGCTCGTGCTGCCCCGGTTCAGCGACCCCAGCGCCCAGCACGCCACCGGCAGCCTGCTCGCCCCCATGCCCGGGGTCGTGGTGTCGGTGGTCGCCGAGTCGGGCGGGACGGTCGAGGCGGGCCAGCCGGTGCTCGTCCTCGAGGCCATGAAGATGCAGCACACGGTCACCGCGCCCGAGCCGGGCACCGTGGAAGTCCACGTCCCAGCGGGTCGACAGGTGGCGGCCGGCGACCTGCTCGCCGTCGTCACGCCTCACACACAAGGAGAAGAGCCATGACCCAGTCCTCGTTCGTCGAGTCCGAGGAGCGGCGCGACCTGCGTCGGGAGGTGGCCAGGCTGGCGTCCGGCTACGGCCGCGAGTACTTCACGACCCAGGCGCGCTCCGGCGGCAAGACCACCGACCTCTGGCTCGAGATCGGCAAGGCCGGCTATCTCGGCATCAACATCCCCGAGGAGTACGGCGGCGGCGGTGGCGGCATCGGCGACATCGCCGCGGTGTGCGAGGAGCTGGCGGCGCAGGGCTGCCCGCTGCTGATGATGGTGGTCTCGCCGGCGATCTGCGGGACCGTCATCAGTCGCTTCGGCACCGACGAGCAGAAGCGGCGCTGGCTCCCCGGCCTGGCCGACGGCACGGCCACGATGGCGTTCGCGATCACCGAGCCCGACGCGGGGACGAACACCCACAACATCACGACGACGGCTCGGCGGGACGGCGACGGCTGGCTGCTGACCGGTCGCAAGATCTACATCTCGGGGATGGACGAGGCGGCCCACGTGCTCGTGGTCGCGCGCACCGAGGACGAGCGCACCGGCCGGCTCAAGCCGTGTCTGTTCGTCGTCCCTACGGGAGCCGCTGGGCTCGAGTTCCACGAGATCCCGATGGAGACGGTCTCGCCGGAGAAGCAGTTCCAGGTGTTCCTGGACGACGTGCGGCTGCCGGCGGACGCGCTCGTGGGGGACCCCGACGCGGGGCTGGCGCAGCTCTTCGCGGGGCTCAACCCGGAGCGCATCATGGCGGCCTCGTTCTCGACCGGCCTGGGCCGCTTCGCGCTGTCGCGCGCCACGGCGTACGCCATGGAGAGGGAGGTGTTCGGGGCTCCGATCGGGGCGCACCAGGCGGTGGCGCACCCGCTGGCGCAGGCCCACATCGAGGTGGAGCTGGCCCGCCTGATGACCCAGAAGGCGGCCGCGCTCTATGACGCCGGTGACGACGCCGCTGCGGGCGAGGCGGCCAACATCGCGAAGTACGCCGCCGCGGAGGCCGGCTGCCACGCCGTGGATGCGTCGGTGCAGACCCACGGCGGCAACGGCATCACCCAGGAGTACGGCATGGCCGGCCTGATCGTGGCCTCCCGCGCCGGCCGGATCGCCCCCGTCTCGCGGGAGATGATCCTCAACTACGTCGCCATGCACTCCCTGGGCCTCCCCAAGTCCTACTGACCCGTTGTCCACAGGTTTTCGGGGTAGTCCAGTGAGTTTCCGTTGCCACATCGCCTTTTCCACAACTGAAACTCACTGGACTATCGAATCTCGCGTCACTCCGTCACACCTGCGGGGGCAGCGGCGTCATACGGGGTACGACGACCGCATCGCCGAGCAGCTGACCGGAGGCCCCGATGAGTGACCACAGCGGTGACCACAGCAGTGACCTGACCGCCGCGTTCGAGCGGGAGCGGCCGCGGCTGCACGCGCTGGCCGTCCGCATGCTCGGCTCCGCGACCGACGCCGACGACGCGCTCCAGGAGGCGTGGCTCAAGGTCGACGCGGCGCCCGCGCACGACATCGACAACCCCGCGGGATGGCTCACCACGGTGGTCGGCCGCACCTGCCTCGACCTGCTGCGCAGCCGGCGGCGGCGCCCGCTGCCCGACGATCTCGGCGACCACGAGGTCGTCGCCCCTGTCGAGGAGCAGCCGGCCCACGAGGCCGAGCTCGCCGACTCGGTGGGCCTGGCCATGCTGGTCGTCCTCGAGGCGATGAACCCCGCCGAGCGCCTGGCGTTCGTCCTCCACGACCTCTTCGCGACGCCGTTCGAGGAGATCGCCGAGATCCTGGGTCGCAGTCCGGCGGCCGTGCGCCAGCTGGCCAGCCGCGGCCGGCGGCGGGTGCAGGCTCCCGACACGGTCGCGGAGGACCGCCGCCGCCACGGCGAGGTGGTCACGGCGTTCCTGGCCGCCTCCCGTGAGGGTGACTTCGCGCGGCTGATCGAGCTGCTCGACCCGGACGCCACGATCGTGGCCGACCCCGCGGTCGTCGCGATGGGCGGGCCCGCCCGCTACGACGGCGCCGACGCCGTCGCCCGCCGGTTCGCCGGGGGCGCCAAGGCCGCCTTCGAGGTCGAGTCCGAGGGCTACCCCGCCGTCGCCTGGTGGCATCGCGGCGCCCCCGCGGTGGTCTTCTCCTTCACGGTCGAGGGGGACCGGATCACGCAGATCGAGCTGCTGGGCGACCCCGACACGATCGCCTCGCTCGACGTACGCCGGGTCTGACGCCGAGGCGTCACACCGACGGGTCGCTCCACGCCGTCTGCACGACCTCGACCCCGCGGTCGCGGGTCACCAGCCGTCCGCGGCCCGGCGGCGCGGGGGCCGGCTTGACCCCGCCGAGCAGCGGGCCCTCCTCGGGGCTGCCCGACAGCAGCACTCCGGGCATCGCCAGGTCGCGCATCGACTGCAGCACCGGCTCGTACATCGCCCGCGACGCGCCCCCCGAGCGCCGTGCGACGACGAGGTGGAGGCCGACGTCGCGCGCCTGCGCCATCAGCGGCTGCAGCGACTGGACCGGCGACCCCTGCTGGGTGGCGACCAGGTCGTAGTCGTCGACGACGACGAACACCTCGGCCCCGGTCCACCACGACCGCTGCCGCAGCTGCTCGGGGGTGACGTCGGGGCCGGGCAGCCTGTTCTCGAGGTACGCCGACAGCTCGCGCAGCGCGGGCGTGGCCTGCGCGGCGGAGGTGAGGTAGTGCAGGAGGTAGTCGTCGGGCACCTCGCCCAGCAGGGACCGGCGATAGTCCACGACCACGATCTGCGCCCGCTTGGCCTCGCGCGAGCGCATCACCTCGCGCACGTAGGTGCGCAGCAACGAGCTCTTGCCGGACCGGCCGTCTCCGAAGACCAGCAGATGCGGCTCGAGGTCGGCGTCCAGCCCGACCGGCGCGAGCTCGCGCTCGTCGACGCCGAGCAGCAGCAGCCGCTCGGCGAGCCCCGCGGCCGTCGCCTGGGCGCGCACCTCCTCGAGCGTGGCCCGACTCGGGAGCAGCCGCAGCTTCGGCCCCGCGGGTCCGCGCCAGCCGGTGGAGACCCGTGACACCAGGTCCTCGACGCCGTCGCCGAGGGACGCGGCTCGAGCGTCGCCGTCGACGCGGGGGAGGGCTGCGAGGAAGTGCAGCTTGCCCTGCATCAGCCCCCGTCCGGGCCGACCGGGGGGCACCAGTGCGGCGATCCTGCGGTCGATCTCGGAGTCCATCGGGTCGCCGAGCCGGAGCTCGAGACGGGTCCCGAAGAGGTCGCGCACGGCCGCCCGGAAGTCAGCCCACCGGGCGGCCCCCGCGAGCACGTGGAGGCCGAAGGTGAGGCCCCGGGTGGCCAGCTGCTGGAGCTCCATCTCCAGGTCGTCGAAGTCGGCGCGCAGCGTCGCCCATCCGTCGACCACGAGGAAGACGTCGCCCCAGCCGTCGTCCGCCCTCCCGGCGGCGCGCCGGGCGCGGTAGGTCTCGATCGAGTCGATGCCCTGGGAGCGGAAGTAGGTCTCCCGACGGTCGACGACGCCCTTCACCTCCGCCAGGATCCGGCGTACGACGTCCGGCTCGGCGCGCGTGCCGACGCCGGAGACGTGCGGGAGCCCGGCCAGCGGGGCGAAGGTGCCACCCCCGAAGTCGAGCACGAGGAACTGCGCCTCCCGCGGCGTCGTCGTCAGCGCGAGGCTGCCGACGAGCGTGCGGAGCAGGGTGCTCTTGCCGCTGCGCGGACCGCCGACGACGGCCACGTGTCCGGCCGACCCGGCCAGGTCGACCGACAGCACCTCGCGTCGCTGCTCGCGGGGCCGGTCGACGGTGCCCAGCGGCACCACCAGCCCGCCGTGGGCACGCCAGCGCGCCGACGTCAGCCCCCGCTCGGGGTCGACCGCGAGGTCGGCGAAGAGCCGGTCGAGCGTGTCGGGGACGTCCAGGGGAGGCAGCCACACCTGGTGGGCCTCCGGGCCGCGACCGACCATGCGGGCGACCGCCCGGTCGAGCAACGACTCCTGGTCGTCGGCGCGGGTCGGCGTCGGTGCGGGTGCCGGCTCGGGCACCGGGTCGGCGGCCTCCGGCAGCCGCACGGGCGAGATGGTGAAGGGCACGATGCCGCGAGCGGGAGCGCCCGGGTCGTGTCGGGTGCGCTCGCGGCTGGCCGGCGGCCCGGAGACGTAGGCCGCCTTGAAGCGCACCAGCGTCGACTGGTCGGGCTTGAGGTAGCCCAGGCCCGGCACCGGCGGCAGCTCGTAGGCGTCGGGCACCCCCAGCACCTCGCGCGACTCACCGGCGCTGAACGTGCGCAGGCCGACCCTGTAGGACAGGTGCGACTCCAACCCCCGCAGCCGTCCCTCCTCGAGCCGCTGCGAGGCCAGCAGCAGGTGGAGCCCGAGCGAGCGCCCGAGCCGGCCGATCCCCACGAAGAGGTCGATGAACTCAGGCTTGGCGGAGAGCATCTCGGAGAACTCGTCGACGACGATCAGCAGCGACGGCAGCGGGCTCAGGGGCTCGCCGGCCATCCGCGCCTTCTCGTAGTCACGCACGGACGCGAAGTTGCCCGCGTCGCGCAGCAGCTCCTGGCGGCGCACCATCTCGCCCGACAGGGCGTCCTGCATGCGGTCGACGAGCGTGAGCTCCTGGGCCAGGTTGGTGATCACCGCCGAGACGTGCGGCAGCTCGGACATGCCCGCGAACGTCGCGCCGCCCTTGAAGTCGACCAGCACCAGGTTGAGCTGCTCCGAGGAGTGGGTGAGCGCCAGGCCGAGCACCAGCGCGCGCAGGAACTCCGACTTGCCCGACCCGGTCGCGCCGATCACCAGCCCGTGTGGGCCCATGCCCTGCTGGGCCGACTCCTTCAGGTCCAGCGGTACGACGCCGCCGTCGTCGCCGACGCCGATCGGCACCCGCAGCCGGTCGCGCGCGGGGCGGGCCCGCCAGGCCGACGCCGGGTCGAACGACGAGACGTCGCCGAGGCCCAGCAGCTCCATGAGGTCCACGGGTCCGCTGAGGTCCTCTCCGGCGGAGGGCTCGGGGGCGCTGCTGGCGACGGTCTGGAGCGGAGCCAGGCGCCGCGCGAAGGCCTCGGCGGTCGCGAGCGTGCACTGGTCGGCGTACGCGCGGACGGGGTCCTCGCGCGCCCGCAGGGCGAGCATCGGCGCGGCCCCCTCGTCGAGGGGCGCGGCATCGAGCCGGAGCCGCAGCGAGGTCGGCGAGTCGAGCTCGTCCCACCGCTCGGGCAGGTCGAGCACGGTAACGCCGTGCAGTCCGTCGAGAGGCACGACGTGGTTGCCGGGCGGCAGCTCGGCTCCGTCGGTCACGAGCAGGAGATGCGGTGTCGCGGGCCGGTCGTCGGCCCCGAGTCGGGGGCGGTCGGGCAGGTCGGCGGGCAGGAGTGCCGACAGCTCGCCGAGCGACGTGGTGACCATGCGTGCGGGCCCCGCGGCGTCGGTCTGCCGGCCGCTGGCGGCGTGGGGCAGCCACTTCAGCCAGTCCCAGTGCACGAGATTGCGCTCCGACGCCAGGACGGCGACGACGAGGTGGCCGGGGGGGTGGAAGGCGGTGGCCGAGCAGACCAGCGCCCGCGCCAGGCCGCGCGCGCGGTCTCCGTCGCCACAGACCTCCACGCGGTCGAAGGCGCGCAGGTCGATGCTGGCGGGGAGCTCGGGCTGCACGCCGTGGACGACGACCAGCCGGTGGACGGCCGAGGCCGCCACGGGGTCGAGCTGGTCGAGGGGTGCGTCGTCGGGGAGAGCCAGCTCGAGCGCCAGGGGCTGGGGGCGGACGCCGTAGCGCACGTGCAGGAACGCCGGCTCGGCCGCGGTGCGCTCCCACACCCGCGAGCGCTCCGCGGCGAGCCCGGGCAGGGAAGCGGGCTCAGGGTGGTCCCAGGTGAGGGCCCGGCACTGCTGCTCCCCCGCCTCGCGCGCGGCCTGGCGCACCGCCTGGAGGTAGCGGAGGTACGCCGTGCGCGTGGCGGTCACCTGCTGGCGCCGCCGCTCGCGCTGTCGGTCGATCTGGACCAGGACGAAGACGAGGGTCGCGAGGAGGAACATGCCCGCAGCGAGGAGGCCGCGGCGCTCGGCCTGGGGCTGGCTCACGGTGGCCACCAGCACGACGGACCCGGCGGAGCCGAGCATCGGGATGGCGTTCACCAGCAGGCTCCCGGCCCCGTCGTGGGGCTCGATCTCCGGGGGAGGCCGCAGCACCAGGCGGCCGAACGGCATCTCCGGCCGGCCCGGTCGGCACCCTCTCGGCAGCGCCGGAGTCGGCGTGGCAGCCGTGGACGGGGGCGTCGGGATGGGCGGAGTCGGCGTGGTGGGCTCCCGGGTGTCGAGCGTCTCTCGGCGCGGCGGCGTGCCGGCTCGGGCACGGTAGCCGCCTCCGCGCCGACTCACCGATCCGATCCACAGGGCTTCTCGTCCGCGAGCTGTGGAGGGACGGGCGGCGAGGTTTAGCGGGTGAGTCCCTGGGGTAGACCCGTGGAGTCGACGACGATCCTCAGGTCGGCGCGACTGCTGCGGCGGTGCCGCGGAAGGGGGAGGCGACCATGTCGCACGGCGGGAACCAGATGGGCCAGGGCGCGAACACGCTGTCGCGGGCTGCAGGACTCGTGGCCGACGCCAGGAGCGACCTCGACTCGCTCGGCAGCAGGCTCGACGGACAGATCACCGGGATGGCGGGTCAGTGGGTCGGCGCCGGTGGTGGCGCCTTCCAGTCGCTGCAGGCCGCCTGGACCGAGAGGCACCGGGTGATCACGCGCGCGCTCGACGGGCTCGAGTCGTCCTTGCGGTCGACTGAGCACGACTTCATGCGCACCGACGACGCGCAGTCGTCCACCATGGCCCGGCTTCAGGGCCGGCTCGAGCAGCGCTGACCCGTCCACCTCAGACCTTCAAGGGAGACCCACGATGACCGGTGAGCTTCGTGTCGACCACGGCGGCCTCGACCAGGCCGCCCACGACCTGGCGGCAGCCGTGAAGGCGATCGACGACCGCCTGCGCCGGCTGGAGGCCGACCTCGAGCCGCTGCGCAGCGACTGGTCGGGGCACGCGCAGCAGTCCTACGCCGCAGCCCAGGCGCAGTGGGACGCCGCGATGGCCACGATGACCTCAGTACTGGCCCGGACCTCGGCCACGGTGCAGCAGTCCAACGCCGACTACCTCGCGGCCGACCGCCGCGGAGCCGGTTCGTTCGGCGGCTGACTCCGGGCGTCCTCGACCGTGCCTGTTGACGACGGCCGAGCGCGCCGGCGTACGTCACTACGCTCCCCGTGTCCACGGGGTGCGAGGGAGAGGTCATAGCGCGCAATGAGTCAGGGGCCCGCCGTCTCCAGCCTCGTGCGCGTGACCGTGGCCTCCGGGACGCGCCGGGTCGACCTCGTGCTCCCGGGAGCCGTCCCGCTGGCGGAGATCCTTCCCGAGCTGGCGCGGAGCGTGGGCCTGCTCGACCCTTTCAGCGTCCACGCCGGCTACCGCGTCGTGACCACCGACGGTCGTGAGCTCGCCGGCGACGGCGGGCTGATCGCCCAAGGCGTCGAGGACGGGGGCCTGCTCACGCTCTCGAGCAAGATCGACGACGAGCCCTCGCGGCTCTACGACGACGTGGTCGAGGCGATGACCGACGCGGTCGAGTGCGCCCTCCAGCCGTGGACGCCTGCGGCTGGTCGGCGTGCGGCGCTCGTGGCGGCAGCCCTGTTGCTGGCTCTCGGCGCCACGGCCCTCCTGCTGGACGCCTCGAGGGAGGCGGGCGCGGGAGCCGCCCTGGCGGCCGGGCTGCTCGCGGTGGGCGGAGTCGTGCTCTCCCGGGTCCATGGCGAGCACGAGACAGGAGTCGCCCTGACCTGGGTGGCGGCGGGCTACGCAGCCGCTGCCGGGACGGTGCTCGCCGACGCCGGCAGCCTCCTCGGTCCCCCGGCGGCCGGTGCCGGCGCCGGAGTGCTGCTCGTCGGGCTCGGGGCGCTGGTCGGGCTCCGCGTCGGACGCGCGCTTGCGCTCCCGGCGGTCGTGCTCGGCGCGCTCCTCCTCTCGGCCGGCCTGGCGGTCGCCCTGGGCGGCCTCGAGCCCGAGGTCGTGATGGCCACGACGCTGACGCTGGTGGTGGCGGCGGGGAGCGCCTTCCCCGGGCTGGCCCTGAGCGCGACGGGGGTGCGTGTGGACGAGCCTCACTCGTCCGATGACGTCCACGCCCGTCCCGACCCGATCGCGCTCGACCGCATCGTCGTCGACGCCAGGTTCGCCCACGACCTCCTGGTGGGCCTCTACTGCTCGGTCGGTCTGCTGCTCGTGCTGGCCACGCCGTACGTCGTGTCGCTGGGTGTCGCGGGCGCAGTGCTGGCGCTGCTGTGCTGCGCCGCGGTGACCCTGCGCACCCGGCACCACCGCACCCACGCGACCGTGCTCGTCGGGCTGGCGTCGGGCATCGCCGGTCTGGTGACCGGGGCGGCGTCGGTGCTGTGGTTCCACCCCGGCTGGCGTGCCTCGGCTGCGGTCGCGCTCGCGGCCGCGGGGAGCCTCGTGCTCGCCGCCGGCATCACCCGGGTCCCCGGGTCCGTGCGGTGGGGCCGGCTCGCAGACGCCGCCGAGGTCGTGGCCCTGCTCGCTCTGCTTCCCACGCTCCTGGTGGCGGCCGGCGCGGTTTCCGCGGTGCGGGGCTGAGCCCGTGGCGACCACGCGCGACCTGGTCGAGGCGCACTCATACTCGCGGCGCCGCCTGGTGACGGCGTTCGTCTCGGGTGCTCAGGGCGGCCACGAGGTCGAGCCTGTGCGGCCGGGCCGGGTGCTGGTCGGCGGAGTGGCCCTCGCGAGCCTGCTGCTGGCGGGCTTAGTGATCGCCGGCCCCCTGTCGGGCAGGGTGCCTGCCGGCGCGGAGGAGCAAGGTCATCCCGGCGTCGGGGCCGTGCTCACGGGCGCCCGTTGGCCTGAGAGCGGTCGGCCGTGGACACGTGGCGGAGGATGCGGGATTCGAACCCGCGAGGGCTGTTAACCCAACCCGCTTTCCAAGCGAGCGCCATAGGCCACTAGGCGAATCCTCCGCAGAGGAGGGTACCCGCCCGCGCGGCGGGCCGCGAAATCTTCCGGAGGGGCGGCTCCTGCGGGCCGGCGCCGGTTGGCGACGTACGCCGGGGCTCACCTAGACTCGGCGCCAACCCCCCGTGCGGCGACATCTTGCCGAACTCCCCCAGGGCCGGAAGGCAGCAAGGGTAAGCGAGCTCTGTCGGGTGCGCGGGGGGCCTCTGTCTTTCCGGGTCGTGTGCCCGGCCCACGCTCACAGTAGGACGGCTGAGGCACACGACCCCCCGGGGCCGGTGGCGCTGGCGGCGCACGAGCGGCGCCTGGGGCACGATGGTCCCGTGCTGGTCATCGCGCACCTGAGCGACACCCACTTCGGCGGCAAGGGCGACCCGGTGGGGCGGGCGCGTCGCGTGCTCGACCACCTCGCCAGCCTCGATCCGCCCGTCGACGTCGTGCTGGTCACCGGGGACATCGCCGACCACGGCACCCCCGAGGAGTACGCCGAGGCCGCCGCCGTGCTGGGCGAGTGGCGGGGTCCGGCGCCGATGCTGCTGTGCATCGGCAACCACGACGTGCGGCCGGCGTACGCCGCGATGCGCGGGCTGCCGCCCGACCGCCCCACCGACGAGGCGCACCGGGTGGCCGGCCACCTCTTCCTGATGCTCGACTCGATGGTGCCGGCCCCGCCGGGGGAGCGCATAGACCACGGCGTCCTGGCGCCGGAGACCCTCGCCTGGCTCGACGCGCAGCTCGCGGCCCGCGCCCCGGGGGAACGCGCCCTGGTCTGCCTCCACCACCCGCCCGAGACCATCCACCTGGGGCTGATGGACCCGATCCGCCTCGAGCGCCCCGAGGGTCTCGCCGAGGTCCTCGACCGGCACGACGACGTGGTGGCCGTGCTGGTGGGCCACGCCCACTCCGCGTGCGCCCTCACCTTCGCCTCCATGCGGCGGCCGCTGCCGGTGCTGATCCCCGGCGGCGTAGTGTCGACGGTCTCGATGGACGCCGAGCCGTTCCCGACGATCACCTACGACCTGCCGCCGACGTACGCCGTCCACTTCGTCGACGACGGCCCCGACGGGGCCGCGCGGATCGTCACCCACTGGCGCAGCCTGCCGGCTCCCGGGTCGCCCGTCCGGGGCGGTTGACGGCGCCTACCGACGGTCGGCACGGGTGGTTAGGGTTCAGGAGTGGACTCACCCCTCGCGCTCTACCGCCGCTATCGGCCCGAGACGTTCGCCGAGGTCATCGGCCAGGACCACGTCACGGAGCCGCTGCGGGCCGCGCTCGCGAACAACCGGGTCAACCACGCCTACCTCTTCTCCGGCCCGCGCGGCTGCGGCAAGACCACCTCGGCGCGCATCCTCGCCCGGTCCCTCAACTGCGAGCGGGCGCCGGTCGCCGACCCCTGTGGGGAGTGCGACTCCTGCCGCGAGCTCGCCCGCGGCGGTCCGGGCTCGATCGACGTGATCGAGATCGACGCCGCCTCCAACAACGGCGTCGACGACGCCCGTGACCTGCGCGAGAAGGCCTTCTTCGCTCCGGTGCGCGACCGCTACAAGGTCTACATCATCGACGAGGCCCACATGGTCACCACGCAGGCCTTCAACGCCCTGCTCAAGCTCGTCGAGGAGCCGCCGCCCCACCTGCGCTTCATCTTCGCGACCACCGAGCCCGACAAGGTGATCCCGACCATCCGGAATGTTAAAATTCGCGGCCGGGTTGACTTGTTTGCGTAACTCAGAC
>CAZQCA010000091.1:0-12104 GCA_964591845.1 uncultured Nocardioides sp.
GGCCGAGCTCCAGGCAGATCTTGGGCAGCTGCGTGGTCTTGCCGGACCCCGTCTCGCCCGCGACGACCACCACCTGGTGGTCGCGGATCGCCGCTGCCAGGTCGTCTCGGCGCTGGCTGACCGGCAGCTCGGGCGGGTAGCTGATGCTGCCCGGGGGAAGCGGCGGACGCGGCTCGGGGGTCACCCTCGGGGGACGCGTCCTGCGGTCGGCCATGGCGCCGACCATGGTGTCACCCGGGCGGGTGGTGGCGCGATGTGGTTCCGGGCCCCGAGGGGTCAGCCCGGACGCCGGTCCTGCTGCATCCCGCCACCCGGCCCGCCCTGCCCGTCGAACCCGCCGGGGCCGCGGAAGCCTTCATCGCGGTGGTGCCAGCCCGGGCCGTCCCACCGGTCGTGCCGGTCGACGACGCGACCCACGACCAGGCCGCCCAGGCCGCCCACGAGGCCACCGAGGAGGAGCGTGGCCAGTGCGATGGCGATCACCGCAGGAAGCCTGAGCACCCGGTCGCTCCAGCGCGGTCCCGTGGCGGCCGCCGGAGCGGCGTACGCCGGGTGCTGGGCGGGTGCGGGCTCCTGCTCGCCGGGCTGCCCGGCCTGCTCGGCGGCCTGCTCGGCCGGCTGCTCCTCGGGTGGCTGCTGCTCGCTCATGGCGCCATGATGCGCCTCGATGCTGTGAGGATGCTGTCGATCCGCCACGAATCTCCCCACCGACACCACAGAGCGCTCACAGACAACGCACAGGATCCGACGGCAGGCTGGGGCCATGGAGATGACCCGGGCCGACGGCACCCCGCTGCGGGTGCTGGTCGTGGACGACGAGCAGAACATCGCCGAGCTGATCGGGATGGCGCTTCGCTACGAGGGCTGGGAGGTCCACCAGGCGCTGACCGGCGCCAAGGCCGTCGCCGCCGCGCGCGAGTTCAAGCCCGACGCCGTGGTCCTCGACATGATGCTGCCCGACTTCGACGGCATGGAGGTGCTGCGCCGGATGCGGGGGTTCGACCCCGGCGTCCCCGTCGTGTTCCTGACCGCCCGCGACTCGGTCGAGGACCGCGTCGCAGGCCTCACCGCCGGTGGCGACGACTACGTCACCAAGCCGTTCTCGCTCGAGGAGCTCGTCGCGCGGCTACGGGCGCTCATGCGTCGGGCCGGCGCGCAGGCCGTCGTCCACGAGCACGTCCTGACCGTCGGAGACCTCAGCCTCGACGAGGACTCGCACGAGGTGTTCCGCGGCGGCGACGAGGTCGCCTTGACGGCCACCGAGTTCGAGCTGCTGCGGTTCCTGATGCGCAACCCGCGGCGGGTCCTCAGCAAGGCCCAGATCCTCGACCGCGTCTGGAACTACGACTTCGGCGGCCAGGCCAACGTCGTCGAGCTCTACATCTCCTACCTGCGCAAGAAGATCGACGCCGGGAGGGAGCCGATGATCCACACGATGCGCGGTGCGGGCTACGTGCTCAAGCCCGCGGGGGGCGACGGGGACCCGGCGTGAGGTCGCTCACCGGTCGCCTGGTGGCGACGGTCGTCGCCCTCGTGGCGCTGGTCAGCCTGCTGGTCGTGGCGCTCACGACGTTCGCCATGAACAGCTACTTGACCTCCCGGCTCGACGAAAGGGTGCTGTCGACCCGTCCGATCGACCCGCGGCTCGACGGCTTCCGACCGGACGACAACGAGTACGAGGAGCGCGAGCACGACGGCGACCTCGGCGGGGCCCCGGGGCTCCAGGCGATCCTCCCGGTCGCCGGCACAGCGAGCGGCTCGGTGGTCGACTCCGACGGCGACCGGGTCGACCTGTCCAGCGCCGACCTCGAGGCGCTGGCTGGCGTGGCGACCGACGGCCGGGTGCACGTCGTCGACCTGCCCGACGCCGGCGAGTACCACGTGGTGAGCCGACTCGGCGACTTCCCCGGGCAGGGCGCGTCACGGGCCGTGGTCGGCCAGCCTTCCAGCGAGATCACGCGCACCCTGACGAGCCTGCTCGCGCGCGGGCTGCTGCTCGCCGCGGCCGGCGTACTCCTCGCCGCGGCCGCCGGCCTCGCGCTCGTACGCCGCCAGCTGCGGCCGTTGCGCGAGGTGGCCGCGACCGCACACGAGGTGGCGGTGCTGCCCCTGGCCACCGGCGACATCAACCTCACGACCCGGGTGCCGGACCACCTCACCGACGAGCGCACCGAGGTCGGCCAGGTGGGCGCCGCACTCAACACCATGCTGGCCCACGTCGAGTCGTCGCTGGAGGCGCGCCATCGCAGCGAGCAGCAGGTGCGGCAGTTCGTGGCCGACGCCTCCCACGAGCTGCGCACACCCCTGTCGACGATCACCGGCTACACCGAGCTGGCCCGGCGCCGGCCCGACGACGCGGCCGTGAACGAGACCGCGCTGTCCAAGATCGAGGCGGAGTCCGGCAGGATGACCAGCCTGGTCGAGGACCTGCTGCTGCTCGCCCGGCTCGACGCCGGCCGGCCGCTCGACCGGGCGACCGTCGACCTCTCCCGGCTGCTCGTGGAGGCGGTATCGGACGCCCGGGTCCTCTCCCCCGACCACCAGTGGCGACTCGACCTCCCCGACCGGGTCCTCGAGGTCGCCGGCGACGAGCTGCGCCTGCACCAGGTGGTCACCAACCTGCTGACCAACGCCCGCCGCTACACCCCCGCCGGCACCACGGTGACCGTCCGGGCACGGGTGGGTGAGCTGTCCGTCCACGACGACGGGCCCGGCTTCCCGACCGACCTCGTCGCCGCGGCCTTCGAGCGGTTCGCCCGCGGCGACGTGGCGCGCACCCGGGACGGCGAGGGTGGCGTCGGGCTGGGGCTCTCCCTGGTCAAGGCGATCGCGGTCGCCCACGGCGGCTCCGTCGAGCTCGCCAGCACACCCGGCGACACCACCGTGGCCGTGCGGCTGCCGGGGATCGTCGAGTCCACAGCAGACTGACAGCCGCGCCCCACGGGCCCGACAGACCGCGTCGGCAGCGTGGTCCCCGTGAGCACCTCGACCACTCTCGCGCCCCCCGTCCACTCCGCCGACTCGACCCCCGCGCCGTCACCGGTCCCGACCCGCGGATCACCCCGCTGGGAGCGGCCCGCGGTGGCCGGCCTGCTCGTGTCGACCGCCCTGCTCTACCTCTGGGGGCTGGGCGAGTCGGGCTGGGCCAACTCCTTCTACTCGGCGGCCGTCCAGGCCGGCTCGGAGTCCTGGAAGGCCTTCTTCTTCGGCTCTTCCGACGCCGCCAACGCGATCACCGTCGACAAGACGCCGCTCGCGCTGTGGCCGATGGCGCTGTCCGTGCGACTCTTCGGGCTGTCCTCGTGGAGCATCCTCGTGCCCCAGGCGCTCTTCGGCGTCGCGTCGGTCTGGCTGCTGCACCGCACCGTCCGTCGTACGACGGGGTCGGTGGGCGCCGGGCTGCTGGCCGGGGCGGCGCTGGCGCTGACTCCGGTGGCGGTGCTGATGTTCCGCTTCAACAACCCCGACGCGCTGCTGACGCTGCTGCTGATCGGGTCGGCCGCGGCGACGTTGCGCGGCGTCGAGGCCTCCGCGGACCCTGACGGACGCCCGGCGCGATGGCTCGCGCTGGCCGGCGCCCTGGTCGGGTTGGCCTTCCTCGCCAAGATGCTCCAGGCCTTCCTGGTGCTGCCCGCGCTGGCGCTCGCCTACCTGCTGGTGGCCGGCGTCCCACTGGTGAGGAGGCTCGGCCACCTGCTGGTGGCGTTCGGCGCCATGGTGCTGGCGGGCGGCTGGTGGGTGGCGATCGTCGAGCTCTGGCCCGCCGCCTCGCGCCCCTACATCGGAGGGTCCCAGGACAACTCGATCCTCGAGCTCGCCCTCGGCTACAACGGCCTGGGTCGCCTGACCGGTGACGAGACCGGCTCGGTCGGAGGCATGGGCGGCTGGGGCGAGACGGGCCTGAGCCGGCTGTTCAACGCCGAGAACGGCGGCCAGATCGCCTGGCTGCTGCCCGCCGCACTCGTGCTCGGCGCGGCCGGCCTGTGGTGGTCCCGGCGGGATCGCCGGGTGTCGGCGGCGCTGGTGGTCTGGCTCGGCTGGCTGCTCGCGACCGGGCTCACGTTCAGCCTGATGGCGGGCATCTTCCACCCCTACTACTCCGTGGCGCTGGCGCCCGCCGTCGCAGCCACTGCGGCCATCGGGGCCGTGGTGCTGTGGCGCCGGCGTACGTCTCCGGCGGCCGGCGCGGTGCTCGCCGTCGCGACGGCCGCGACCGCCGTCACCTCGTTCGTGCTGCTCGACCGGGCCACCGGCTGGCACCCCTGGCTCAAGTACGCCGTCCTGGTCGGCGGACTGGTGGCCGCTCTCGTCCTGGTCGGACTCGCCTGGCTGCCGCGGCGGGTCGGAGTCGCGCTGGCGAGCGTCGCCGTCGTGGCCTCGCTCGCCGGCCCCGCGGCGTACTCCCTGTCCACTGCGGCCACACCACACACCGGCTCGATCCCCTCGGCCGGTCCCTCGGTCGCGGGAGGCATGGGTCGCGGTGGGTTCGGCGGCGGACCCGGCGGCGGGTTCGGCGGCGGACCCGGAATGCCCCCCGGCGGCATCGGCCAGGCCCAGCCGCCCGGGGCTGCGACCGGCGGGACGACCGGGGCCCTGCCCGGAGGCGGCACCGGCGGGGCGGCCGGCGGGCTGCTGGACGCGAGCCGGCCCGGCAGCGAGATCACGGCCCTGCTGGAGCAGGACGCCGACTCCTACACCTGGGTCGCCGCGGCGGTCGGCTCCAACACCGCCTCGGGCTACCAGCTCGCCACCGAGCAGCCTGTGCTGGCGATCGGCGGCTTCAACGGGAGCGACCCGAGCCCCACGCTCGAGGAGTTCCAGGCACTCGTCGCGTCCGGCGAGATCCACTACTTCATCGCGGGCGGCCAGGGAGGAGCGGGCGGGTTCGGACCGGGCGGCGGTACGTCGTCCGACATCGCCACCTGGGTCGAGGAGACGTTCGCGGCGCAGACCGTCGACGGGATCACCGTCTACGACCTGACCGCGTCCGCCGCCTCGGCCACGGGGACGACGTCGTGAGCGCGGCCCTGCCGCTGCCGGCCACCACCCAGATCGAGGTCGTGGTCCCCGTCCACAACGAGCAGGAGGCCCTGCCCCGCGCGATCGACGCGCTGACCGCCCACCTGGACACGCTGCCGTGGATGTGGCGGGTGACCATCGCCGACAACGCCTCCACCGACGCCACCCCGCTGGTGGCCCATCGGCTCGCCCACGGCGACGACCGGGTCCGCGTGGTGACCCTGCCCGAGAAGGGCCGCGGGCGGGCGCTCAAGCGGGTGTGGACGTCCTCCGACGCCGACGTCCTGGTCTACATGGACGTCGACCTGTCGACCGACCTCAACGCACTGCTGCCGCTGGTGGCGCCGCTGCTGTCGGGGCACTCCGACATCGCGATCGGGAGCCGGCTCTCGCGCGGGTCGAGGGTGGTGCGCGGCCCCAAGCGGGAGCTCATCTCGCGCGGCTACAACACCCTGCTGCGCGGCGCGCTGCGCACCCGGTTCACCGACGCCCAGTGCGGCTTCAAGGCCCTCCGGCGCGACGTGGCGCAGGTCCTGCTGCCGCTGGTCGAGGACGACACGTGGTTCTTCGACACCGAGCTGCTGGTGCTGGCCGAACGGGCCGGGCTCCGCATCCATGAGGTCCCGGTCGACTGGTCCGACGACCCGGACTCCCGGGTCGACCTCGTGCGCACCGCGCTCGACGACCTGGCCGGCATCCGCCGGCTGGGCTGGTCGCTGCTGACCGGCCGGGTGCCACTCGAGGACGTACGCCGACGGCTCGGCCGCGGGCGTGCGAGCGGGCGCACCGGCAGCCAGCTGGTCTACTTCGCCGGCGTCGGCGTGCTCAGCACCGCGGCGTACGCCGTGCTGTTCCTGCTGCTGCGCCAGGTGGCGGACGCCCAGGCGGCGAACGTGCTCGCGCTGCTGATCACGGCGGTGGCGAACACGGCGGCGAACCGGCGCTTCACGTTCGACGTCCGCGGGCCGGGCGCGGCGCGGCACCAGGCGCAGGGTCTGCTGGTCTTCGGAATGGGGCTGGCGCTCACCAGTGGCTCCCTCACGGCGCTGCACGCGGTCGCCCCGGCCCCCCATCCGGTGATCGAGGTGGTCGCCCTGACCGGGGCGAACCTGGTGGTGACGCTGCTGCGGTTCAGCGCGATGAAGTGGTGGATCTTCCGGCGCCGCGAGACCGCCGCCGCGTCCTAGCGCGACCGGGCGGGCAGCGGGCGGCCGGCCGGACGGCCAGTAGGGTCGCCGGCATGAGGACGCTCGACGGCAAGGTCGTGGTCATCACCGGGGCGGCGTCGGGGATCGGCCGCGCGCTGGCGCTCGCGTGCGCGGGCCGGGGATCCTCCCTCGCCCTGTCCGACATCGACGAGGTGGGGCTCGCCGAGACCGCCCGGCTGGCCGAGGGCGCCGGGGCCCGCGAGGTCCGCACGGACCGGGTCGACGTGAGCGAGCGGGCGGCCGTGGCGGCGTACGCCTCGGACGTGGCGGCGCACTTCGGCCGGGTCGACGTGGTGGTCAACAACGCCGGCGTCGCGCTGTCGGGTGACATCGCTGACCTGTCCTACCCCGACCTGGACTGGATCGTCGGCATCAACTTCTGGGGAGTGGTGCACGGCACCAAGGAGTTCCTGCCCCATCTCGTGGCCAGCGGCGACGGGCACGTCGTCAACATCTCCTCGCTGTTCGGGCTGGTCTCGATGCCGGGACAGGGCGCCTACAACGCGACCAAGTACGCCGTCCGCGGGTTCTCCGAGGCGCTGCGCGCCGAGATGCTGGTCGCGGGGCTGCCCGTGGGCGTCACGGTGGTGCATCCGGGGGGCATCAGGACCGCGATCGCGCGCAACGCCCGGGCGGCGCCGGGCGTCGACCAGGCCGAGAACGCCCGCCTCTTCGACGAGCAGCTGGCGCGGATGGACGCCGCCGACGCGGCCGAGGTCATCCTCAGGGGCGTCCTCGCCGGCAAGGCCCGCGTGCTGGTCGGCGTCGACGCCCACCTGGTCCACCACGCCGCCAAGCTCCTGGGCTCGCGCTACCAGGACGTCGTCGCGCGCCGCGCGCGCCGGCTGCGTCCCTCGAGATAGTCCAGTGAGCTTCTGTTGTGGATAAGCCGTTTCAGCAACCGAAACACACTGGACTATCTCCAGAACGGTGGATAACCGTCGTCACGACGAAGTGGGGTGGGCGGCCGCACTGGGTGTTCGACGGGGTACTCCTGGGTGACGACGAGCACGGCACCTGGGTGGGCTTCCGGGCGGGGACGCGGTTCGCGCGGCCGGGCTCGGAGTTCGTCGCCTCCGACGACCACGTGACGCTGGTGCCCGCGGAGGGGCACTTCCTGGCGACCTTCTGGCCCGACGGGCGGCCCGTGGACCCGACGGGAGGCGACATCGAGGTCTACGTCGACGTGGCGACCCCGGGCGTCTGGGACGGCGCGACGCTCCACACCGTCGACCTGGACCTCGACGTGATCCGCCGGGGCGACGGCACCGTGTTCGTCGACGACGAGGACGAGTTCGCCCAGCACCAGGTGGCCTTCGGCTACCCGCCCGACCTGGTCGCGACCGCCCGCACGACCTGCGCCGCCCTGCTGGACGACGTACGCCGGCGCGAGCCGCCGTTCGACCCGGCCACCGCCGCCTCCTGGCTGGCCATCCTCCGCGGCCTCCCCCGCCGCGGTGGTTGACTGCAGCTACCCCTCGGGCGGAGTCATCTCCAGGCGGACACCGAGCAGCCTCACCGGGCGTACGGCATCCCCCACGGCGTCCCCCACCGCCTCCCCGCCCTCCGCGGCCCGGGGCGCCAGGTCCTCGATCCGGTCCAGCAGCGACACGGCGGCGGCCGCGAGGGCGCCCGGGTCGTCGGTCGGCGCGGGCAGCGTCAGACTCCGGCTCACGGTGAAGAACGGTCGGAAGCGCACCTTGATCCCCACCCGTGCCGCCGGCCGCCCCTCGCGGTCGATGTCGGCGACCGCCGCGACCGCGATCCGTCGCACCGCGGCCTCCACCTCGGCCCGCGACTCGAGATCGGCCTGGAACGTCTCCTCCCGGCCGTGGGCGCGCGGCACCCACGGCGTGGGATCGACGGTGTCGTCGCCGACGCCTCGGCCGAGCCGCCGGTACCACGGCCCCATGGTGGGCCCGATCTCGTCCGCCAGCATCCGCGCATCGGCGACGGCCAGCTCGGACACCGTCTCGATCCCGAGGGCCTTCAGCTTCGCGGCCGTCTTGGAGCCGACTCCCCACAGCGCCGTCGTGGGCCGCTCCCCCATCACGTCGAACCACGTCTCCCCGGTCAGCACCGACACCCCGCGCGGCTTGCCGAAGTCGGTGGCGATCTTGGCGCGCAGCTTGTTGTCGCCCACCCCGACCGAGCAGTGCAGGTCGGTCGTCTCGAGGACGGCGGCCCGCAGGGCCCCCGCGAACGCCACCGGCTCCAGCGTCGCCTGGTCGACCTCCGGCGCGGGACCCACGAAGGCCTCGTCCCACCCGAGCACCTCCACGACGACCGGCGCGCCACCCCACGACAGCCCTCGCAGCGTCGCCATCACCCGCGCCGAGGCGTCGTCGTACGCCGGCTTGTCGACCGGCAGGAAGACCGCCTCCGGGCACCGCTTGAGCGCCGTGCGCAACGGCATCCCGGAGCGCACGCCGAACTCGCGCGCGGCGTACGACGCCGTGGACACCACCCCGCGCTCGGTCGGGTCGCCCCGGCCGCCGACGACCACCGGCAGGCCGTCGAGCTCGGGACGCCGCAGCATCTCGACCGCCGCGATGAACTGGTCGAGGTCGACGTGCAGCACCCACCGGACCCGCGCCGCGTCGCGCGGCTCGAGCTGGGGCGCCGGCCTTGTCATGGCTTGATCCTGCCGGGAGGATCCAGGGGTGGCGACCCCCATGGACCCGACTGCGCTCGGCTTCCTGCTGGCTGAGTCGCGCCGCGTGCCGATGCACGTCGGCGGTCTCCAGCTCTACAAGAAGCCCCCGGACGCGGGCCGCAACTACGTCCGCGACCTGTTCGAGATGATGCGCGACACCCACGACGTCGCGCCGCTGTTCCGCAAGCACCCCTACCGGTCGGTCAAGACCGGGGGCCAGTACGTCTGGGTCGAGGACGACGACTTCGACATCGAGTACCACGTGCGCCACAGCGCGCTGCCCAAGCCCGGCCGCGTGCGCGAGCTGCTCGAGCTGGTGTCTCGGCTCCACTCCACGCGGCTCGCCACCGAGCGGCCGCTGTGGGAGTGGCACCTGATCGAGGGCCTGCGCGACGGACGGGTCGCGATGTACGCCAAGCTCCACCACGCCCTGGTCGACGGCGTGTCCGCCAACCGCCTGCTCCAGAGCATCCTCACCACCGACCCCGACGCGCGCGACCTGCCGCCGCCGTGGGCCGCCAGGCCGCGCGCCAAGACGGCCCGCGCCCAGGAGGACGCCGAGCAGAGCATGGAGACCGTGTCGGTCTCGATGGCCGCCCGGGCGCTCGAGATCTCCGCCGACGCGGCCGGCCTGCCCAAGGCGCTGTGGACGACGCTGTCGCGGAGCCTGCGCAACGAGACCTCGGCGCTGTCGCTGTATGCACCCAAGACGATCCTCAACCAGCAGATCACCGGATCGAGGAGGTTCGCGGCGCAGAGCTGGCCGCTCGAGCGACTCAAGGGGGTGGCGCGCGCCACCGGCACCACCATGAACGACGTGGTCCTCGCCATGTGCAGCGGCGCGATCCGGAGCTATCTGCTCGAGCAGAGCGCGCTCCCCGACCACACCCTGGTCGCGATGGTGCCGGTCGGCCTCAAGGCCAAGCAGTCGGGGTCGGCGTCGGCCGAGGGCGGCAACGCCGTCGGCGCGGTGATGGTCAAGCTCGGCACCGACCTCGACGACCCGGCCGACCGGCTGCGGTCGGTGAGCGAGTCGATGCGCGACGGCAAGCGCACGCTCGCCGAGATGACTCCGCTGCAGATCGTGGCGATGAGCGCGATCGGCCAGGTCCCGGCCATCCTGCCGTCGCTGCTCAAGCTGGGAGGTGTGGGCCGGCCCGCCTACAACCTGGTCATCAGCAACGTCCCCGGCCCGCGGGTCACCCACTACTTCAACGGCGCGGAGATGGTCGGCAACTACCCCCTGTCGATCCCGATCGACGGGATGGCCCTCAACATCACCTGCACGTCGTACGCCGGCCACATGGACTTCGGCCTCACCGGCTGCCGCCGCACCGTGCCGCGTCTCCAGCGGCTGCTGACCCACCTCGACGAGGAGCTCGCCGCTCTGGAGCGCGCCGCGGGAGCCTGACACCCGCGGCCCCGCTCACAGGTCACCTAGGCGGCGCTCCTCGAAGCCTCCTCCGACCGACCGCGCGACCGCTGCCAGCCGAGCCCGGGTGATGTCGGCGACGGTGGCGTACCCGGCCAGCGCGGCGTTGGACCCCTCCCTGGTGGGCTCCGCCGAGTTGACCGACCAGCACTGCCGGGACCCGCCGTCCTCGGCGTTCGCCAGCGCGGTCGCGTGCCCCGTCGTACCACTACCGGCGAAGAGGTCGAGGACCACGGCGTCGTCGGGCATCGTCTCGACCACCCGCCGCAGGAGGCCGGTCGGCTTGGGCGACTCGAAGACGTGCCCCACCAGCGCCTTCAGCTCCGCCACGGCCGTGTCGGTGGAGCCCACCTCCTCGGCCAGCCAGATCGTGCGCAGCTTCTTGCGGCGGCCCTCGTGCAGCCAGTCCTTCTGGAACACGTCGACCCGCTCACCAGACCGGCCGCGCACGACCTTGCAGACGAGGTCGGCGGGCCGCTCCTCGATCCGCGGGCGGGACCACCGCCACACCGCGGGACTGCCGTCGCCGAACACCGGCAGCACCTCCCGCGCTCCCGCGAACGGCTCCGTCGCGACCCGCCCGGTCTCCGGGTCGCCCCACACCGGGAAGTGCAGGGTGCCCGAGGTCGCGGGGTTGAACTTCTTGTTGGTGTTGCGCAGCGGCAGGTGCCGCAGCCGGCGACCGTCGGGCTCGGTCAGCGGGAAGTCCCGGGGGTCGACCAGCGACGCGCTGGAGGCCTGCAAGGCACACGCACGCGGGTCGAGCGCATAGACCAGGAGGTACTCGTGGTTGGTCGCGAACCCACCTCCGAGCTGCCGGCCCTTGGGGTTGAGGTTGGCGATCACCTGCGCCAGGAACGACGCCTCGCCGAACACCTCGTCCATCAGCAGCCGCAGGTGGGCCACCTCGTGGTCGTCGATGCTGACGTAGATCGCCGACCTCGGGCTCATCACCCGCCGCACCGCCTCCAGCCGGGGACGCATCATGTCGGTCCACGCGGCGTGCCGGCCGCGCGCGCCCCGGAAGTCGTCGCGGTAGGCGAAGTCGTTGCCGGTGTTGTAGGGAGGGTCCAGATAGACCAGGTCGTACGCCGACCGCGGCAGGTGCGCCAGCACGTCCAGGTTGTCGCCCTCGACGAAGACGTTCCAGGGCTCCCGCGACCTCACGGGGCGCAGTCTGTCAGTCGGAGCGACCCCGGCCGAGCACCTTGGGCAGCCGCCCGCGAGGCGTCCGGCCGCGTGCGTCCTCGGGGCGGACGCGCCGGTCGAGGTCGGCGTGCGCCAGCAGCACGGCGTAGGGCAGCTCCTGGGCGGGATAGCTGGCGATCGGATGGTCGCCCGAGAACACGACATAGACGGTCGACCCCGTGGGCGCGATCTTGAGGACCGACCCGTCGATGACCCCGCTGGCGTGCGCCAGGGCCTTGCGCCGGGAGTTGAGGCTCGACGCGCGCTTGACCGCGGCCTGCGTGGCCTGCTTGCCGCCCTTGTCCCACACGATCTTGGCCTGGGGCCCGTACTTCACCGCCAGCTTGGCGCCCCGCGCCGCCGCCTTGGTGACCTTGCCCGTCCTCGCCATGTCCGCTCCCTCGACGCCGTCCCGACCACGCCACTCTAGGCACGGGGACCCGACGTCGACCGCTGCCGTCTCGTGCGGGTCGTCACGGGAGCAGGTCGTCGCCCAGCAGGACCAGGGCCACGGACGTCATCGGCGCGAAGCACTCGATCGGCGAGCTCCGGTCGAGCACGGGGTCGATCCGCAGGTCGCCCGGAGGACCCAGGATCGAGA